>JBIJDL010000672.1:0-3167 GCA_044344195.1 Candidatus Hydrogenedentales bacterium
GGCGGCAATGCTCAGGGCGGTCGGCGCGTCCGACTCGCGCTCCAGAAATTCCGCCCAGAGATAGAGACCGATCATGATGGCGGCGCGTAGAATCGGGGGTCGTGCGCCACTCATCAGCGCGAAGAGCACGACGGCCAGCAGGACCACGGCGTTGCGCTTTTTACGGTTCTTGAGCATGCCCCGGAGCGCCCAATGGAGGGAGAGATACACGATGCCCACATGCACGCCCGAGACCGAGAGAATATGGGCGGTACCCGTTTCCAGATAGGGTCGATAGGCCTCCTCGCTATACGTGGCCCGATCCCCCAGCCAGACCGCACGCAAAAATACCTGGATGTCCGCGGGTGCGGTGCGCGCGAATACGTCGGCCTGCCAGTGGCGCAGGCGCGATGCCCAATATCCGATGCTCCAAGTCGGTCGGGAGATCGACTGAATGGTATCGCCACGGGTGCGCAGGGTGCTGTGGTAACCCAGCGTGCGGTAATAATCCTCCGCACCGCCGATTCCAAGGTTGACCTCGCCGAGTACGGGGTCGAGTTTCCCCTGAACGAGAACCCGCTCCCCGGTGTGGAGGGGACGGCGCGGGTCGGACCACCGGACGATGATGCCACCCTGAGCCGCCAATTTCACGCTGCCGACTTCAATTTGGTCCGCCCAGAGCCGGACCGGGGCATAATCCAGATCGGCCGTGTAAATCGGCGCATCCATGACTGTGCCCTCAATGCGGTAGATGGATTCCGGGTACTGGCGATTGTGGTGGCTCAGGGCATCCCCCTGTCGCGAGGGGCGCTGATTGATCTCCAGGGCGGCCCCCGCCAGTAGAAAAACGAGGGCGATTGGAATTCCGTCGCGATAGGGAACGGGTCTGGGAAGGAACCAGACCGTCAATAGGGCCGCCAGCATTCCAACCAGCCACCAGAGGGTGTGATGGTCCGCGCCACTGGCCCAGATGCCCGCGGTAAAGGCTGCCGCCGCCCACACCAGAGGCCGGTTCAACCGTACAAACTTTGCGGAGTTGTCCTCACGCGGTGGAGCGCCCCCCTGTGTTCATGGAGGCAGAACTTGAGTCCGCCTTCGCTGTTCACCCAAACAGGGAACCTGCCAACAGGCCGAAGAGGTTTCCCAGCGCGGAGAAAAAATTGTACACGCCAGCCTGCCAATTGTCCTGGGGTACTTGGTCCGCGAAAACCAATGCGCGAAAGAAATCAAAAATGGTCAACAGTGCGTCAACAATAAGCATGGTGCGTCTTTCTCATAAATAACGTGTGTCAATTTACCCGTCTTCCATGGTAATCGGGCAGCCAGCCTGAGTCAAGCTCTCTTTGGGCGTTGGGCGTCGGAGAGCGCGGTCGCTTGTTCAGTAATGATGCGATTAAGTGACTTTAGATTGAAAATGACAGCGTATAGTAGAGAACGATGATATTCTATGCCCTACGATGAATATTTTCATGGTATAGTCGTCATAAACCTAAAAGAAGGCGATTCAGCACCGCTGTTGTGGCTGAAATAGCACAATCACGAGGCAAAAACGATGGCGGAACATGAAATACTGACTCTGGAAGAGGTAGCCGACTACCTGCGGGTTTCCGAGCGCACGGTGTACGAATGGGCGAACAAGGGCGAGATTCCGTGCGGCAAACTTGGCACCACGTGGCGTTTCAAGCGGTCAGAGGTGGAAAAGTGGGTTGACAACAAGTTGACCCGCCCCGCAAAGCCGCTCCGTATGGATTCGGTTGCGCTGGGGGACGTTCTGAGTCTGGACCGGGTCCGCTTGCTTGATTGCACCCAGAAGAACGAGGCGCTGAATATCCTGGCGGATGCGCTGGTGACGGCACCGCAGGTGAAGGACGGCAACGAATTGCGCCGCGAGGTCTTCGAGCGCGAGGCGCTGATGAGCACCGGAATCGGCTTCGGGATTGGCGTGCCCCATGTGCGCCTGCCGACGGTCAGCGATCTGGTTATTGCCGTGGGTGTCAACCGGCGCGAGCTGGCGGACTATGTTTCGTTGGACGAGCGTCCGGTGCAGATTATTTTCATGGTGGCGGCGCGGGACAACCAGCACGCCCACTATCTCAAGACGTTGGCGGCGATCAGTTCTCTGATGAAGTTGCAGGGGGTGCGCGAGTCCCTGCTTGCGGCCCCGGATGCGGCGACGGTATACGCGCTGTTGACGAACGGTTCCTGAGGCTTCGACTTTTGACATGAGCAATCTATCCGAACTTCAGCGCTATCCCAACAGCGCCACGGCTTACCTGGTGAAGGGTCGGCTCGCCCAGGATGGCATCGAGTCCTCGGTGCGCCGTGGGAGCCGCTACCAAGCCATGGGCGGATCCGGGTATGTGGTGAGTGTGTTCCCGGAGCAACTGGAGCGGGCGAGGAAGATTATCGACAGCACGAACGCGAAGGTCGACCTGGACGAGTATGTGGATCCGAACAATACGGCTTTCCGACGCTGTCTCCAGTGCCGCTCCGTGATGGTGCAGCGCCAGCCGCTGACGGGCGCGCGGCGTGCGCTGGTCTATGCGACTCTGGGGCTTGGATTGCTTCTGGTAATCAAATCTTATCGGTGTAATAAGTGCGGATATTGCTGGGAATCGCGGTAGCGAGATTAGCTCTCGTGAATGGTGGCAAGCAAATCCCCATAAGCAGCATTTCGCTTTGCCAGCTTCATTCGGCCAATGTGCCACTTCGATACAGAAAATTGAATCCCCAAGCCGAAGACTCTGCACCCACATCCTCCCCGCTGCGCTCCGCCGGGTGTGGGTGGCACCCGGCGTTTGATTTATTGGTTCGGAATTTCGCGCCCGGCAATCAATTCACCGTAGCCTTCGCGAAAGGTGGGGTAATTGAACGAGTAGCCACTCGCGCGAAGGAGAGTGTTACGGTAGCGGCGGTTGCCGCCGCGTTCCGAGGGGCGCGCCTCTTCCTCGTCGGTCTCCATCATGGGCGGCTCGGGCATGCCCAGTTGCTCCGCAATCCATCGGAGCAGGTCATTGCGGGTTCGCGGTTCATCGTCCGTGGCCAGATAGAGGGGGGCCGGATTCTTGAGCCCCATCAAATGAGCCAGACAGCCCGCGCAGTCATCCCGGTGAATATGGTTCAGGAAACGGTCTGGTCCGGGTTCGAGGCGTGCGGTTCCATTGGCCACGCTGTCGATCAAACGCGTT
>JBIJDL010000168.1:0-11243 GCA_044344195.1 Candidatus Hydrogenedentales bacterium
GGCACGCTGAGCGGCGGCAACCAACAGAAGGTTATCTTTGGCCGCTGGGCCGCCACGGACCCCAAGGTGCTTATCCTCGACGAGCCCACGCGCGGTGTGGACGTGGGGGCGAAGGCGGAGATTCACAAGCTCATCTGCGATCTGGCGGAAAAGGGCACGGCTATCATCCTTATCAGTTCCGAGTTGCCGGAAGTGATGGCCATGAGTGATCGCGTGCTCACCCTCTCCGAGGGCCGCGTCACCGGCGATTTCAATCCGCGCACCGATGACGACAAGACCATTGCGGCGGCGGCGGTGCCCCGGAGCGCCGAGAAGGTCGCTGTGGTCCATTCGCCCTTCCAGCGGGGCCTCACCCGTGCGCTCCAGATGCGCGAACTGGGTCTGCTGGTCTTCATCGGCCTGCTCGCGGGATACATGACCCTGACGACGCCCGGCAGTTTCGCGAATTCGGCGAACATGCTCGATATTCTGGAGAACGCGGCGATACCCGCCATGATGGCCCAGGGCGCGATGCTCATCATCTGCGCGGGCGGCATCGATATTTCCGTGGGCTCCATGATGGGGCTTGTGGGCGCTTTTGCCGCGCTGGCCGTGCAGGCGGGCGTTCCCGCGCCGATTTGTCTCGCCATGGCCATGATCGCCGGTCTCGGTTTCAGCCTCGTCAATGGCGGACTGGCCCTCGTCGCGCGCATTCACCCGATCATCGTGACCCTGGCGGGCCTGTGGATCTACCGGGGCATCATGCCCATCGTAACCGGGGGCAGTGAAGTGATGAATCTGCCCGCGGGATACCGCGCGCTGGCCGATGGCAACTGGCTCGGCATCCCGAAAATCTGCTATTACGTCATCGCGCTGACGCTGTTTACCCATGTGCTCCTGCGCTACACCCTGCTGGGTCGCCAGATCCTCGCTCTGGGTAATTCCGAAAGCGCGGCCCGGCTTGTCGGTCTTTCGAAGACGAAGCTTACGCTTTTCGTCTTCGGCTTTTCGGGCGTGCTGGTCGGCCTCTGTTCCGTGTTGAACGCGGCCTATTATGGCAAGGTCCAGGCCAACACCGGCGCGGGTCTGGAGCTCCAGGCCATTGCGGCGGCGGTCATCGGCGGCACCAACATTCTCGGCGGGCGCGGTTCCGCGCTGGGCACGCTCCTCGGCGCGCTGCTCGTCTCGCTCCTGTACAACAGTCTGGTGCTCCTCGAAGCGAGCTCCTACTGGCAGAATATCTTCGTGGGCAGCCTGATCCTGGCCGCCGTCATCGTCGATGCCCTCGTGCAGCGACTGCGGAAGGGGCCGGCATGATCCGCGCCATCCTCCGCGCCCGCGAGACCGCACTGGTCGGCGTACTCTGCGTCATGGTGGCCGGATTCGGACTCACCACCGAGTACTTCCTCAGCCTCGACTCCCTTTTCAGCTACAGCCGCTACTGGGTCGCGCCCGGGCTCCTCGCCATCCCCATGACCTTCATCATCGCGACGGCGGGCATCGATCTTTCGGTGGGTTCCATCGTGGGCATGTGCGGCATTGTGCTGGGCATTCTCTATCGAGACTACCAGTGGCCCATCGCCGCCGCCTGCGCCGCCGCGGTCCTCTCCGGCACGGCGGCGGGCGCCTTCAACGGCGGCATCAGCAGCGCCCTGCGTATTCCACCGCTGGTGGTGACCCTGGCCACGATGACCCTCTTCCGCGGCATTGCCTTTGGCCTGAGTCAGGCCGACGCCATCAGCAATTTTCCCGCAGGCTTCAACTACCTGGGCAGCGGCACACTCTTTTCCTTCTATCTGTTCGGCGAAGAGGCCTTCGTTCCCTTGGCGCTGGTGGTGCTTCTGGCGGCCATGGTGTTCGGCGTGTTTTTGTTGCGCCGCACCTGGATGGGCCGCTTCACCCTGGCCATCGGCGAGAATCCCGCTGCGGCGAGCTTCGCGGCCATTCCCGTGTCGTGGGTGCTCTTTGGCATCTACACGGCCTGCGGCTTCATGGCCGGCGTGGCCTCCCTGTTTTACACGGCGGTCTATGCGACCGCACGGGCCGACGGCGGCACGGGCCTGGAGCTGGAGGCTATCGCGGCGGTCGTGATCGGCGGCACCCGTATCAGCGGCGGGCAGGCTTCCGTAACGGGCACCTTGCTTGGCCTGCTCATCATCGGTATCCTGAGGTATGGTTTGGAATTGAGCGGTGTTAAATCGCAATACGTGGTCATCATCGTTGGACTGCTGCTCATCGTGACGGCGGTCTTCAACGAGTGGATGGCGCGGCACCAAGGAGAGAGCAAATGACCCGGAATATTTTTCTGCTTTGTGCCACGAGCCTCGTGGCCCTGTTTACCCTGGCTGGATGCGGCAAGCCCGCTGAACCCGCAGCCCCCGCCGAGGGCGGCGCGGCGACGGATAGCGCGGCCCCCGCAGTCGGCAAGACGATTAAGATCGGCGTCATGCCCAAGCTGATCGGCATCGGCTACTTCAACGCGGCCGAGATCGGCGTGAAGGAAGCTGCCGCCGAACTGGGTGTCGAAGTGGACTACGACGGGCCCGGCGAAGCCGACGTATCCAAGCAGGTGCAGATGATCGAAAGCTGGATCACGCGGAAGTACGACGCCATCGCCGTCGCGCCCAACGATCCCGACGCCATCAGCGACGTGCTCAAGCGTGCCCGCGCCAAGGGCATCAAGGTCATCACCTGGGACACGGACGCCCAACCCGATGCCCGCGACTTCTTCGTGAACCAGACAAGCTCCGAAGCGATCGCCCACGCCTTCATGGACATCATGGCCGAAGGCGTCGGCCCCGAAGCGAAGTTCATCAACATCACCGGTACCCTTACCGCCGCGAACCAGAACACCTGGATGAAGCTGATGGAAGAGTACCGCCAGCAGAAGTATCCCGGCATGGTGAACCTCTCCGAGACGCCCAAAGCGCCTGGTGAAGATCAGGCGATGGCCACCCAGATGGCGGCCGACAGCCTCAAGGCCTACCCCGATCTCCAGGCCATCGTCGCGTTGACTTCTGTCGCACTGCCCGGTGCCGCCGAAGCCCTGCGCAAGGAAGGCGCCGCCGAGCGGATCTTCCTGACGGGCCTGTCCACGCCAAACGACATGAAGGCCTACGTCCACGATGGCACGGTGAAGAAATTCGTCCTGTGGAACGTGCCGGATCTCGGCTACCTCACTGTCCACGCCGCCGTGGCCGCGATCAAGGGCGAACTGACGGCGGACTCCGCCACCTTCAACACGGGACGCATCACCACCTCCCAGAAGAAGGGCACCGAGATCGTCATGGGCGACCCGCTCGTGTTTACGAAAGAGAATATCGACAACTTCGATTATTGAGACGGGCGGCGTAGGGACAGATGCGCACGGCTACAAGACGCTAGCGCAGTCCGCTTGACGATCCAATCAACCAATATCGACAGCCGCGTGGGGCCACAACGCGCGCGGCTGTCTTTTGTCTGGAGTCGTGTTTTGGTGCCCCGGAAGTGATCGCAAGAAGCGGCAGGGGCGAGTTTGTAGTCGCACTTGCGAGTTGGACTGAAGTTGAATGCATGGGAGCACTTCCTAGACGGCAGCACAGTCCTGAAGGGCACTGACTTTAGAACATTGGACAAAGATTTTTGAGTCTGACGTCGGGTGCCACCCTCAAACGGGGCGGCTCCGCCGCAGGAAGTTTGTGGGTGCGGGGACTTCAACACGGCAAAATCGACTCAATACCCATTCTTGATTACCTACTGCCTGAAGCTTACAACCCGAGAAGGAGAGCATGAAATATGGAAGTGATGCTTTCCTGGGGGGATTCAGACTGTAGAAGCTCGTTGGTCGGCAATATGTGGACTTTGCCTGTTTGAAGTCTCATCACCCACAAACTCCGTCGCAAGCTCCTCCGTTTGAGGGTGGCACCCCGGGTTACCCTTTTGTCCAGGCAATCCTTAAGAAAGCGCTATTCTGGACTGTCCCGCGCTTTTGATCGTGTACGGCGACCCAGAAAATACGCGGGACGGTCCCAAACGCGTAGCAGGCGCTTCCCGTGCATGATCGCGGCGGAATCCGAGGATCTCGCACCCTTTTCAGAGCCTATGCGTTTGGGACGGTCCCAAATGCGAAGCGGGCGTTCCCCGTGCGAGATGGCCAAATTACCAGAGAATATCGCGCCCTTCTCAGAGCCCCTGCGTTTGGGACGGTCCCGTCGGCGTGGCTATGACATCTTCGGGCGCGGAATACGTCTCATCCCTCTTCCGCCAATTCACCAGCGCCATAACGGCCATCCACATCAGGACGCCGCAGAAGGCCGCGAGGTATACGGTGGTCGCGAGGCTCTCGCGGAGTGGGTGTCCGTTCACGAGCTGATTGGGAACGAAGAAGGTTGGCATAAGAAAGAGATTGCCCGCATACCCGAGTGAACGGAGGCGATAGAGTTTACGGTCCGCGATGGCGCGGGGTATAGAAACCAGTCGGATGTACATGAAGGGCGCGAGCAAGGCGATGTACAGCAACCCTCCGAGCAAGACTTCCTCAGTCCATCCGTTTTTCTCAACGGCCATCCAGATCCACGTGGGCAGTAGCAACATCATAGAAAGCGGGAGAAATCGTCCGCCCCAGTTCTTGAACTCACGTTCCGGTGAAGCATTCGCCGAGTGCTGCCTGGAGAAGAATAAATAGACCACCAGACTGCACAGCGGGTAGAGCATGGCCGACTTCAAGAGTGCGGGAAATTCCGCAAAGCCCGCCGCGAGCGAAGTACCCCGCCATACCCACACATAATTCCCTCCGAAGTACGTGGCTCCGGCAAGCATGCCCGATACAAGCTCTCCATTCTGCTCGTTCGCTCCCGTGGCGAGAAACAACTGCACGGGCACGACGCCCATCGCGACATACAGCGCCATCCAACCTCCGAGGCAATAGAAGACGGTGCTCGGACGGCGAAGCTCCGCGCCGCACCACCACAGCCACGCGACGCACAGGCCGCATTGGACCATCCAGGCACCGATGGCCGCCTGCGTATCGGTGGGCTCGAAGGCCGCAAGGTCCGGCGACAGGGTGTGAAACGGCACCAGTTCAAAACTCGGCGTGAAGGCAATGGCCGCAAACAGGAGCGCCCCGCAACGCAGGAAGTCCCATTTCGACCACCGGTAAAACCAGGGTCGTGTACCCGCCTCAAGGCGCTTACGCCAATAGAGAAAAGCCAACGCAACGCCGATCGGCAGGACGGGAACCGTCGCGTGGAACAGCAGAAACGCGACAGGCGGTACCACCGCGCCGTCCGTGGCGCCATGCTCCAACAGGTACAACGCCAGCCCCTGAAACGGCAGCGCCAGCAGCTTGCACAGCCACGCCACGGCCAGCGTAATGACACACGCCGCGCCGATCAAACGCCCCAACGTCAACGTTGCCGCCGCCGCATGCACCTCGGCGAACATCGAAGCAATCACCTTCGCATCCCCAAAGTGCTCCCGGACGAGGATAAACGCATCCTCGTCTGAAATCCGCTCCTCGCCGCTCTTGTAGGCCAGCAGCTTGTCCTCGATGTGGCCGTAGAGCTCTTCCTGGATCTCCGGGTCGAGGTCGTTGGCCACGGTGATCTTGCGGGCGAGGTCGCGGGCTTTTTGTTGGGTGTCGTCGTTGAGTGGAGTGTTCATGATGCGGCCCTCGTTCTTGTGTTGCCGTCATATGTGCGAGCACCACCCGCCTTGCCCTGCAATGGAAACCATAGATTGGCGGCGCAAAGGATCTTGGACATTCCTGTCCGAGGCAAGACGCACGTTGGTTTGGCGGCACACATCAGGCCTGTAAATGTGCCCGACGACGCAAAGTCACAACCTTGGTGGGTCACGGACATTAAGCACGCCCCAGTGCCCTTCGGCGTTTGAGCGGGCTTTGCCTCGGACAAGAATGTCCGAGATCCTTGGCGAAGATCACCCATGATTTCCGTCCCCCAGCGCGGTGATGAGCTTGTGGAAGCCGCTCCATTCTTTCGTGCCCTCGGCGAGGCCCTCGCGGCCTTTTGCGGTGATGTAGTAGTACTTCCGCTTGCGGCCCGTGTCGGCGTCCTGCCACTGCGTACGGACCAGCCCCTCTTTCTCCAGCTTGTGGAGGATGGGGTAGACGGTGCCCTCCTGCCAGACGAAGAGGCCTTCGCCCTCACGGTTGATGGCGCGGATGATGGCGTAGCCGTAGTTGGCCTCGCGCGCAAGCACGGAGAGAATGAGGAGGCGCGTGCTGGCCCCGATGAGTTCTTTGTTGGACGTCATAGTGCCGTGCTCCTTGATTCAAGGGCAATATACCTTGAAGTTCAAGGGTTGTCAAGAGAAATTCTGAAGGGTGAAGGGTGAAGGGCGGCAGGCGATCCGTCCTATCGGTCCTGTCCGTCCTATCCGTCCTATTCCGGCACTGCCCAAATCGCCGCGCGGGCGGCGTAGGTCTCGCCTTCTTTGCCGTAGAAGAGCGTGAGGATTTTCCCGTCGCCGCGTTCGAGGCTGGCCGGGTAGCCGCCGTCGCCTTCGGCCATGCGGGCGACGTACCACGTGTCGCCCCAGGTCTTGCCTTTCTCCGCGCTGATGCGCGCGCGGACGCCGAGGCCGCCGGGATTGCGATCGCCGGTGGTGAGGAGGATGCGCCCGTCGCGGAGTCGCAGCAGGTGCGCGGGGATCTGCCGCGCCTCTGAAATTGCGCCTTCGTCCTGCCAGTTCATGCCGTCGTCGGTGGAGCGGAGCAACACGGTGGTCTTGCCGCGACTCGCGGCGATCCATTCGCCCTGGCCGAGGTAGAGGAGCGCGGTCTCGTTCAGGTTTTCCGCCATCTTCGCGCGCACCTGCCACGAGGCGCCGTCGTCGTCGCTCGTGAGGAAGTACGGCATCCAGGGGCCGGGCTTGTCCCAGTAGGTCGTGCCGTAGGCCGAGGCGTTGAGGCGACCGCCCTCCGACAGCACGATGTCGCCGAAGGCCACCATCTCGCGCCCGAGGGGATCGGCGGGGTAGTTCTCGTGCACGCGCCAGGTCTTCCCGCCGTCCTCAGAGTGGCACACCCAGGGCCGGAGGATCGCATCGCGGAAGACGTTGCGCTTCTCCGCGCCCGGTTGCTGCTCGTCGGTCCAACCGCCCACGAGCGCGACCAGCTTACCGTTGCGGTCGAGTCCGACGGCCTGGTTCATCCGCACGGTCTTTGGGGCGTGTTGCGTCAGCGTGCCGCGATGGCTCCACGTCACGCCTTCGTCGGAGCTCGCCCAGCAAGCCACATCACCCTCCACCTGACCATGGCTCGGCTTGTCGAAGCCCGCGAGCAATATCGTGCCGTCCGGCAGGCGCGTGAGGTTTGGCCAGACCGTCGCATCGGGCACGGCGATGAAGGATTCCGCGAGCGGTGTTTCCGCGAGTGTAGTGGATGCAAATATAAACGCCAAGCCAACCAGGCAGGCACAAAAAGAATTGTGCACGAGAATCTCCACGGTGGTTGTCCTCGGGGATGGCTAATTTCCTGCCGTCCCCGTTGTCTCTGTTGTCTCTGTTGTCCCTGCAATTTATGAGGAAGTGCTGAACCGCCATCGCCAATCCGATCACATCAAAAGCGCGCGGCAATCGTTGATCGCCGCCCGCCGTCTATGCAAATTATCACTTACAGATTGCCGGAACCCGCCGCATGCCTTCGCGCGAGACCCAGAGTGGTGAGCGCGAGTCCGAAGAGGAACAAATCGCCCAGATACTTGCGTGTCTGCTCCATCGCCGATGACTTGAAGTTGCAGCCGCCGGGGGTCTCGGTATTCGCGTCGATATAAGCCTGGATTTCGTCCAGCGTTACGAAGGTGTCGCCATTCGCGTCAAGCAGGTCAAACTGACCCTGGGTGAGATTCGCCAACACGGTGCGGGCCTCCGCCAGCGTGAGTCGGTCATCATCATTCGCATCGGCACCGGCAAAGCCCGACTCCAGCAGGCGCGCATCAGCGACGCTGAGCTCCGGCTCACCCTCACCTTCCCCCTCGCCTTCACCCTCACCCTCGCCTTCACCTTCCCCCTCACCTTCACCTTCACCGATGCCCACGCCGGGTCCGAAGCCGATGTCGTTCGGGTTCAGCGCAACCTCGGCATAGCTCTGGTAACCCAGTTCACGCGCGATGAGATTGGCCGCTTCCTCCGCGTTGGACGCGCCGTCTCCATCGAGGTCATGCTCACCGGAAAAGCCTTCGCCATTCGGCAGCGAGATCGCGTAGTCCTGTTCCAAAGCGGCCCCAAAGCGCGCTTCGAGCTTCTCGCCGATGACACTTTGCATCGCCACGCTGAAGGACATGTACACCGCGAAGGCGTCGGCCCGCTCGGAGAGCTGGGAGAAGAGGGGCTCCAGCAACACCTTTGCGCGGTTCGCGTTGAAGGCGACGCGCGCCGAATTGCGGATTTCCGCGTCCGTGCCGTTGCACGCCGCATTCAGGAAGAGGCCGATCGCGAAGAAGTCCGGAACGCCGTCTTCGTCCAGATCGGTGTTTTCACTCTCGCCCAGTACAACGCCACGGAAGAAGTCGCCCTGGGTGATCACCGCATCGGTATCGGCGCAGACCGCCGGTTCGGGCTCGCCTTCGCCCTCACCTTCACCTTCACCTTCGCCTTCACCACCAACAGGCTCCGTCACGGACACCGTCCGTTCCAGGCGTTCCGATTCGTTGCCCGCGCGGTCCACCGCGTAATAGGTGAGCACATACACGCCGGGCGTATCGTCGTCCACGTCGCCCTCGATCACCAACTGGGCCAGGGGATCGCCGCCGTCCACAATGCCGATGCCCAACTCGACATAGGTGTCCCTGCCCGCCACAAGGTCAAGATCGGCTTCGCCCAGCAGCGTCACCCCCGGCGGCGTGGCGTCATAGAGGAACTCGATGTTCGTGTCGTCCGCACCTTCATTTCCCGCACGGTCAAGGGCCCGCGCGCGCACGTCGTAGTGGCCTTCCGAATCCACCGTGATGGAGCCCGTCGGCAGCGTCCAGGTGCCGTCGCCGTTGTTCGTGGCCAGCACCGAGTCGTTGGATATGTCAATCCGGATCTCCAGGGTGGCCTCGCTGATGGTGCCGCTGAGTTCCGGCGATGGATCGGGCACGGCCAGCGTGTTCACCGTAATCACGGGCGGCGTCTGATCGACGTGGAGATCCTCCGTGCCTTCGTCCGTACCCACATTGCCCACGAGATCGGTGGCCGTCGCGATCACGTCGTATACCCCCTCCACGAAGGGTTCGAACTTGCCCCCTTCGAGGAACCAGGTGCCGTCACGTTCGTTTCGCGCCGTGTACGTCTCGCCGTTAATGGTGATGGCTATGGTCGCGTCGGGGTCGTCCACGGTACCGAAGAGACCTGGCCCGGTAAACATTGTGAACAGTTGATCCACCGTTACGATGGGTTTCGCCGTGTCCAGGGTGTACACCTCGCCGTAGGTGAAATTTCCGTTGCCCGCGCCGTCGCCGCCGAGCTGGGTCAGCCCGCCGCCATCTTCAAAGATCGTGCCATCGTCGATTACGTCGATGCTCAATGTGCCGTCGCCCACACCGGAATTCACCGTGACGCGAAACAGATTCCCCACCAACTCCACGTTTGCAAGCGCCGCGCCTTGAATGCCGACCGCGTCGATGGCGAAGTCCGAAAGGTCTACGCCGGACACGGGCCGGTTGAAGCCTACGTCGAAGTGGACCGTGTCGGCCTGGGTGGGGTCGGCATCGGCCCGGCGGATAAACGCGGTCTCAAACTCGGTGATGGCGCCCCAGAGTTCTGTGCCATTCTGGGCGTCGGTGGCCTGGAAGTAGAGGTGGTCGCCGGCCGCGGTGAGTTCGCGAATGGGAGCGTCGGAGATTCCCTCCCGGATCTCGGCCAACATGAAGGTGCCGTCCCCTGTGCCGTGACTCTTCCAGAGCTCTCGCCCGAAGTCCGGGTGCTCCGCGGTGAAATAGAGGACACCGTTCACGTTCGTGATCTGCTCCGGCTCCGAGCCCCCCTCAAAGAGAATGTCCGCCGCCACCCGCGTGCCATTCGTCGTACCGTCGCTCGTCCAAAGCTCCAGGCTCGTGTCCTGCCCGGCAGCCGCGAAGTAGAGGCGACCGTTCACGTCGATAATCGTGTCGATGAAGGAACCGCCCACCCCTAGCCAGATGTCCTTCACCATCCCGGTGCCCTCCGGCGTGCCATCGCTTCGCCAGAGTTCCTCGCCGTGTTCGCCATCATCCGCCACGAAATACAAAATATTGCCCACGGCGTGGAAGGCGCTCATCCGCGCGTCCCCACCGGGGTTGATGTCGATCACGGGCACCGTGCCGTCCGTCGTTCCGTCGCTTACCCAGAGCGAACGGCTGTCGCCGCCTTTTTCAATGGAGGTGTTGAGGGCTGTGAAAAATAGAAGCCCATCGGCCCAGGTCAACTCAGAAGGTGCGAGCGAAGCCGCGCCGGGCGCGAGTTGTGTCACACGTACCGTGCCGTCCGCCGTGCCGTCGGAAAACCAGAGTTCCTGGCCGTTGGTTTCGTCGTAGCCCGCGAAGTATACGTTCGGGCCCGCCGCCGTCAGTTCCCTGATACCCTCGTCGTCGGTCGCGGGATTCACATCCTTGACGAGTTCGGTTCCCCCTGGCGTGCCGTCTGTCTTCCAGAGCGCCCCGCCGTTGGGCTCGTCGCGCGTCACGAAGAAGACGTGGTCATCCGCCGCCGTCAATTGGGAGGGGATGGAGTCCTCGGCGCCTTCCACAATATCCTTCAAGATGACGGTGCCCGCTTCCGTGCCGTCCGTCGCGAAGAGCTCGCGGCCCGTACCCGGTTCTTCGGCGGTAAAGACTATCTGGTCGCCAAAGGGCGTCAGTTCATCGATCCGGGCATTGCCGTTCCCGCCAATATCGCGGAGCAGCTCCGTGCCCTCCTCCGTGCCGTCGCTAAACCACAGCGACTCCCCGAGTGTTCCATCGTCCGCCGCGAAGACCAATCGATTGCCCAGGGGCGTCAGCGAGCGCGGATTCGAGCTGGTGGAGATGGTGCTGATCTTCACGATCATTTCTGTGCCGCCGGGTGTGCCGTCGGTGCGCCAGAGGGTTGATCCATTTGCGCCGTCATTTCCCCGGAAGAATATCGCATCCTGAAACACGGCGGGAGAACCATCGAAGCCTTGCCCCGTGCCGGGGTTTATATCCAGGATCAGTTCCGTACCCTCCGCCGTGCCGTCCGTACGGAAGGGTTCCAGGCCCGTCTCCGGGGTGTTGGCCGCGAAAATAAGCGTGTCGCCCAGCACACTCGGTAGCGTGTAGCTGCCCGAG
>JBIJDL010000673.1:0-3160 GCA_044344195.1 Candidatus Hydrogenedentales bacterium
CGTAGGTAATTTCTGCGTGAATATCGGGGTTCGCGCTCCACAAATCTTTCGGGAAAAAGGTGGGGCAGAACATGTACACCACCTCAAGACCGCGTCCCTGAGCATAGGCGATCATGGCTTTCAGGTTCTCATGGATCGACCGTGTAAGAGGGCGCTGCGAAAGCGCCGAGGCCGGGTTCATGCTGTAGGTGTCGATCCAGATGTAGAAATAGAAGCGGTTCAGCTTCGCGAGAACGATCTTGTCGATGTAGGCCTTCCAGCGTTCCGGACCCCACTCGTGGGGCGTGATGCCGGGAATGTTGTACCCGATGTTCATGTACTCTCCCCGTTCCTCGATGGCGGGGAAGTCGAAAAGCTCGCGGACTTGGGAGTCGGCGACCCACTCGGGAAAATCGAGATAGACTTCACCGTTGTCGCGAAGACGTAAGCGGATTTCCAGTTCGGCGATGGCGTAGGTCGTGCCGAGCTCCGTGAGTCCGCCTGCGAGGATGACTTCGTGACCATTTTCCTTCACAATGGCAATAGCATAAGCCTGATCGCGCTGCCACGGCTTGAGGTTCTCCATGAGCGCAGCGAGCCTCTCGGGTGTGAAGTGCCGCTTCAGATCCTCATCGTTCAGGCGGCCTAAGCGGATCGCGGCTGGTGCGCCAGTGGCAACGCCGGAGCCAAGTTTTTCGATTCGTTCGCGGAAGCGATCCGCCGCGAGGGCGGCGGGTCCGTCCGATTGCGAAAGCGCTGGAAGCGAAGCGGCATCCAGACCGGTCGACGGGGGGAATTCGAGAGCAGTCGATGAAGTAGTCAGAGCGAAAAATAAGGCAACGGCGGAGAGTGAACGCAGGAGCATGGGATACCTCGAGTGCGCGAAGCGCGAAAGGATTTGAACAACGATCCGATACGAATATACCTTGGACGCCCGCAGTGCGCAACTTTGGGAAGATCTGGATGGAAGGCGCTGGAGGAAGTATAGTGATGCAGGCCTTCGCGTTATTCAAAGTGGGTGAAAACTGTCCGAGGCCGCGCCGCGCGTTTTGTTCCGCCGAGCGGAATGGTACGCATTGCCACGGAGGACCGTGGCAACGAGATGGGGGGATATTTTGAACAATAGAGAGTATTGGATATGAAACGATGGATTGGATTGGGCGTGGTCCTGCTGATGGCGTCTTTCGGCGCGGCGGAAGATGCTTTGCCCGTCCCCACAGGCGTTCCCACGCATGGCAGGGAGTACACCATCGCGGGCTTGCCGCAGAGCGACTACACGATGGACGCTGTCTACGAGCATGGTACCCTGAGGTCGCTGTCGTGCGCGGGGACGGCGGCGTACATCATTGCACCCAAGGGTGCAGTGGATTCCGAGCGGCGCTGGGTATGGATCTCAAATCTGTTCCTTGCGCTGAACGACAAGGACTGTGGTCCGGTGATGCAGCGCTTCTATGTTGAGGGCGCACTAGCGAAGGGCTTTCACGTGGTGGGGATTGATGTGGGCGCGAGTTGCGGAAGTCCGAGGGGCGCAGAGGTCTATGAGGCCTTCTATCAGATGCTGGTGAAGGAATATCGACTCAATCCCAAGGCGCGTATGATTGGACAGAGCAACGGCGGCCTGATTAGCTATGGCTACGCCTTCCGCCACCCCGAACATGTGGATCGGGTGCTGGGGATTTTTCCCGCGACGGACCTGGCGAGCTGGCCGGGGCTGGATCGGCTCTGCGGGCCCTTTTCGCCGAAGGGACTGGAGTACGGTTTGGCGCGAGCGGAGTTGGAGGCGCGGCTGAAGGAATTCAATCCCATCGACAACATCGCGCCGCTGGTGAAGGCGGGTGTGCGGGCCTATCACGTTCACGGTACGGTGGACGACGTGGTACCGCTGGAACCGAACAGCGCGGAGTTTGCGCGGCGCTACAAAGCGCACGGTGGCGACATTTTGGTGGAGACTGTGGAAGGGGGGAACCACGGTGCGCCGTTGAGCGCCTTCTTCGAGTCGAAGGGGGCACTTGCCTTCCTCCTCGAATAGCGCGTCATGCGAATCGAAAGCTGTAGAGCGAGCCTCCGATCATGGCGAAGTGCAGGCGAATCCGCCGACCGGCCACTTCTTTAAGGCGGTCCTTGTCACCCCAGCGTATAAGCTGATCCGTGCCATCGCCTGTGATCGGGGTACAATCTTTCATCGCAAAACCGGGGATGGGCTCTCCCAATTCAGTCTGCAGTTCCACCCGAAAATCTTCCCCGGGCGTGGCATTGATGCGCAGCTCGTCGCCGGTGAAGGTCAATGTTTTCGTGACGAGCGTCGCTTCGCCCGCGCTATCCAAGCTTACGTAGCCGCCTTTACGTATCGTGGCCAATGCTGTGCGGTTCATGCGCATGCGGTCGCGGTAGAAAGGCCGTCCATCGGCAAAGAACGTAAGGTGGTCGCCGTCCCAAGCGGAATAGTAGTGCCATTCCTCATCGCCGACGACGACGGTGCTCGTGGCGAAGGTCAGGCGGTCGTAGCCGTTCTCCTCCTCGCTGCACGGCAGCCACGCTTCGCGATCACCCACGCGCTGCCAGGTTTTTCCCGCATCGCGGCTGGTCACCAGGCGTACTTCGGTGGTGCCCTTGCGCCAGATGTTGGTCGGTTCGGTCGAGCCGCCGGGATCGGGCATCATGAACTGCGGGTCCGTGCGGTCCCCGTGAAAAATAACGAGCTGGCCGAGCCAGAGACCGGTCTTCGGGCCGCCCATGCGTGACGCGGAGAGGTCCATGTATTCCACATAGGCCTTCGGATCGCGGGACTCATCCTCCGCGACGGGCAGGACCAACTCGGGGCCTTCCCAGGTCAGCAAGTCGTCGGAGGTATAGCGCGCGATATCCCGGCCACCGCGCTTGCGCCAGTTTCCGAGTTCGTCCTGACTCACGGCGAACCACGTGGCGGCATTCGTGTCGTAGCCTGCGATGCCGCTGAAACCCCGAGGCGAGAGGCTGCCCTCCGCGAAGGGCAGGAGCTTCTCGCGCCAGGCGGGGTCGTTGATGAAGTCGGGGAATTCTCTTGCGAAATAGAGCTTTGATTCCACGGTATTTGCAAAGGGGTGGGTGTCGTCCTTCTTCGCCACGCGAACAATGAAGTGGCGATCGGGATCGCTGATGTTGCCGCGGGCGTGGAGGTCATAGATGAAGTCAAAGGGGCAGC
>JBIJDL010000674.1:0-3153 GCA_044344195.1 Candidatus Hydrogenedentales bacterium
CATTGAACTCCGGCAGGAAATCGCTGCCATAGGTGGAGGCGAGCCACAGGCTCATCCCCGTGAGGATGAATGCGGCGGCCAACACGCCATGGCGCAGGCGCAGGGCGAGCTTGAGCGAAGGCAGGTAGAGCCGCTTCAGCCAGCGCACCAGAGCCCCGTCTTCGGAGCCGTGGCCGACCTTGCTGCCGAGCAGGATTTTACAGAGCGCCGGCACGACCGTCAGGGCAACCACCAGCGACGCCAGAATGGAGACGATATACGCATAACCCATGGGACGGAAGAATCGCCCTTCGATACCCTGTAAAAAGAGCAACGGGACGAATACCACGACAATGATCACGGTGGCGAAGACCACCGAGGAACGGATCTCGTTGCTGGCCTCGAAGATTACCCGTGTTCGGGACTTCCGTTTTTCTTCCGGCAACTGGGCATTCTCGCCCAGCCTCCGAAATACGTTCTCCACGTCGATGATGGCGTCATCCACGAGCTCGCCAATGGCGATGGCCAGCCCGCCGAGCGTCATGACGTTGATCGTCAGGCCGAGGGCATCGAGGAAGAGAATGGCCACCGCCATGGACAGGGGGATGGCCGTCAGCGTGATGATGGTCGTGCGCGCATTCATCAGGAAGAGCACGAGTACCACAGCGACAAAGAGCGCCGCGTCCCGCAGAACTACGATGAGGTTGTTCAGCGAGAGGTTGATGAAGTCGGCCTGCCGCATCACGTTGCGGTCTATGACGATTCCGGGCGGCAGAGAGCCGTCCAGCTCATCAAGCATCTGATCGATGCCCTCGGTGATCTTAAGCGTATTGGTGAAGGGTGCTTTCTTAATCGCCACCGCCACGGCAGGTTCCCCCGCCGCGCTCGCCGTACCCCGCCTGGGCGCGGCGCCCAGCACGACATCGGCTACCTGCCCGATCGTTACGGGAACACCGTCCACATATTTCACCAGCGTATTGCGGATATCATCCGCGCTCTTTACTCGGGCGCTCTGGCGCAAGGGCAGCTCGATGCCGCGAATGTTGGCGAGGTAACCCGCGCTGGCGGTACTATGGGAGGCCGCCGCAGCCGCGGTCACATCGGCCATGCTGAGCCCGTAAAGACGCAACGCATCCTGTCGGGCATGAACCTGGTACTCGGGCAGTTCGCCGCCGATGGCGACCACCTGGGAGACGCCCGCCACGCCGAGCAGGCGCTGGCGCAGTTCATACTCCGCAAAGGCCCGAAGCTCCAGCGGTGTCGCCGTGCCGTCCGGGGAGGAAAGGCTCAGCAGCATGATCTCGCCGGTGATGCCCGTGATGGGCGCGATTTCCGTGTGGACGCCTTCGGGCACCTGCTCCAGCACGCCCGCCAGACCCTCGCTCACCACCTGGCGCGCGCGATAGATATCCATGCCCCAGTCAAACTCGACCCAGACGAGGGAGAGCCCCATGGCGCTGCCGCTGCGAACACGGCGCACGCCGGGAAGGCCGTTGACGGCACTTTCCAGCGGAAAGGTAACGTACTGTTCTACTTCGTCGGCGGCGAGGCCACCCGCCTCCGACAACAGGACCACCGTCGGGGCGTTGAGCTCGGGGAACACATCCACGGGCATATGGGCAATACGGTACCCGGCCAGGGCCAGGGTCATCCCGGCCAATACGAGCACGAGGGCCGCGTTGTCCAGGGAAAAGGCGATGAGTCGTTTCAGCATGGGTTCATCGCCTCAGTGGTTCTTGTGGAGCTGGCCGTCAGCATGGTAGTGATAGCCGTCCGGCGCCTTGTTGGAGCCGCCCGCAAGTTTCAACGCGTAGGCGCCATCGAGCACGACTTCGTCGCCTTCCTTGACGCCGCTGCGCACCACCACCCAGCGCCCGTCAGAGGAGCCCAAGTCGGCTTTGACCGGAAGAACACGGTCGGGATCCTTCGGATGGCGGCGGAAAAAGATCGTATCGAGCCCTTCCTGGACCAGGGACGCCGAAGGTATGGCAAGTTCGGTCGGTGCATCCTCCCGGGGTATCTCCAGATAAGCGCTTACGCCGGATTTGACCCACGGTGAGCTATTGTCCGGCTTCACGAACAGCGATATCGTTCGGTCCTCGGCGTGAGCGGTTAACCCGATCTGCATGGTGCCCGTGATTCCGCCCGTTGCATCGTCCCCACCTTGCGGCGGAACAATGCGGCAGGCCATGCCGTCGCGTAATCCGGTTAACTCGGACTGGGGCGCCTTGCCCTGGAAGACAAGCGCGGCGGGATCGAGCACGGTGACCGCATGCGTGTTCGCTTCCAGCCACGCGCCCTCGTTCGCGGTAACGATTTCGACGATGCCGGCGGCTTTCGCACGAATCTCCAACGTCGTGATGTCGCGCCAGGCGCGGCCACCGTCCTTGCCTGGAGCCAGAAGCTCATCCACTGAACGCGAAGCGATGGAGGAGAGGGTGTTCAGGCGGGATAGATAGTGCTCGTGCGCCTCGTCGTGGGCGGCGCTGGCGGCGTCTATTTCCGCCTGCAAGCGAAGCAGACTACTGTTCAGCACCGCGGCGTCGGCCTCCAGGTCCGCCTTCCTGACCTTTACGGCAGCGAGACTTTGTACCCGTTCGTTGGCGAGCGTGGCGGATGTTTGGGCTTCTCCGAGGCGCGTTTGCGCGACCTCCAGGGCGGCATCCGCAATCTTGATCTCGCCTTCGGCCTCCACGGCCTCATGCTGGACACGGCGCCAGTCGGGCGAGTCGAGAGAAAAGAGCAGGTCGCCCTTCTGAACGGACTGAAATTGCGTTACAGCCAGGCGCACATGGCCCGCCAGAAGCGCATGATACTCATGGCGTGCGCCCGGCAGAAGCTCAAAGGCTCCAGGCACGCGCAACGTGTCTTCTACTTTACGTTGTTCCACCTTGGCAAAGGTGATACCCAGATTGGTGCGCACATCGGTGGGCACAGCCAAACCACCCGCGATGGTCTCCGGCGGGACGATTGCCGAGGTGCTCGTCTCTGCCTCACCGGGTTTCGGGCCGGATGACGCGGGGTCCTTGATGCAGCCGGAAAGTAGAATCACCGCAAACAAAGCGGCGATGTGGCCATGTTTTTTTAATCGCTCGACGAGCGTCATACGAAAACTCCAAGCCCGATGGGCGGAATGGTGAAAAGAATTGCTTATAGGAAACGCCTTGACCGGCC
>JBIJDL010000675.1:0-3149 GCA_044344195.1 Candidatus Hydrogenedentales bacterium
AAAGCTGTCCGCGCCGTTGTAGTCGGCAACGGGTACGTAGGTAATGGTTGGCGAGGCCCCCGTTCCGCTCGCCGTGGCTAAGCCGTGGCTGGCCGCCGCAGACAAAGCCCAAGTGAGCGTGTCCCCTTGCGCCGGCGGCTGGGGCGTTACGCCTGCGGCACCCGGCAGCAGGTTATCCTGCGGGGTTTCAGGTGGCACATAGCCGGAGTCCGGATCGGTGGCATCGAGGGAGGGCGACGCGAAAGCGGTCGGCGTGCCATCTTCATCCATCGTCACCGCGAGCGGTCCGGTGCCCTGCGTGATGATCGGTGCATCGTTGACGGGCTGCATGGAAACATAAATATCAACCGTATCCAGGCCCCCGTTAGCGTCGGATACTTGAACCGTGAAAATATCCAACCCGACGTAATCGGCCTCCGGCGCATAGTCAAAGGTTGCGGGAGTCGCTCCCGTACCGCTGGCCGTCGCGGTACCGTGGGAGGCGGCCGAAGAAACCGACCAAGTCAGCGTATCGCCATCCGCGTCCGCCGCGTCAACGTCAGGCGCGGCCCATGCCGTGGGGCTGCCATCTTCGTCCATCGAAACAAAAATCGGGCCCGACTGTGTAATCACCGGGACATCTTGCACCGGATCGATCGTCACATCAATCACGATCGTGTCCGTGCCGCCGTTGCCGTCGGAGACCTGAATCGTGAAGCTGTCCGTACCGTTATAGTTGGCCGTCGGATCATAGGTGAAAACAGTGGGCGAGGCTCCCGTGCCACTCACCGTTGCGGTACCGTGGCTCGCCGCCGAGGACACCGACCACGTCAGCGTATCGTTTTCGATATCGTCCGCGTCCACGCTGGGCGCTTCAAAGGCCGTCGGCACACCATCTTCGTCCATCGTGTCCGTCAGGGGTCCCGCGCCCTGGCTTATGGTCGGCGCGTCATTCACCGCGTCGATCATCACGTTGACCACAATCGTGTCCGTGCCGCCGTTACCATCGGAAACCTGAACGATAAAGGAATCGCTGCCGTTGAAATCAACATCCGGCACGTAGGTAAAGACGCCGGGCGATGCGCCCGTGCCGCTCACCGTCGCCGTGCCGTCACTCGCCGCCGACGAAACGGACCAAGTCAGGGTGTCGCCCATGTCGGCATCCGCCGCATCCAGCGTTGGCGCCACGAAGGCCGTCGGGCTCCCGTCTTCATCCATGGTCACCGACAACGGGCCCGCGCCCTGCGTAATGGCCGGCTGATTATTGGCGACAACTTCTATCGCGAAAGTATCAGTTACGATACCACCCTTCTCGTCATCCGCCTTCACCTTGACGCTGATCGTGCCCACGTCACCCACGGCGGGGGCCCCGCTGAAGGTCCGGGTGCCCGCCGTAAATGAAAGCCAGGCTGGCAGGGCGGAGTCGTTGGAAAGGGTTGCCGTGTAGGTCAGCGTGTCATTGTCCGCGTCGCTGAAGGTATTCGCGGGAAAAGCGTAGGAAAAGGCCGTGCCCACATTCGCCGCCTGATCCGGGATCGCGTTGTCCATGACGGGGAAGGTATTCACCTCGAAGGTCCCGCCGCCTATAAAACAAATCGCGTCGACAACCGAGTCGCCTGAGTCGGCAATGGCAATTTTCATGTGGTTGGTGACGCCGGGATTCACCGAGGCACTGGCCGTCAATTCGATGCTGAAACCACCGAAGGCATTATTCAAGTGGTTGTCGGCATTGCTATCGAAGTAGGGCCCCGTTCCGATATTGAGGACACTGACCCGAGTGTTGTCCGGCAGCAGCGCGATATTCGTCCCATTCACGAAGAGGCCGAAGGCGTCATCGTAAATGCCGCCAAAATTCTCTTCCGATCCAAATCGATACCGGAAGGTGATCGCGTTGGAACTGGGAACAAAGTCAAACTCCAGCACGAAAGCGTCAAACGTGGTCGTTGCCGTAAGGGCATTGAGATCGGCATCGGCGGCGGTAGCATTGTTGGTGCTTTCGCCGCCTGGGACATCGTTCGCCGCACCGAGGACCCGGCCGGACGACATAACGAGGCCCGTGTCGAAGCCCAGTCCCGCACCGCCGCTGAATGTCCCCCCCGCCACGGCAGCACCCGTAACCGTGATGTTCGAAACCACGACGCCGGAGTCGGCACCGAGGATTGCAGCGACCAGGTCCGCCGCCGTCACCCCGCCCGTGTCCATATCCAGCACCTGCAACGTAGTGGCTGGCTGGGCACTTGCCTGGGGCACGAGGCCCAGGGCCCCCAGCAGCGTCAAAATCACAAAAGTACTTCTTGCACGAGAGAGTGCCCCCTGCCAACAAAAGCCCCATCCGTTAAGTTTGTTTTTCATGGCTTCCCTCTCCTCTTCGGTTGCTTTCTTAAACAGCCGTCGGTTCTCTCCGGTCCCACTGCGTGCGCGTCGTCATCGACTCACGCACCATAATGCGCTCAATGGGAAAAACTATACTAGCCCGATTATCCCGCAGCTTTTTCCATTATGAACCGCAGGGCGCGACGCTGTCAATCTAATTCTTCGACCCGCGCCGCCGGAAATGCCCTCCGGCTAAAAGGCCCCGTGGAAGTGAACCGTGACTCGAACGCATCCAGAACCTCTATACGCCCGTGGCATCAGCCTCACGAGATGCAAAAGGCCCCGGACGAAATCGCCCGGGGCCTGGAAGCTGGATTCTGTGATTCAACACGAACCTATTAGTTGCCATCCCCATCTTTGGGGTCGAGCTCACCTCGGAAGTACGCCGCGACACGGCCAGGCAGCCCGAGGAGCCGATCCACGAATGCAAGCAGATACACCGCCAGACCGATGGGTGCGAAGTCTTTCGCATCTCCCGGATTCGGGCAAGCGCAACCCGGGGTCGCTCCGTTCAACTCCCCACGCGACAGGAATCCGTCGCCGTTCCCATCCAAATCGTCGAACTCGGCCTCGGTCAACTCTGGGTAGAGCGCTGAAGACTCCGAGCGTGAAATTAGCTCATCGCCATTGGTGTCGGCCTCGTCAAAGCGTTCGAGCAATAGCTCTGCCAGGGTGAGTTCACCTTCACCTTCACCTTCACCTTCACCTTCGCCTTCGCCTTCGCCTTCTCCTTCTCCTTCTCCTTCTCCTTCTCCTTCTCCTTCTCCTTCACCTTCACCTTCACCTTCACCTTCTCC
>JBIJDL010000169.1:0-11165 GCA_044344195.1 Candidatus Hydrogenedentales bacterium
ACACGGTGGCGGATGTTGGCGTGTTTGATTATGGGGCGGAATAAGGGCAACTTCACGCGCCCGGGATCTCGGCGAGATCCCGGGCGCTTTTCTTTTAGGCGGGGAGGAGGAATGGGGCTTATGAGTCGTAGGGGTCCTATGGGACGAATGAGAAAGACTCCCTGCGCGCCCATACTACCCATACGACCCACAAGATCCAAAATTGACATCCCGGTGCTCCGCATGCACGATAAAGGCATCGGCCAAATTTCCCTTGTCGTAAAGGAACCCCCTTCAGGATGAAGTCACTTCGTGTGTTGCCCATTCGATTGCGCCTGCTGGTGCTCGCCGCGATCACCCTGATGCTTCCCGTCTCTGCCCAGGTTTCCCTCGTGAACGAGAGCAGGGCTACCGCCGCCATCGTCACTTCGGAAAACCCGACGGCTACCACGCAGTACGCCGCATGCGAACTGGTGGAACACCTTAAGAAAGCGACGGGCGCTACGCTCGAAGTGGTCACTGAAGCCACGATTCCCGAGACGCTCCACACCCGCATATTCCTCGGTGACACCGAGACGGGGCGGAGACTCGGCATCGATCCGGGCCAGTTGCCCCGCGAAACGTACCTGCTGCGTTCCGTGGGCAATGACTTGTTCATCACGGGACACGACGCGGGCGGTGATCCGATGTCCGCCAGCAATCCCGATTCGGGAACGCTCTTCGGTGTCTACGAATTGTTGGAGCGCTTCGTTGGCGTGCGCTGGCTCTGGCCCGGTGAACTGGGGACGTGGGTCCCCCGGACCGACACGGTAAGCTTTTCCTCCATCAACGAAACCCGTGCGCCCGCGCTTCAGTTTCGACACTTCTATCTGTCCCACATTCAATCCGTCATGAGCGGCCAGCCCATCGACGCGGACAACGCGCGCGTGGGTTTCAGCGAGGCGGGTGCGGCGGCCTATGCCAACGCGCTGGAGGTGCTGCTGCGACGACATCGCATGGGCGGCATGGACATCAAGCCGCCGGTCGGCCACTATTTCTACGGCTGGTGGAAGCGCTATGGCAAGGAGCACCCGGAGTGGTTCGCCCTGCGCACGGACGGCACCCGCGGGCACCCGGACCCCGACTACGACAATACGCCCATGTGCGAATCGAACGTGGAATTGCAGGACTTCGCCATCGACCAGTGGGACGGCAAGAGCGTGCTGGTGCTGGGTCCGGTGGACCGTCCGGGCCGCTGCACCTGTGCGAATTGTCGCGCGTGGGACGGCCCTCAGCCCGCCAATCCGCCGTGGTTCGCCTCTTACCACTATGGCGCGGACCCGCGCAGCGAAGGGCTCTTCGGCGGGGCGACCTCGGATCGCATGGCGCGCTTTTGGAAGATCATGCACGAGAAAGCCCGAAAGAAGAATCCCAATGCGCAGGTGTCGATTTCATTCATCTATGAAAACGAGTTCACCGCGCCCGTGACGGGCATCACGCTCGACCGGAATATCTACGGTGAATTCGTGCAGTGGCAGGACCCGCACCTGCGCTATTTCCCCATGCCGGACGAAGCCGTGGAATGGCTCCAGGAGCAGTGGCTCGGCTGGCGCGCAACGGGCATCCGCATGGCCTACCGCCCCAACTATCTGCACGATGGCTACGTCATGCCGCACTTCGAGACCCGGCAGGAGGGCGAGTTCTTCAAGTTCGCCGTCGAGCACGGCATGGAGGGCGCCTCTTTTGATTCCCTGACGGGACAGTGGGCCGCCCAACTGCCGCGGCTGTACGTGCACATGCGACTTTTCGCCAAACCCGAACTGGAGCTGGAGGCCATCCGCGCGGAATTCCTCGCCGCCTTCGGGCCTGCGGCGGACGCCATCGACCGCTATTATCAGTACTGGGAAGACTACGCCACGGAGAATACCCTCCCCTTCACGGAGCTGTATCGCGAGGTCGAACGGCGCTACGCCAACTACGTGAAACGCGCCCACCATATGTTTCCGCCGGAATCCTTTGCGCGGGCCGAGGCACTGTTGGAGGATGCCCTCGCGGCGACGGCCGCGCTGCCCGACTCTCAGTATGTGGAACGGGTCCGCTTCGTCCAGCTTGGCCTCGAGCATGCCCAGCTTGCCGCGCACCTCGCGGAGATCTACGATGGCGAGGAAACGTTGACGCCGGACAACGTGGAAGCGGGCAAGGCGGCGCTCGAAGCCCTGGTGGCCTTCCGCAAGGCCAACGAGGGCGCATTCTTCTCTGACCTCTTCCACGCCACCGCCTATTGGGAACGCCCGCGCATGAACCTGGACGAATTAATGAAGTAGCATCCATGCCCGCGCCTCCCGCGACCCGAAGGGGCGAATAGGCCGGGCTGGACGGTGGTGTATCAGGTTGGAGATTCCGACATGAACAGCCCATACTTTCCCGCGGCACCGATGAGCGCCCTTATTCGGGTGGCGACCGTATTCACCTATGCGCTGATGGTTGTCATCATCGGCTTTGGCCTGTTCACCGGTCCGAGTGAGCTTGTAGTCTGGACCCTCTCGATGGTGGTCATGCCGCTTGGGTTTATGGCGATCGGACCGCTGTTCATGGTCCGGGGCTACACCCTGGAGCGTGACCAGCTTCGAATCCAGCGGCTGGGCTGGAGTTCCTCCTTGGATCTCGCCGATTTACAGGAATTCCGCGCCGACCCGGATGCGATGAAGGGCGGCTGGCGCATTTGCGGCAATGGCGGTCTCTTCTGCTTCTCGGGTTATTTCCGAAGCAAAAAGCTGGGCAACTTCCGTCCCTTCGTGACAGATCCGAAATGCTCCGTGGTCCTTCGCACCGCGAGGAAGACTTTCGTTGTCTCGCCGGAAGTACCGGAGCGCTTCGTGGCGGCGCTTACCGAGCAGTTTGGCGAACTGCATGCGGACCGAATGCCCACTTGAGCCAGCCGCCCCGCCCTGAGAGAATTTTCTTGCCCAGTCCCCACGATTCAGTGACAATCCATCGCCCCGTATATTTTGTACGATTCGGGCTATCTATCCGATCCGAGGAAAGTTAGCCCTGGATCTGCCTCGTTGACGTTCCGTTTTGTCTGTCATCCCGCACGGGCGCGATGTGGGCTCTGCTCCTTGTCACAGGGGATCAGTGCGGACGCTCTCCGCGCGGCCCGGGCATCGCGCCCGTGCACTCGACTGCCTTCTACCCGAAAATTTTTCTTATCGCCGTCAGGTATACGAGGATATCAGCACGTTCTCGAGCTTATAGGTCAAATACGCCTGCTGCTCGGACTTCGCCTTGGGCTTGGCTTCGGCGCCGCCCATGATCTGGACCGCCTCTTCGAGGGTCACGGGCTGGGTTTCGGCGGATTCCGCTTTCAGATCGTCTATCTTTACAGTTGCCATAGTGGGACTCCTTAATTTGGTGTGGGTGTGTTGCTGTGGAAATTGAAAGATGGGGCGATTCGTTAGAATCGAACGGACCCGTCGCCGAGGGCCACGTTGACACCGCCGACGTGCTTGCTCTGGGCGGATACGTTGCCTTTGATACCCTCATACTGCATGTAGATCGGACCGCCCTTCACCTGGGCAGCTTCCTGCTCGCTAACGGGGGTCGTATCGGTCAGTTCATTCAGCTTGATGTTGCTCATGGTAAGTTCCTCCACCCCATCGCGGGGCGCTGAGTTGATGAATTTGTTGGCAGAAAATCAGGACTTGGGCGTGGGCGTGGAAATGCTCATCAAGACTTCACCTTTGTGGTCAGCCCGCTTGCTTTCGCCGTCGATACCATCGAACTTGATGTAGGCGGCGCCCCCCTTCACGTTCTCAGCCTGGACCGTGGTGACTTCCGTGGTTTCTTTCAAGTCGCTGATTTTGATGTTGCTCATGGTTTCTTCCTTCACCCGAGTTCGGGATTCTTGTTTGACCCGTGCCGACCATCGGCACCTGTCCGCTCTTAAGCGCCTTCCGTGCCAATTGCGTACCTCGTCATGCAACATCTTCCGCCCCAATTACTTAGCCTTTTCGATCACCTCCGTGTTACGATAGCGAGGCTTGGATTCGCGGGGTCTGGAGATGTAGCCAAACGCTACCATGGTCCGATATCGAATCCACGCTTGGACGAATTCAGGAAGGCGCACACGAGGCTGCCCGTAGCGCCGTGAGGACCCCTTTCATGTTTATCACCACCGCCCTGGCCCTGCTCGTCTTCGCCCTCCTGCTCTGGGGGCTCAGCCTGCTGATGCGCAACGCGAGCATCATCGACTGCTTCTGGGGCCTCGGCTTCATCCTCGTGTGCACTGTGGGCCTGCGCTTCCACAATCCGCCCTCGCCCCATCAGGTGCTCCTGGCCGCTATGGTCTTCCTCTGGGGCGCGCGCCTGTCCCTCTACCTCACCCGGCGCAACTGGGGCCAACCGGAAGACTACCGCTACAAGGCCATGCGCGATCACCACGGCCCGTCCTTCTGGTGGCGCAGCCTCTTCACCGTATTTCTGCTCCAGGGCTTCCTCACGTGGTTCATCTCCCTGCCGTTGCAGGTCGCCATCGCGGCGGAGTCGCCCGTGCCTTGGGATGGCCTCGCGCTGGTGGGCGTGGTGATCTTCCTGGCGGGCCTGACCTTCGAGAGCATCGGCGACTGGGAACTCGCGCGCTTCAAGGCGAAGCCGGAGAACAAGGGCAAGGTCATGGACCAGGGACTCTGGCGCTACACGCGCCACCCGAACTACTTCGGCGACGCCCTCCTCTGGTGGGGCCTCTTCATCACCGCCCTCCCCGCGCCCAACGTGATCTACACCGTGTTAAGTCCCCTCGTGATGACGCTGCTGCTCATGAAGGTCTCCGGCGTGCCCCTGTTGGAGAAGCGCATGGCCGAGACGCGACCGAAATACGCGGAGTACGCGCGGAAAACGCCCGCGTTTTTTCCCTGGCGACCGAAGGAGTGACTGGATTTTGAGGAGCTCTTGGATCCAGATCGTGTCTGTCGCATTGTGTGATGGTTGATGGAGTAGAACCGGTTCCACGGGTGCCACCCTCAAACGGGGCGGCTCTGCCGCAGGAAGTTTGTGGGTGCGGGGACTTCAACTCGGCATAGTACTCAATCATGGGCTCACAACTTCTCACACCCTGACACCAACGGACCACAGGCGGTAGGGAGGCACGATGTATATTGAGTTGGACTCTGCCCTGTCAAAGTCCCGTCACCCACAAAGTTCCCCCGCTTCGCTCCTCCCTTTGAGGGTGGCACCCGGGGATCACGCTCACGCCAGCCGCGCCGACAGTTCGTCCGAGTTACGGGGCAAAAACGTCCCCGACGTTTGCCCCGCCGTCAACAGCAACCGCGAGTTTTGCTACTGTCCAATAGTATTCGCAAACGGACATTGACGAGGCCCTCGTGTAGACGACGGCTGGGGCCAGAAGCTGGACATGGCGAGCGACGCCTTCGCCACAGGCCAGGTGTTGTACGTGCTCTCCCTCGCCGGGTATACACCCGAAGAACCTGCCATTCAGCGAGCCATCGACTTCCTCGTCGCCACACAAGCGGAAGACGGCAGTTGGCCCATGACCTCACGCGCCACACCCGACGGCAGCCCGGGAAGTTCGACGCTGTTGACGCCGATCACCTGCGCCAGTGCGGCCTGGGCTACGCTGGGGTTGGCGAGTTTGGTGCCGAATGGGCTGTGAGCGAGGGGGGCGAATGCAGTCCATCGTCGCCTAACGCTTGGACAGCGAAACCAACATGATTTCATGCGAAAAAACCGGTGGTCCGACTCGAACTCAGCCACCAACTGGGACAGGGACCCCAGCGCTCTCACCGTAGTGTAGCTTGAATGTCCCCTGTGCCTTGGGAATCAGAAAGTAGATAACTTCGCGAATTTGTTCCCACTTGCCCTCTCGGGGAGGCACCGAAATCATCAAAAGATTGGATTCAAATTCCCCTCGGCTTTCCCCCGCCACACACGTGCCTCGGTTCCCCTGATTGTCTTCGAGCCAGAAGACTTTGTAGTACATTTCAAACCGTTCTCCAAGCTCCGGAGAAAAACCGGGGATCATATCCACTTCCAAGCGGAGTAGATGCATGCCGTCGATGGCTATTTCAGTAATCCGCTCAGGGCCGCCGAAGCGCTTATGCACCTCTCGAAGAGGTGAATCCATAATTTTCGCACTTACCACCGTTACCGTGGGAGGCGGCGGCGGCGGCAATGTCGTGTCGGGGACGACCCCAAATGTCTTCCCAGCGATTTCGAGACCAAAAATTTTCGCATCCAAAGGAACCAGAAATGTCACAAAGTCAGCGGTGCCTTTGGCACTAAGTTGAATTCGCGGGTAGTTATTTTCAATGCTAGCCTGCTGGCCGGACTGACTACCGTAAAAAGTTGTCTCTCGACCGTCTGCCGTAAGTCGAAGATTCTCCTTGTTCAGTTCCAATCGCCCTTCCCCCCTGAGACGAACCTTCATCTGAAGAAATTGCTGAGCGTCTGGCGCGACGTAGGTATAGCGGAGTCCAACTATTCTCATTGAATCGAGACGTTCGGTCAGTCTCGCATCGACGCTAATTATTTCAAATTCTGGCGGACTTGCCGCAGCCGCTAAGGATACCAATCCGGCCATAAAAACAATTGAAGAGATCACAATGCGGATATTCTGTGTCATGGTCAAACATACCTTTTTCACTACTGTCAACTCTTTTCTACGATGGATTGTATTTGTCTCATGTTCCGATACTTGCGATCTGAAGAGTATGACTCGTCATAGCAAATCCGCAGTTTTTTTTTCGCGAGCACGCTCGCCGACGGTGCCATAACTACCCGACTCCTCGGAGACATTCTGGGCTGGAATCCGTGCCGGTTCTGGATTAAAGCACATACGCGTGGACGCGCTCAGCTTCGCGAAGCGCCTCGACGATTGTATCGAGACCATCGCCATCCTTTGCAGCGTGGGCCTTACGGCTCAACGCACAATATCCTACTCAACCGCGAACATTCCATTCGTATCGCCCGCTGCCACCCGTTCCGCAAAACTTATGTAGTGCTCCAGTGTCTCCCGATGCGGCGAATCAGCACCATGTGCCTTGGCTACACGTCGCGCAAACGGCAAAATGGCGTCTATGGGACCCGAGTACAAATACGAGTGCATGGTTGTTGTCATCATTTCGGCATCAAAGTTCGGAGCAACTTCAACCATCGGAAAGAACTTCCGTTTTCTAGGGTCCTGCAGGGCAAGCGTCGCCCAATTGAACAGGATATTTCGGGCCGAACGACTATCGCTCGCCCCCAGGATATGAAGCCCATTCGAGATGGCGGCCTGCCAGCCCGGCTCCCCGGGCGGCCAAGTGTGACTGAACACTGCCGCGACAAAGTCCACTGCCGCTTTGCTGGACACGTCGTTCGACAAAGGTCCGAGCGCGATAAAAACACCCTTCCAATCCACACGCGACTCACCAAGGCAATCGCAACCGAATTTCAAAACGGTAGTGCGGTCCTGATCGCCAAGGGGAATCGTGATTGTCCGTGCCTCTCGGGGTTCTCCGACTCGAGGATCTCCCCATTTCGCCAGGATGGCGCGGCGCGCCTGATCAACCGCGATCCACTGGGCTTTGGCAATCGCGACCACGGCGGTGTACTTCGGGTTTTCTTCTACTGGCAAAGTTTCAGTACCAGACGAATTGGTACTTTCCTGGGCCAAAAAGGACTGCAATTCCACCGCCAGGGTCGGCGACTTGCCGTCGCTGTACATCAGAGCGACCCTATATTCACCAGACTCCTTGAACGGCAGCACTTCGGACTTGGTCTCGTTGACCTCGAACCAATAGGGCCGGAGCGGGACTTCGGTAAAAAGAAACTGCCCATCCTCGTCGGTCTTCGCTGAGTCCAGCACATTCTGCGCTGGCGGCAGGGTGTCTCCGTTCAGGGTAACCTCCTTGTCGGGCAAAGGTTTCCCTTCGCTATCCACCAGCCGACCAGAAACTTGAGCCGCTGAGGCCAAGACGAAGGACACGTGGAACGGTTGGTCGGGAAGGACCGTGTTCCCCACGGTAAAGATCGAGTCGTCCTCACCTTCTTGAAGGAAATCCGCCATCCAGAGGCCTCCCGAGCGAGAAAGTTCAACCTCATAGTAGCCTTTTTTCCACGCGCGCACGACGGCGGCCTGACCAGAGCCCGCACCTGTTTGCCGTCGATTCTTTGATACTTCCGGGTCTGTGCTTAACGCAGGCAGCCCCGGACTAAAATTCACGGCGAAGGTGCCGTCGGTCATCGTTTTCCCGGCTCCGGTCCGGCGGAGCGTACCGTTTCCCGAACTGACGACGACCTCCACTTCCGCCATAGGACGCCCCTCCGTATCTCGGACCGAACCATAAACCAGAAACGTGTTGGAATTCTGGTGTTCCGTGTTGGCCGCCGACAGGGGGCGTGCTCCGAGGAAAATGGATAAGCCGATGGCAAGCATGGCCACGGCGGTAAAAACAAGAGCATCCGCTGTACGGCGACGCGGCTTCGCTTTGCCCATGAGATCTGAAAACACCTTCGCAGCTCCTAAATTTTCAGTAGGCATGACTGAAACGACTCAGGGACATTCCTTCGTCGACACGTCGTATGGGACGGCCTCTTCCGACGCCTTCACTGCCGGAACGCGGCAAGAGGGCTCGAAGTTGACATACTCGCGGCCCGAGGTGCGCTCAAACTCTCGAAGTGCCTCTACGATCCTATTTAAATCGTTTCCATACTGGGCAGCATGTACTTTACGATAGCGGTGGATCTCTTCTACGATGGGATCGTCTATCACGTCGTTCACCATTCCTTCCACATAATGAAAACGTCCTCCGCACGGAGTTTGGGAAACGGAAACCATCTTCCATAGTGCGAAGTTGGCTCACGCACAGTTTCAGGAGTTTTCACACGTCCGCGCGTCGTCTGAACCATAGATACTCGACTCCTCGGATACTTTCCCGGAACGAGCAGTTTGGGGCCGGGATTTACGAAGACATGCGACGACGCGCGCTCATCTTCGCGGAGCGCCTCGACGATTCTATCCAGATCATTGCCATACTTTGCCGCATGGACCTTGCGGATTTCCCGAATTTCTTCAACAATCGGGTCTGGAATCATCGCTAATCCCTGCGCTTTCCAGGAACGGCGCGGTCAGATGCGCTCACGACGCTCCCTCAGTCAAAGGGTTGTACGGGGCGGCCTCTTCCGAAGCCCTCGTTACCGGAACACGTTTGGTTTCGAAGTTGACATACTCTCGACCGGAAGCGCGCTCCATCTCCTGGTAGGCTTTCACTATTCGCTTGAGATCGTTGCCGTACAGGGCTGCATGTTCTTTGCGGTACTTGCGAATTTCTTCAACTATTGGGTCGTATACCATGTTACTCACCTCCGAGTTCTTCCGGCGAACAAATACGTGGACATTCAAGTCCAAATGCTTGGACAACCGATACGATGTGCCTGGACTTTTCCGCGTTGTTGATGTGGCGAAAGTTCCAGGTCGTCAAGTAATCTGCCTTCTGCGTTGCCGCGATCGCAATATGGAGCGCGTCTTCTTCGCTCCCAACCGGAATAGCTCCCGCAGCCAGTAGGGCTTCGGATAGCGTCCCGGCGTCTTCAGACACCACTACGGATGTGATGCCCTCGATCCAGGACTTGCGCCTCGCGGCCTGAATGGGGTCACCTTTTCCAATCTCATTTTCCACAACGATGGATATCAGTAGTTCGAAGCGGTGTCTGTGCTTTTCCCACCACTCGTGAGTTTCCGCCTGGCGGCCCGCGATGATAACGTCACGACTTGGCCTTGCCGCGAGGTAGCTGATTACTGATGTCTCGATGTAGACCTTGGGCTTCATCCTGGGCTCGTTCCGCATTTTCAGCCGCTTTTCTGCCTCTATTAGAGCACTCGGGTCGATTGCTGTCAACCGCAATCGGGCAGCGCGCAACTGCGTTGCGTCGAACGGGGGCTGAAAAGCCCCCGCTCCATGCTTTCGCATGGATATGGAAAAGCCCGCGATCGTGGTGATCGCGGGCCCTGGTGTGTGTCGGAGTCTGCCCGATTATTTCGCGTAGGCGATGCGGTAGATCACGCCGGCCTGTTCGTCGGAGACGAACAACGCACCGTCCCTGGCGACGATTACGTCGACGGGGCGGCCCCAGGCTTCTTCCCGGAAGACCCAGCCGGTGGCGAAGTCTTCGTATTTCTTCGCGTTGCCGTCTTTGTCGAGGGTCACGGTCTTGATGGAATAGCCGATTTTGATGGTGCGGTCGGTGGAACCTTTGAGTGCGATGAAGAGGCGGTTCTTATACGCCTTGGGGAACTGATCGCCGGTGTAGAAGGTGAGGCCAAGGGGCGTGACGTGGGCGCCGAGCTTCTGGATGGGCTTCACGTAGTCGTCGGGGTTCTTGCCTTTGCCGTTTTCGGGATCGGGCACATCGCCGCCGTGGATGTAGGGGTTGCCGAAGTGCTGTCCGGGCTGGGTAACGCGGTTGAGTTCGCAGTCGGGCCGGTCGTCACCGAGTTTGTCGCGGCCGTTGTCGGTGAAGTAGAGGGTGCCGTTCTCCGGGTGCCACGCGAGGCCCACGGAATTACGCACGCCCATGACATAGGGCTGGATGTCCGAGCCGTCGAGGTTCATGGAGGTGATGGTGCCCAGGCGCGGGTCGGTGTAGTCGACTGTGGGATCGCAGTGATCGCAGGGCGCGCCGATGCCGAAGTACATGCGGTTGTCCTGCCCGATGGACAGGTACTTGGAGCCGTGAGATACTTCCGCAGGCAGGGCGTCGGTCACCACCACGGGCGCGGGCGGTGTGGCCAGGCTGGCTTCGATGCCGTCATAGCGCAGGATGCGGTTGATCTCCCCGACATAGAGCGCGCCGTCGCGGAAGAGCACACCATTGGGCGACTCCAGGCCCTCGGTGATCGCGTGGGTCTGATCGGCCTTGTTATCGCCGTCGGAATCCACGAGGGCATAGACGGACTTCTGCGCCCGGGTGCCCACAAAGAGGGTGCCGTTGTCGCCCTGGGCCAGGGTCCGCGCGCCGGGCACGGTGTCGGCGTAGACGCTGATGGTGAAGCCTTCCGGCAGCTTAATCTTATCCAGCGGGAGGTCGGCGGCGAAGGCGGCGCTAAAGCTGCCGAGGGCCAGAAAGGCGGTAGTCAGGGTGGTTGCAATGGTCTTCATTCAATTAGGACTCCTGTGGTGTTAAATGGTTCATCCCCGAGAGGCCCACCATGC
>JBIJDL010000170.1:0-11154 GCA_044344195.1 Candidatus Hydrogenedentales bacterium
GGCACTGAAGAGTTCCGCAACTTTGGGCCAGTTAACGACATTCCAGAAGGCCGAGACGTAGTCCGGACGGCGGTTCTGGTAATTGAGGTAGTAGGCGTGCTCCCAGACGTCAAGCCCCAGAATGGGGGTCTTGCCGTCCATGAGTGGGGAGTCCTGATTGGGCGTGCTGATCACTTCCAGGGTGCCGGTTCCATTGACCACGAGCCAGGCCCAGCCACTGCCGAAGCGGGTCTTGGCTGCGTTGGAAAACTGCTCCTTGAAGGCATCCAGGCTGCCGAAGGTCGCGTCAATCGCCGCGGCCAGATCGCCCGCCGGGGCACCGCCGCCGCTGGCGCTCAGCAGCGTCCAGAACAGCGAATGGTTGGCGTGACCACCACCGTGATTGATGACGGCCTGGCGCTTGGCCTCGGGCACTTCCTTGATGGCCGCCAGAATGGATTCCACGGATTTTCCTTCGTAGCCGTCGAGACCTTCGAGGGCCGCGTTGAGCCCCGCGACATAGGCGGCATGGTGCTTGTCATGGTGGATTTCCATGGTCTTCGCATCAATGTGGGGCTCGAGAACGTCGAAAGCATAGGGCAATGCGGGTAGTTCGAATGCCATTGTTTTTCTCCTTCTGATGAGAGATGGGCCAGCCCGGATCACCGGAGTGAAACTGAAACCAGCCTGGTTGTTCAAAGGGTTAGCCCCGGCCTTGCACGCTCGCTCGGAACGGGGGGGCCGGAACAGGCACACTGCGGGCCTGATGAGAAAAACATCGATATGGATGCCTTCATTCCAGCCAACGCAGTATAGCAAAAAGCCCAGGGCGATTGTGTAGCGCGTGTCTCGTGCCTGAAATGGTGCCGCTCGGTCCCCTGGTCGGCCCCGCCGGGGACTTGCTCTTGACACGATGCCATGAAGTACCTACACTTACTCCAGTTCTGAACCCGAGTGAGCGCCCCTCCTCGATCCAGCGCTTGGCCCCCCATTGAATTTAGGCGGGGGTTACATTCGAAACGAAAAAACATGGGCGACGGCGAACTTGAATGATCGACCGGGCTGTCTGAAGGAATTTCCACGATTGCACGAACCACGACGATACACGGACCGCACCCCGGCCGCAGGCCCTCCCAAGCGAATCGGCGAGCTGCTGATCAAAGAGGGACTGATCACGCCCTCGCAGTTGCAGGAGGCCCTGGATAAACAGCGCACGGACGGCGGCAAAATTGTGGAGAATCTTATCGCACTGGAGTACCTGGACACCCAGACTTTTGTGCGCTTCCTCTCTCGCCAGCCCGGTATGGCGAGCATCGACCTGTTGAACTACACGATTCCCGCCGAAGTCATACGCCTTATCGACCGGGACTTTGCCATCAAGCACCAGATTGTCCCCATCGACAAAATGGGCAGGGACTTGACCGTGGGCATGGCCTGCCCCCTGGATGCGGCCACGGTGGCCGCCCTGGAAGAGAAGTCGGGCATGAAGGTGCGTCCGCTGCTCGTGTCGATGAACGACGTGCGCGTCGCGCTGGACAACTATTACCGCCGCGATGACGAGGCGAGAGAAACGTTCACCCTGGACGGCAATTTGAACGTGCCCCTGTCGGCACGGGTGGTCACGCCGGGCACGGCCTCCATCTCGCTCGTGGAAAGTGGGCTGAAATTCGAGAAGGTGGTTCATCTCATCCGCCAGATCAGCTCCCTGCCCGCCCTGCCGGAGACAGTCAATCGGGTGCGCCATGCGATGGACGATATGGACACCTCGACCGACGACATGGCGAAGATTATCAGCAACGACCCCTCGCTGGCGGCGAAGGTAGTCAGTCTGGCCAATTCGGCTGCGTATTCCTTCACCCATCGGGTGGACACGATCGAACGGGCGACGGCACTGCTCGGATTGCGGGAAGTGTACAGCGCGGTGCTCGCTTCGGCGGTGATTGACTATTTCAAGGAAGGCAAGCACTTCAATCACAAGAAATTCTGGAAGCGCTCGATGGTGTGTGCCACGGCGTGCAAGCTCATCGCCAAGACCAAGCGCATCCAGGGGGTCAGCGGGCTATTTGCGGCCGGACTCATGTTTGATATCGGTCGGGCCGTGCTGGCCGAGATCGCACCGAAGCAGTATGCGGAGGTCAATCAGGACCTGTCTGAAGACGAGATTATCCGGATCGAGAATGAGCACTTCGGCTTGGCGCACCCGGAAGTGGGCTTCCTGCTGGCGGATGGCTGGGGCCTTCCCCCCGAAATCTCCGAGCCGATCCGCTTCCACCATGACTTTCAGCAGGCCCAGAAATCTCCGAAGCTGGTGGCTATCGTCGCCCTTGGAGCGCTCCTCTCGGACATTTCGGGCAAAGCGGATCGTCACGATCTCCAGGTGCTCGCCGGGACCCATCAGGTACTCCTCGACGTTCTGGGCCTGGGATTCGAAGAACTTTGCCTCATCTATGACGAAACCGTTGAAGCCGTCAAGCGACAACAAGCGGCGAACTGAACCGATTGCCCGGCAATCTTTAAGGAGTTGGAAGTATGAAATTTCGATGGATGATTTTGACTGCGGTCATGGCGGCGGGCATTGTGGGCGCCCGTGCGGCGGATGGTCCACGCGTTCTGTTTCTTCACAAGTCGGCGGGCTTCGAGCACAGTGTGGTCAAAGTCGAGAATGGCGCGCCCTGCCATGTGGAGAAGCTGGTGCGCCCCCTGATCGAAGGCATGGGCGGCAGTCTGGTCTCTACGAAGGATGGCGCCATCATCACCGCCGAAAATCTCAAGGAAGCCGACGTGGTGATGTTCTACACGACGGAGAACCTCTGCGATCCAGCGGCCAAGGATGGTTCCCCGCCCATGGGCCCGGAAGGCATGACCACCTTGATCGATTGGGTCAAGGCGGGTGGCGGGTTCATGGGCTACCACTGCGCCAGCGACACGTGGCACCGGGAGCGCAACCAGTTTTCCCCGGAATCCCCCTACCTCGACATGCTGGGCGGCGAGTTCCGCGGTCATGGGGCGCAGTTCGTGGGCACGCTGCGCGTCGTCGATGTTGACCACCCCACCATGGCCCATGTGAAGGATGGCTGGCAGATCAATGACGAGTGGTACCTCTTCTCTGGCCTGCAGGACAAGACCATGCACGTGCTCGCGCTGCTCGATCCGGGTGAGGAACGGGCGAAACAGGAGAAGTACAACATTCCCAACTACCCGGTCATCTGGTGCAGCACGCCGGGCGAGGGACGCGTCTTCTACAACGCGATGGGTCACCGCGAAGATGTTTGGGAAAACGCCGATTTCCAGGCCGTGTTCGGCGACTGCCTGAAGTGGACCAACGGCGAAGGCGAGGCCGATGCCGCCCCCAACTGGGCCGAAACGGTGCCTGCGGATCTGGATCCGGCAACGGGCGACAAGCGCGCCGTGGAGACACCGAAAGTAAACTTGCTCGCGAAGTAAAATATTACCGATTCTTGCTTGAAACGCCGGTGGTAAATTTGGCATACTATGTCCCGCGTTGGGCCGCACTTATCGCCCCTTCGCAACCCCCAAATAGACCTCGGTAACTCAGTTGGTAGAGTAGGTGGCTGTTAACCACCCTGTCACAGGTTCGAGTCCTGTCCGAGGTGCCAGTAAATTTCAGGCCATGCAGTACATGCTGCATGGCCTGTTTTGTTTGGGGACGTACCGCCGCAAGGGTTCTGATATGTGCAACGCGCCCTCCCCCCTCTCATCACCACCCAACCGAGCGAAGCCCACATCAAAGCGGCGGCATGTCCCAGGGGATGCCGGACCGGGTGCGCGAACGTAATCGGGGGCGTCTCACGCATCCATGGACAATGTTGGGCCAAAGTGAATAAGAGCGGAAGCCTTGGCACCCACTCAGTCCACTCAGTCCACTTTGCCTCGCCGCCCCCCCCCTTACTTCACCACAGGCCGGAGGACGATATTCCGGTATTTCACACCGGCGTGGTCGCCCTGGAGGTAGATGGGACCAGGGCGGGATTCGTCGGACCAGAGGGCACCGCCGGTGCAACCCTGGAGGGGCTGGTTGTCGATAATCAGCGTGCCGTTGAGCTTGACGGTGACGTGGCGGGCGACCAGGGTGATGTCCATGGTCTGCCACTCGCCCGCAGGTTTCTCGACGGCCGCTGTGGGCGCGATACGGCTGTAGATACCGCCCATGTGGTGGGGATCGATCTCCATGCCGAAGCTGTCCATGACCTGAACCTCGTAAATGCCGCGCAGGTAGATCCCGCTGTTGCCTTTGGGGACGACGTTAACTTCGAGCGTGAGGTTGAAGTCTTCATACTCCGCTTCCGTGCGAAGGTTACCATAGTGTTTCTTCGGCTTGCCCTCTTCCTGGACCGGGTCGTTGATGAGGACGCCATCAACCGCGCTCCATCCATTGGCTGCGGATGCCTCGGTGAGTTGCCAGCCTGCGAGATCGTTGCCGTTGAAGAGCGTTTGCTGCTTGCCAAATTTCACTTGGGCGAGATCGGGCGCCGGGGACAAATCGGGGATGCGCTTGCCGGTGAAGGGCGCGCGCTCGGCACCGATGCCGCTGGTGTTCACTCTCTGGTGCTTGAGATCGAGCGTGTCACCGCTTACGCTCGCGAAGATAGTCTCAGTGAAGTTCTGGGTTCGAACAACGGTCCCAGCCGCGTCCTTGCGCTCGACGGTGTTCAGTCGGGTCACGATGAGAGCGTCGCCGTCGAGGTAGACACTGTCCACAGGCACCACGCTGCCGCCCCCCCAGAGGATGCTGCCGTCGAGGTAGCCGTCCTGCTGGGTGATTTCGAGCCAGCCCGCGCCACCGCCCGGGATGGTCAGGGCCCATCGGCCCAGGAAGGGTGCGACCGAATCCGCCGCGAAGGCTCCCAGGGACATGGTGCAAAGGGTCAGGCTCAGGATAATTCGGCTCAGCGTGTTCATGGCGGGCTCCTTCGAAGCGTTTAGTCTGGCTGGCGTTATAGCAGATGCCCCCGGAACCCTGCAAGCAGCGAAGGAGTACTTGAGGGCCTTCGCATGGCGTTGTGACTCTTTTTTGATCGGTGGCAACGGATACGCTATCGTTGAATTACGGGGGCAACTTCAAACTCAGGAGCCATAGCGATGTCTCGTTTCCCCATCTCCTCTGCTGCCATTGCGGCCACGCTCTCCGCTTTCGCCCTGCTGAGCCTCTCCCCCACCGCTCACGGACAATCCACCGTGGCCGAAGTGATGGACCATGTGGTGACGCGCTACTACGCGGACCTATCGCAAGACGAGCGCGCGGCGCTGACGAACGAGGCGATTCTCACCTCCCTAAGCGACGAAGAGAAAGGCATTCTTTCGGAGAAGTACTGGCACTTCGACGTGAACGTGCCGGTGGTGGTTACCATCATGCGACATGAGGCCCAGGAAGCGGCCCCCTTCTGGCTTGAGGCCTCTGGATTTCAAAAGACCGCGATGAAGGTGAAGAACGAGGAATACACCTACGAGGTGTGGCAGAAGAAGTTCGATGCGGGGCATGTGGGCCTGGGCATCAACGGCTTCGACTGGCACCGGCCCGTGTATTTCGTGAGTGTGGCGCCACAAACGCCCGGCGCGGTGCTCTCCATCACGAATCTCTTTCCCGCCGAGGCCATGGTCACGATGGACAAAGGCGCGATGACGTATCGCGACTGGACGAGCCTGGTAATCACCGAGTTGCCCGATGAATTGAAAGGCCAGACCCTGCTGGGGACGTTTCGCGGCCGCGCTCGGGAGGCCCATCTGCTGGGTGCTTTTCGGGAAACGCCCCACCCCTCCTCCGCGATACCCGACCAGATCGTATTGACCTGGAGCGAGGATGCCGCCACAACCCAGACCGTCCAGTGGCGGACCAGCACGGAGTTGAAATCCGGGCGGGTGCAGTATCGGCTTCCTGGTGCGGAAACATGGCTGGAGGCCGATGCCGCGATGGAAACCCTTCAGGATCGGTTGCTGGCGAACGACCGCTATTCGAATCACTACACGGCGGTACTGCCCGCGCTGACGCCGACGACGGCCTATGAATATCGCGTCGGGGAGCCTGCCATGGAAGTGTGGAGCGACATTCACGAATTCAGGACAGCGCCCGAAGGCGATGCGCCCTTCATCTTTGGCGTCGGCTCCGACACCCATGCGACGGAGGAGGCGGGCAAGACGCTTCAGGCGGCATTTCGGTTCACACCGGAAATGGCCTTTTTCGTTATTCCCGGCGATGTGGTGAGCTATGGCCTCTATCGCGATCAGTGGGACATGCAGATCGGTTATGGTCAGGGCGTGTATGAACGCCGACCGCTCATGTTCACTCTGGGTAATCACGACAATCAGGACGGCCTGGGTGTGGCGCTGCCCGTGGCCTTATTCGAGTATCCTAAGAACGGCCCAGAGGGCGCGGTGCCCGAGACAAACTATAGCTTTCGCTACGGCAACGCGCTCTTCCTGATGATGGACGTGGGCACCGAGGCCAAGGTACAGGCCGCGTGGGCGGACAAGGTGCTGGCCGAAAGCGACGCCACGTGGAAATTTGCGGTGCACCATTTCACCATGTACAACCCAGTGCTCTACCACGAGTACGAGGCCCTGCGGGCCGCCTTGATTCCCGTGTTCGACCGGCACCACGTGGACATGGTCTTTCAGGGCCACATCCACGACTACATGCGCACGGCACCGCTGAGGGACGGCAAGGAAGTAGCTTCGCCCGCCGAGGGCACGATGTACATCAACGCCTGTGCCCAGGCGCATCGCGGAGGACGTCAGAGGACGGGCCCGGAGTACATCAAGACCTACTTTCAGGGTAAGTCCTCTTACTTGCGCATCGCGATCGATGGAAAACGCCTGAATTACGAAGCCCGTGGTCAGAATGACGAAGTTTTTGAATCGCTCGTGATCGAGAAATAGTCCCCGGCTGCAGTATCTTGCACTGTAACGCCCATGGCCGTTGGAGAACCCGTTGATCCCTCAATTGCTCGCCGATTTTTTCGCGCAACACCAGAATACCCTCTGGATCGTTACCGTCTGCATCGACCTCAGTATGACGCTGGTAATGTACCGGCTCTTTGGTCGCCAGGGTCTCTATGCCGTGATCGTGATGAATATCATTCTCATGAACATCCAGGGCCCAAAACTGACGACGGTATTCGGCATGCAGACCAGCCTCGGCATGATCATCTACTCCGGGATATACTTCGCCACCGACATCCTGAGCGAGAAGTATGGCAAACGGGAGGCCAACCGCGCGGTCATGATCGGTTTCGCCACCAGTGTGGTGGTTTTCTCGATCATGTCCCTGAGCTTGCTCTTTCTACCCACGCAAGACCCGGGCAAGAAGGAATTTGCCACGTCCGTTCATGAAGCCATTGCCCTGCTCTTCGGGTTCTCGCCTCGCTTCGTTTTCGGCTCATTGCTCGCCTACTTCATCAGTCAGCACCTCGACGTCTGGATCTATCACTACCTGATGGAGAAGACTCAGGGGCGGATGCTCTGGCTGCGCAACAACGCCTCCACGATGACTTCCCAGCTTGTCGACACGATCCTCTACTCTACGATTGTGTGGTGGGGACTCTTCGATTTCGCGACTGCAGTGGAGCTGGCGGTGGCCAAATACATCTTCAAAGTCGTGATCGCGGCGTTGGACACCCCCTTTATTTACTGGGCCAGTTCCTGGAATGTCCGTGATCGGGACTGGGTGTCGCAGCACGCCTGAGGCGTCTCAATCTTCACCCAGGGCCGTCTGGAACGCGTGGCGGATCTGCTCGTAGCGAAAGGGCTTGTGCAGAAAGGCCGCGATCGCACGACCGGTGAAGCGGTCCTCCACTTCGTGCCGGTTAAAGCCGCTGCAAACGATGATCGGGATATCTTCGCGAATACGCTGCAACTCCAGGCTCGCCTGGACGCCATCCATCCTTGGCATGCTGAAATCGAGGAGCACGCAGCGAATCTCGTCGGATCGCTCGCGAAATAGCGCGACGCCGTCCACACCGTCTCCCGCAACCAGCACCTCGAACCCGATACGTTCAAGCATACGGGCCGCCAGTGAGCGCACGGCCTCTTCATCGTCCACGAGCAGGACCGGCCCGTGTCCGCGCCACTCCGTGACGCCGCCCCCCTCGGCGTTCCCGACATCACTCGCGGATCGGCCGCTCGAAGGCAGGAGCACGCGAATCGTGGTCCCATTTCCTGGCGTACTTTCCACAGTTATCGCCCCGCGATGCCCCCGGACGATACCGAGTGTGGCCGCCATACCGAGCCCGCGTCCCGAAGCCTTCGTGGTAAAGAACGGCTCGAAGAGCCTGTCCAGCGCCTCCGGTGTCATACCGCTGCCTGTATCGGAAACCTCGATGCAGACGAATTTGCCCGGTGGCGGTGTCTCGGGTAGAAAGCTCTTACGCAGGTCATTCTTTGAACACGAAACAGCTCGGGTTGTCAGGCGCACCTCGCCATCCCGCTCGGATGGAATCGACTCGGCGGCGTTGGTGATGAGATTCATCACGATCTGCTGGATCTGCGCGGAATCCACGCGTACGGCGGGCAGGTCCTCGGACAGGTCCGTGATGATCCGGACGTTTTTCGCGACGGAAGAAGCGAGCAGACGTCCAATCTCCCCCACGAGCTGATTGAGGTTCACCTCACGAATCTCGAAGTGGCCCCGCCCCGAATAGGCCAGCATCTGCCGTGTGAGATCGGCGGCGCGGTTGCTCGCGTCTCGAATTTCCGCGACCAATGGCTCCGCCGGCGCGCCCGCTCCGATTAATTGAAGGGCCATGTCCGCGTTCCCGAGGATGACGGTGAGTAGATTGTTGAAGTCATGGGCGATTCCACCGGCGAGCACGCCCAGACTCTCCAGTTTTTGCGCGTGCCACACCTGTTGCTCAAGGCTGAGCCGCTCCGCCTCGGCGAGCGCGCGCTCCTTCACTTCCGTCTCCAGGGCACTATTCGCCTGTTCGAGTTCGCGGGTGCGCGCCTGAACGGCCCCCTCAAGCCGCCGGTTGAACAACAGGAGGACCAGCGCAACGAGCACCACCACCACCAGAGCCGCTACGGCAGACACAGCAACCCCATGCAGCCAGGCGGTGTCCGGAGCGGGGTCGGGGTTGTACAAAAAACCGTCCAGCGATACATTGGGCGGCAGCAGGCCGACGGTCGCAAAGGTGTCGGCGATGTGACGCCAGCGCCCTGGATTCATATGGCCCGTCTCCACAAATTTGTGAAGCAGCAGGGGCATCATCTGCTCGGATTCGGCCAGCAGGTTCTCAACCGACTTCGCGGGGGCATAGCGACGGTGAATCAGTTCGGCGATTTCACGGGGGTGCTCCATCGCATATTCCCACCCGCGGAGACTGGCCTCCCGGAAGGCGCGAACCCGATCGGGGTGGTCCTCCAGCATCCGCTCGGACGTGAAAATGCAGTCCCCATAAAAGTCCACGCCGTAGTTCAGCGGGTGGAGCAGGTTGAGCCGCTGACCATTCAGGACCTTTTCATGGACGATCGTGGAGCTGTACATGCTGATCGCGTCCACGCTTCGATTGGCGAGGGCAACGGCGTTAAAGTCATGGTCCACAAAACGAACCTGATCCAGAGGGACGCCCTCGTTCAGGAGCATGGCCAGGATCTCCGCGTTGCTCGATGGACGCAGCATCACGGAACGGCCGATCAGGTCGTGGGGCGAGGCGATGGGCGTCCCTTCGAGAGAGGCGACCACATAAGGAGAGTGCTGGTAGATGGCCGCGAGAACCACCACAGGTTCCCCGGCGGCACGGCGGAGCAGGAGATCGGGCAATTCGACGCCGAAGTCGGCCGACCCCGAAACAACCCGGTCGATAAAATCCGTACCCGCCTGGCCTTCTTCCAGCGCCACCTCGAGACCGGATTCCCCATAGAAGCCCTTCTCCACCGCGGCATAGAAGCCCGCAAACTGAAACTGGTGGGACCACTTCAACTGCAGGCGCACCGGGTCAAGTCCGCTTTCCTGGCCGCAGACGCACCAGGCGCACGACCAGACCGCGATGAGCGCGGCGAAACGGCATACGCTCCACAGGGCTTTGCTCCTCACCCGCGCGCCGTATTTCATATTGACGTTGACAATCGGAATGACTCTGAAACGGTGCACCGCACCGGCATTGCCCCCGGACAACGCGAAATGGGGAAAAAGAACACGATTACTATCCTTCCTGCAACCGAGAGCAAGGCCCAACCTCGGCGCGGTCCGCCCAAGTATACCGATTCCCGAAAGGTGGTTCATCTCCCCCAATTCCCCAAGGTGAAAATAATGCGCCAATTGAGTTACTATCGATCCGTGGGTGTTGGAAACCAATTAAGGGCGCTTCGACCGGCGTTGAGCTTCGCCATTCGGAGAGCACGGGGAGAGATACGTGTATGAGTGATGGTTATTACCCCGGAATTTCGGCCCAGCGAAAGCGCGACCCGGGTTTGATGCCGCCCTACATCGAGGCGGCCCTATTCCTCCTCTGTGGGATGATCATTGGCGGCGGGGCCACCGTCCTCCTTCTGGATCGCTCGGTGCAGCGGATGGTGGCCGAACCCGTTCGGCTCCAAGACAGCCTGCTGGAACGCATGCAGGCCCGACTGGACCTCTCCGAATCACAGCGCGTCGATGCCACCGAGATCGTCGGGAAACACTTTGAAACGCTTGAGTCTATCCGGAATACCGTGCAGCCCGAAGTCAGGCGCACCCTGGACACCCTGCGCGATGAGGTCTCCGCAATATTGTCCGATTCACAGCGGGTGATCTGGGAAACACGCTTTGAAGAGCTGCGCGAAAAATGGCAACCGGGTTCGCTGATGCCGTCGGTGGAAGAGCAACCCGACCGGAGCGCGGAAGCGAAGGCGTTGCCATCACCCTGACCGCGCCGGTCCACGTAGCCCCGTCCACTCATTATCAGGTTTTTGCGCGCCAACAAGTGTCACGCTCACGGGGCTTCCCGAAACCGGTTGGAAATTCAAGAACTGGATCGGACCATTTACGCCAAGCACCACGCCCACGACCAACCCCATCACGGTGCCCGTCGACGGCGATACTACCGTGACCGCCGTCTTTGAGCAATACAAACTCACGGTGAACTAGACCGACGTGCCGCCGACAGACGAGAGGTCCAAGCTCCATTCGGGGCGGCCCGCAGTGGTATTCGCCGTTTCGTGTGCGTTGGCCGTTGCGCCCCGAAG
>JBIJDL010000171.1:0-11151 GCA_044344195.1 Candidatus Hydrogenedentales bacterium
TGTGCGCGAAACGAAGTGCCAGTCGCCGATCGGCGTGATGCTGATTGTGTCCATGCACCCCACGGTGCTGCATGAAGACTCGACGCTGTACAGCGGCGATTTTCCCGGCCTTACGCGGCAGCGCCTTCAAGCAGCGTGGCAGGGCCTTCCCGTGATCTATCACACGGGCGCCTGCGGCAACCAGAGCCCGCGCCACGTGGTAGAGGCGAACACCTTTGCCGAAGCGGAGCGCCTGGGCTATGCCCTCGCCGACAACGTTTTGGAAGCCATGGCCACGCCGAAATTCAGCGCCGAATTGACACTGGGACACGGGGCCACGTCGGACAGGCTGCCCCTGCGGGTCTTCCCCGGCGAGGCGGAGGCTGCGGCGGCGGTGGACACGGCGACCGCCCGATTCGAGCGATTGAAACAGACGAATCCGGGGAGTCCCGAAACACGCACAGCGGAGACGGACCTTTTTGGCGCGCAGGAGACGCTGACGCTGGCCCAGGCGGTCCGCCGTGGACTGGTGGACGCGGCGGCGGCGAAATGCATGCCTGCGGAAGTGCAGTGCTTTCGCCTGGGCGATCAGCGCATCGCGGCGTTCCCCGGTGAAGTCTTTGTGGAGTTTGTCCTCGATTTGCAGGCGGAGTTTCCGAAGCTCCATGCCATCACCATGTCGAATGGCGAGCTGCAGGGCTACCTGGTGACGGAAGAAGCCCTGGCCGAAGGCGGCTACGAGGCGTCGAACGCGTTGTTCAAGAGCCCCGATGGAGCGAATATCCTCATGGACCTCGCGGCGGAACTGCTCTGCGAGCCGGCACTGGAAATCGACTGATATGGGCTCCGCGGCGGCTACCATTCTCGTCTTCGATCTCGGCACGACCAATTTCAAGGGTACGCTCTTCGATATCAACGGCGAACTCAAGGCCTTGGCACGCATCCCCACACCCTTAACGAACACGCGCGGCGTACACAGCGAAGTCTCGGTTCCGGCCTTTGATGCGGCCATCCAGCAACTGGCCGAGGAGCTCAGGACGCTGGCGCCCGAGGACTATGCCGCGATCGCAGCCGTCACTTTTTCGAGCCAAACGAACAGCTTCGTCCTGCTCGGACCATCGGGCGAGGCGATGACGCCCTTTATCATCTGGAACGACCGCCGCGCAGCCGCCATCAGCCCGCCGCTGGACGCCTTCATGGCGCTGCCGGATTTTTATGCGCGGTCGGGGGTGCCCGGACTTTCGCCGGAGTTCATGCTGGCCAAGCTCTATTGGCATCAGGAAGAGACCGCCGAGATGTGGGAACGCGTGGACCGCATCCTGCTGATCAGTGACTATCTCACGTGGCGTTTCACCGGGAAGTATGTGACCGAGGCGGGTGTGGCGGGACTGACCGGACTCATCGACATTCACACGCTGGAATGGCGTGACGATGCGCTGGCGCTGCTCGCGCTGGAGCGTGACAGCCTGTGCGACATCGTTCGCGCGGGCACCAATCTGGGTACGGTGACGCCGGCTGCGAGCGAAGCATTTCACCTGCCTTCCGATTGCCAGTTTGTCGTCGGCTGTCTGGATCAGTTTGCGGGGGCTATCGGCGCGGGCAACACGCAATCATGCAATGTCTCCGAAACCACGGGCACGGTCCTGGCCACGGTGCGTTGCGCCGGTGAGTTCAGTCCGTCCAATGGAAGCCCCGTATTCTGGGGGCCATCCGCTCAGCCGGGCCGCTACTATCAGATGGTCTTCGGCGATGTCTCCGCGAACCTGCTCGAAGCCTTTCGCAATGCCCTGCCGGATTCGGTGGGCTTCGAGGTGCTCGGCGAGGAGGCGGAGGCGGCGACTGGCGATCGGCTAGTCTTGCCACGCAATCTGGATACGCCGGACTTGCTGGAGCATGTGCGCATGTGGGCAACCGGCGAACCACGAGGGGAGGCCGTTCTCGCGATCTTTGAGGGCGTGGCCGCTTCGCTGAACGATCAGTTGGCTCAATTATGCGGCGCATCGCGTCCCGAGGAATTGCATAGCGTGGGCGGCGCGGCGCGGAGTAGAGTGTGGATGGAAATCAAGGCGAATGCCCTGGGACTTCCGGTGCGCGCCGTGGCCTGCCCCGAGCCGACGAGCCTTGGGGCTGCGTTATTGGCGATACACGGGCTGACGGGCGAATCGCTGGAATCGTTGGCGGCGCGATGTGTGAGGCTTGAGCCGACCATCTACCCCAATACACAAAAGTGACCGATGTCGTGCCACGCGATCCGGCAACGCCGGTTCGTGTGCCTGGAGAGGAAGGTATGTTGTACCGCCAAGGATGACTGAGAACGAGCGGCGAGACTGAACGATACGGTTCGTCTCGAAATGTAGCGTAGTTCAAAAGGCTACCCTGTAATAATTTCCAAGTGTTTTGATATTGCCACGCTCGACGCACACGAACCGGCGTTGCCGGATCGCGTGGCACGACTTGGGGGGTATGTGGGTGTGGCGAGCGGCCACCTTCTAATGTTGTTCGTTACGAAAACAGGAGCCAAACATGGCCAACGTACACAAGGATTTCCACGGCGCTTTCAGCTATGGCATCCAGTTCATCATGCAAAGCTACGGTATGGCAGGCCTCAAAGCGTACCTGGAGAAATTGGCGGACACGGTCTACGCGCCGCTGGTCAAGGGTCTGCGGGACGAAGGCCTGTCCTCCCTCCGGGCCCACTGGGAGCACATCTTCACGCTCGAAGGCGGCAAGTTTGAGTTGCGCGAGGAAGGTGATGTCCTCGTGCTCGACGTCCACGAGTGCCCGGCTATCGCCCACATGAAGAAGCAGGGCTATGACATCGACCCGAACTTCTGCGAGCACACGCGCATCCTGAACGAGGCCATCTGCTGCCGCGCGGGCTACCGCAGCAGCGTGGACTACAACCAGGCTGAAGGCCGTTGCATTCAACGTTTCTGGAAGGAGGATGTATGATTTCCTGTACCGAATTTATCTGGTGTTACAGCGAACTGTTCCGCTTTCTCGAAGAGAAAGATGGCGAAGCCAAGGTCCACGAGTTCTGGAAAGGCATCTCCGACAACTTTCTGGGAAATCTTCGCGAGCACATCGAAAAAGATGGCCTGGAGGGCATGCATAAGTACTGGACGCACACCCTGACCGAAGAGGGAGGCCGCCACCGCCTCTCACTCTACGAGGACATGTTCGTCATCGACATGCAGGATTGTCCCTCGGCCAAACTGGTACATCAGTCGGGTCGAATCGAGCCCTATAAAAAATATTGCGAACACTGTCAAGTGCTCTATCCCCCGCTGATTGAGGAGTATGGCTACCAGGTGGATTACGATATCATCAGTTGCGAAAAGGGCCGCTGCCGCATGACGGTAACGAAGCCGCCCGAAGTGGAGAAGTGACACCCATGCGCCAGTTAACCCTCACCGATGACGACCGCCAGATCTATCAGACAGAGATCGCGCCCTGGCTTCCGGCGCGGATCTTTGACGCCCACACGCACCTGTTGATCAATCGCTGTCACCCGCAGATCGCGGAGACCCTCTCCTTTGCCGAAGATGCTCTTCTCGGCAACGTGGATCTTCCGTGGCTCCAGCACTGGTGGGAGGTCCTCCTTCCCGGTATCAACGTGCGCGGCATGGTCATGGGCTATCCCACACCGGACGTGCTGATGGCGGAAGAGAACCTGGAGGTGGCGACCCAGTGCGCTCCCGCGGGGCATATCTTCGCGTGGCTTGTGAAGCCGTCCGATTCGCTGGAGCAGGTTGAGGCCGATATCATTCAATATCGCCCGGCGGTGCTGAAGCCCTACATGTGCTTCGTCGAAGGCAAGCCGATGAACGAATCGGACATCACGGATCTCATCCCGGAAGGGCAGCTTGCTCTGGCGGACAAGTATGGTCTCGCGGTCATGCTCCACGTGGCCAAGCAGGCGGGCATGGGCGATGCCGACAATCTCAGGGACGTTGCCCGGCTTTCAAAGGCGTTTCCCAACTGTCAGTTCGTCCTCGCCCACTGCGGGCGCTGCTTCATCCCACCCAACGCGGAGAAGATGGTGGCGGAATTGCCCCGCGCGGAGAATATCTGGATGGACACGTCCGCCGTGTGCGACGCGGGCGTGTTTCTCACGGTGTTGAAGCACTACGACCGCTCCAAGATTATGTACGGATCGGACCTGGTGACTGCGGTCGGCTTTCGCGGCAACTATGTACGCATGGGCCTGAGCTGGCATTGCTGCACCGATGGGATGGTGGCGCGCCAGGGCGGCATGGCCCACCGGAGCACCTTCGCGGCCTACGAAAACCTCGCGGCATTGTGCTTTGCGATGCGCTTCCTGGAGTTGGACGCCGCAGCGCGCGAGGCCATTTTCTTCGGCAATGGCGAGCGACTCTACCAACGCTTCCTCGCATAAACCACGCGGGGTCACTCAGGGACTGACGCGCGCAGGTGTACTTGTCGCGAGCGGCGCGAACCTGCGGCGGACCGGCGGCGGACCGAAATCGGGAAAGGCGGCATCGATACCAGTGCGCGTGGCTGTCCCGCCGTCAGGGAAGTGCACGGGACACGCCAACACGCACCTGTACCGCGATACGATCCCTGAATACGGGCGTTGTCATTCCACTGGGTGCGCTTGGGCCACGACGGGACAGCCACTGACCTCGCGTTTATTTCCTCCCCCATAGCGCCCCCTTTTAAATCAATGGTGCTTCCGCCGCCGTGGCACCCGTGTCCGCGTCAGTCCCTTTGCGATCCCGTGAATGATCACTTCTCGCCCCCAATCAGGGTTCCGGGACGAAAAGGCTCGGGCTCGGATTTGAGTTGAGTTGGATGTTGCTGAAGGTCATCGTGATGCCCAGCGTGCCGTCCTGTTGGTAGATTTCGGATTTCCGCTGGATGCCGAGTCCTTTGTCGATATAGAAAATGGCTTTGGAAAAGGGCAGTGCGGCTTCCAGGGGCTTGCCTTCGATGACGAACACATCGTGCTCGCCCACCTTCGCGTCGGCGAGCGGCGTCAAGGCCATCTGGGCCTCCATCGCCTCGATGAGGCTGCTCCCGCCAGGCGGAAGGGCATTCTGTTCCAGGGAGGGCTTGCCCTCCTGCTTGCTCTTCTGCCCCATCACCTCGGTTACGGTGTAGACCTTGTCATCGTCATAGAGCACGTCCATCTTCATTTCCATGGCGAAGGGCTCGGGCACCTTGGTTACGACTTTGAATCGGTACTTGTCCTTGTCCTTATCCCGCAGGTAGTTCAGTGTTCCGACTCCCGTGAGGTTCAGCGGCTCCGTTCCCACGGGGAACAGGAAGTCCATGGTCACGTCGCCCGTGAAGGACTGCACCTGTTTCCAGGAGGTCTCTGCGGAAGCCTTGATCGTATCAATCGTGGGGGTCGCGCCCTGGGCCACTCCGGCGGCAATCAGCAGGGACAGCAGCATCGCGCATGCGCGTCGCATCATGGTTCACTCCTTATTGGTGTTGGATCCGCCGGGGCGGATTGTAATGGTGCTCATGTAACCCGGATGATCGCTCAGCGAAATTTCCTTTTCGCCCAGTTTGACCACCGCCTCGATCGGCTCCGTCTTGATGACTTCAAAAGCATAACGTTCATCGGTCCGGGCAAAGAGGTGATCAATTCGGGATTCGCCCACCATAACGCGCGTCAGCCCGGCGCCGTTGACCGCGGTTTGAAACTCGGTGTCCTCAATGCGGCAATTCATATCACCCGCCAGCAGTGCCGGGGCGCTTCCGCTGTGGCTGCGCTTGATAAAGTCGGCCAACTCCGCCATCTGCTCGTTGCGCACGAGGTCATAGGCGGGGTTGCCGTAGCCCGCTTGGGCGTGGGTGTTGTAGAAGTCGATGTGGCCTTCGGGCAGCTCCAGCCTGGCCAGGGCGACGCCTTTCCCAGCCCACCAGTCGCCCTCCCAGATTTTATAGAAGGGGTTGGACGTGGTGAAGCGATGGAAGTAGACCTCTTTGATGGGGAAGGCGCTCGCGATGAGGAGCCCGCTGCCCACGCTCCCGCTGGGATAATACTGGTGATACTTCAGGCGCGTCGATTCGAGTTCCTTCAGCAGGATGGCGCGATCCGATTCGATGAAGGCCTCCTGAAATCCCACGATATCGGGATCGAGGATCATGAGCTTCGCGCCGATAGAGCGCATCCGCAGCGGGCGGTCTTCGCTCGCGAGGTAAAGGTCCTGAATGTTGAAGGTGACCACCTTCAGCGTTACGGGCGCGCGGAGGGGCGCGGGCGGTGTCGCCAGGAGGGCGCTGTCGGAGAGGTCATCCCCCACACCGACGCGGCTATTCATGAGCAACAGCAGGCCAATAGCCGCTATGGAAATAACCGCCAGGAGCAATGCGGACGACTTAATAAATGTCTTCGCTGGTATTTTGACCAAGAGATGAACTTCCGTGGGTTCTGCAGCAATCAAGAGAGAAACTGACCACGGAGCTCACAAAGGCACGGAGAAAAACAAAGGGAGGAGCGCTTAAACAGAACGGGCATGCCACCAGATTCCAATCCAAAACACCTCACGTTCTCTTTTTCTCCGTGCCTCCGTGAACTCCGTGGTTCATTATGTCGCTTCGCATGGGCACCAAAAGCGGGTATCCCGAGCGCTGAACCGCAGCGCCCGGGATATCCGAAGAATCACTGATCAGGCGAGCGCCTTTTCCACACCTTCGCGCATTTTCCTGAGGCCCACTTCCGATACTTCCTTGGGATCCTTCGCCCAGAGCTCTTCATTGAAAAGCTCCAGCGAAAGGGTTCGCTTATAGCCGATGGCCTTGAGATCGCGAAGGGCCTGGTGAAGCGGCAGGATACCATCGCCCGGAAGAATACGCGATGCGTCGCCCGTGCCTTCGGGTTTCGCGTCCGCGCCTATGTCGTTCCAGTGAAAATTCGCGAGGATCTTCTCGTTCAGCAATTGGATGCCGTTAAAGCCGGAGCCGCCGCGCCAAAGGTGAAACGTATCCGCGATGATGCAGGCGGTCGGATCGTCGGAATCCACCGCCAATGAACAGGCCATGCCGAACTTATTCAACCCTTTGAGGAAGCCGATGAATTCGATGGCGACCACAATACCGTAATCTTCCCGGCCGATCCGCAGGAGGTCGCGGTAGCGCTCCGCGCCCCACTTCACGTCGAAGTTGTCCCGGTCCGGCGTGGGGATGGAGGCCACGTGCTGTGATCCGACATCGGCGCATTGGCGCATGCGCTTGCGCGTGATTTCGAGGGACGCGTCCCACTCCGCCTGATTCTCGGGGATGCTGTTCCAAAGGCCGATGACATTGGGCACGTAGAGTCCCAAGTCCTTGATTTGCTTGCCGAGGTCCTTGAGGTTGCCCCCTTCTTCCTCGTACTTTTCCAGGTCGTTGATCCACAGTTCGATGGCGTCCCAGCCTGCTTCGGCGGTCACCTTGATCTTGTCCTGAAGGGTGGCCGGGCGGATGGTGCTGGTGTTCATCGAAAGGGGCCACGGGCTGATTCCGCCCTGATACGCATAGTTCTCCGCAGCGGTTGCCTTCAGGGGGGCCGAAATCGTGGTGGCACCGGCACCGAGGGCGGCGGCTCCGGTAACCGAGGCCGTCTGGAGGAAGCCGCGGCGGCTTACGGAATTGGACATGGTGAATAACTCCTCTTTGCGCGTTGCGTGAACAGGGAAAGTTCTTGAACCGGATAAGTGTACTGGGTGCTCAGGCGTAGTGCAAGATGGAGTTGGCGCGGTGGAGGGCGCTTCTATATGCAGGCCCGCTCCAATAGCGTAGGCAGCCGGGAGAGGACAGGCAATGTTGCCGGCCGTTATATGAGGGTGGACTTCCGCGGCTGCAGCATTTCGATGAGGCCGGTCGAGTCGTGGCCGCAGGCGACCGCTGTGACGTAGTCGCCCATCACGCGGGTTTCCTGGATATTCCCGCAGCGCGCGGCGCTCTTCAGCTTTTGGGCACCGGGCGTGCCCTGGCGCGCCACCAGCAGTGCCGCAGGCTTGCCGCAGCAACTGAAGCGCAGTTCAACCAGCCCTTTTTCCTTGCACTTGCTGCGGCAGGCCCCCAGGAATTCCACCTTGTGGGCATGTCCGCTGGCCGGCACGGGCAGGCTGACGAACTGCAGATCAATATTGTTGTCGTCCAGAAATTTCTGGGCTGCTTCAACGGTCGCCGGAACCTCCGAAGCCTTGGCGAAATCCACGACCGTAGTGTTGTCGATTTCGATGATGCTCGCTTCGGCGAAATTCTGGCTCGGCACCAAGTCGGTGTAAAGCGTTGCTCCGAAGACCACGAGCGCCGTGGCCGCCAGCACCGAAACACCGCGTGAAAGCCAATAATACTTTCGCGACATGACCGGGGCGGGCTTCTTCATTTTGTCATTCAGCGAGTTCCAGAGCGCGACCGGGCAGCATTCTCGCCCCATGAGGGATTCGCAGACGGCCGACTCGAGCCGGACTTCGCCATTGAGCCGATCTTTTTCACGAGAAGAAAGCGACCGCTCGAATTCAAGCGCCTCGGACGTGCTCATCTGGCCGTCCATGTACGCCATCCATCGCTTTTCTCGTTCGTCGGTGCTCATTATGCGGTACCATGGCTTTGCAAGCCGTTTTCATCCGTATCCCGGAGTGCGCGCGGTATAAGCCGCGGCAGATTCCGTACGATACCCTGTTCCTGCGCGTAGGAGAGCAGCTCTTTTCGGAGCTTCGCCCGGCCTCGCGAGAGGTGGGTCATCACGGTGCCCACCGGTATCTCCATAATCTCGGCGATTTCCTTGTAGGAGAACTTCTCCACGCCCCGTAGCAGCAGACAGGTGCGCTGCGCGGCAGAAAGTTTTGCCAGGGCGACATTTACTTCGTCGCCACACTCCTCCAGCACCTCCTGGGGATTGTCCAGCACGTCGTAGTAGCCGTGGTCGTCGGACAAGTCCATAAAGGACGACTCTGGAACATCGTCGATGGGCGCCGGCGTTCTGCCGGTGACCCGGTTGGCCACATAACACTTGTTCGTGATGATGCGGTACATCCACGCTCGAAAATTCGTACCCGGTGTGAACTTGTGCTGATTCTCCCACGCGGCCAAAACCGCGGAAGAGAACACGTCGTCCGACATGCCGGGGTCCCAGAGGGTCCTCAGCACATACCGGTAGAATTCGTCACGATAACGCTCAACTTGTTCGATGAAGTCGTCCATAGCATCCAGTATATTCAACAGGTTGCGGGGTCAATGTCAGGCACCGACGGAATGCCGGGGTCCGTTCGAATCCGGTGGCGATAATCAGATATCATAGGGAGCGGGGTGAGCAGAGGCGTTTCACAGCCCGGCACCCCGATTTACCTGCAGATACTATAGCGCGAGGATTCTGAATGAGCAAGCTTTGGGGTGGCCGCTTCGAGGGCCAGACGGATGCATTGGTGGTTGCCCTCGGAGAATCGGTCAGCTATGACGCCCGCCTTGCGCCCTGGGACATCCGCGCCAGTGTCGCCCACGCCGAGATGCTCGGCGACTGTGGCATCATCGCCAAATCGGAGGCCGCCAAGATTGTCAAGGGCCTGAAAGTGATCGCCAAAGACGTGGAAGCGGGCAAAATCGCCTGGGACACGGCCATGGAGGATGTCCACACGAATATTGAGGCGGCCCTGGTGGAGCGTATCGGCGATGCGGGCAAGCGCCTCCACACCGGCCGTAGCCGCAACGATCAAATTGCCACGGACATGCGCCTGTGGATACGGGACCAGATTGACGCTATCGTGGGGCTGATTGGAGCACTCCGGACCGCTCTGCTGGACTTGGCCGAGGCCCATGTGGACGTGATCCTCCCCGGCTTTACTCACCTGCAGAATGCCCAGCCGGTCCTGCTGGCCCACCATCTTTTGGCCTATGTGGAAATGCTGACCCGGGACGCCGAGCGCTTCACCCAGTTGCGCAAGCGGGCCAATGTGCTGCCGCTGGGCTCCGCCGCCATGGCCGGAACGCCCTATCCCATTGATAGAAATCAGGTTGCGAAGGCACTCGGCTTCGATTCCATTTCCCGTAACAGCATGGACGCGGTCTCGGATCGCGACCACATGATCGAGTTCTGCAGCAATGCCGCGCTGGTCATGATGCACCTCTCCCGTTTCAGCGAGGAGCTGATCCTGTGGTCCACGCCCGCTTTTGGCTTCGTGGAGATTGGCGACGCCTTTACCACAGGCTCCAGCATCATGCCCCAAAAAAAGAATCCAGATGTGGCCGAGCTGGTCCGCGGAAAAACGGGCCGGGTCTACGGCGACCTCAATGCCCTGCTCACCCTGATGAAGGGCCTGCCCATGACCTATAACCGCGACCTGCAGGAAGACAAAGAGGCCATTTTCGACGCCTCCGACACGGTCCAGCTCTGCCTCGCGGTCTTCGCCGCCATGATCCCATCCATCGCAATCCAGCGTGAAGCCATGGCCGCCGCGACAAGCCAAGGCTTCATGGAAGCCACCGATCTGGCGGATTACCTCGTGGTGAAAGGGGTTCCCTTCCGCGAGGCCCACGGCATTATTGGGCGGATCGTACGCCACTGCGTTGCGCAGAAGTGTACCCTCCCTGCCCTGCCGCTGGCGGACTATCAGCGCTTTTCGCCCAAGTTTGAGGCCGATGTTTATGCCGTACTGACGCCGGAGTCCATCGTGCGTCGGCGCAACAATCCGGGTGGCACGGCGCCCAATCAAGTCCGCAAAGCCCTCAAATTGGCCCGCAAGTCGGGGACATAAATTGACGTAAACGTATTTTGCGAAGTTTCGTCATGTTTGTGGTATGATTACACTACGTGCCCTGACGGTATCGGGAGACCATATGGCAAAATCGGAACGTATTCTGATCGTTGACGACGAAATTGTGATTCGAGAGTTAATGTCCGATATCCTGACGGATGAAGGGTTTAACGTGGAGTCCGCGCCCAATGGGGTGGCTGCCTTGGAGATGTTGCGGGCGTCCAACGATTTTGTGGTGCTATTTACGGATATCATGATGCCCGAAATGGACGGCATCGAGTTGATCCGGAAGGCGCGCCTCGTCTCCCCTGCCTTGGTTCCCATCGTCATGACGGGCTACGCGACATTGGAAACGGCCCGCGCCGCCGTGAAGGAAGGGGCCTACGACTACGTCCTCAAGCCCTTCAATCTCAGCGAGATAAAGATGGCGGTCACCAACGCGCTGGAGCGTTGCCGCCTC
>JBIJDL010000678.1:0-3131 GCA_044344195.1 Candidatus Hydrogenedentales bacterium
GCTATTAGAGTTGTCGGTGGGGAATGCGATCACGGTTCAGAAGGATATATAGCGGTGGTGGACATTCAAACCGGGCAGCCACGTTGGATCCTGCACTTCGACGAATCAAATCCGTTTGACTTCGCCGAGGTAAAAAAGCCAAACGTAATTGCGCACTCCACTTCGGGTTATTTATGGACGATTAATATGCTGGATCCCACTCAGATTAGGATTTGTAAATCTTAGGCGTAATAATGCCCAGTCTACTTGCCGCCCCATTTCCTATCGGACTCAATCTGCTTTAATTCCGCTTCCGCCTCAAGAGAATGTTTCTCCGCCTCAGTCGGCTTTGCCAGCTTCGCCTTTCGAAAAACTTCATATTCCCGTTGGGCCTTTTCAAGGGCCTCATCCCGGCTGATGGCGCCTGCGTGATCCAACAGCTCTCGCCCGGAGCGGCGGAGAAAATTCATCCAGCCTGGCGATCCAGTCGGCCATGGTCATCGGCTTGCGGTTAGGTGCTTGCAATTCTGCGAATTCAAGATAGAGCGTGACAATCCGGTTGAACACATCGAGTTCCTCCTCAACCAAGTAGTTCTTCGCCACCTCCGCCTCGCCCTTTCGAATATTTGCTCCGATCCAATTCGACATCCCCAGGTTGGGCTTCGATGCATCCACACGACCATGGATGATTTCCGCCGCAGTGTGACCGTGGGCCGCCCAGTGCATGTTGTTCTGAAGGACCATGAGAAACTCGCGCGAGGGCTCCGCACGGGGATCGTGGTCGATGCTGGTCGCTTAGATGTCGAGCACCTTCCGCCAGAAGACCTTTTCCGAAGAGCAAATATCGCGGATGCGCGCCAGCAGCTCGTCGAAGTAGTTGCCGCCCCCTGCGTTCTTCAGGCGCTCGTCGTCCATCGCGAAGCCCTTGATGAGGTATTCGCGAAGGCGTTGGGTGGCCCAGATGCGGAATTGGGTGCCGCGAATGCTGTTCACCCGATAGCCCACGGAAATGATGGCGTCCAGGTTAAAATGCTCTACCCGATACGTCTTCCCATCCGCGGCAGTTGTTGCAAATTTTGCAACAGTTGCCTCCCGCACCAACTCCCCCAACTCGAACACATTCTTTAAGTGTCTGCTGATGCCGGACTTATCCACACCAAACAACTCGGCCATCTGGTTGAGGGAGAGCCAGACGGTCTCGTTTTCCATCCGGGTTTCAATCCGGATTCGGCCATTTTCGCTCTGGTAGAGCAGGAACTCCGTTTTCGCGGGTAAACTGTAATCGCTCATCGCTGGACTTGCCCCTCCATGTTTGTGGCACGCCTCAACCCAACCGCCGCCCAAAAGTCGTTGCGGGAATTCTATCGCTTCATCGTCACCCGCGCATGCGTGCGTGCGGGGACTTCGGCGCGGCGCGGGGACGGACTCGCGCCTCGCGCAACTGGTCCGAAGGCGCACCACCCTGCAACTTCCAGGCGAATGTGTGCTGCAAATGATTCGCCAGTGCGCGTGCCTGTCCCGGAGGAAGAGGGCATAGAATTTGAACGTTCAAGGTCATGATTCCAGCATCCCCTGGGACATGTCGTAGACGCGCCGTGGCGGGCCGCCGCGTTGACATGCACTTCGCCCGACTGGGTGACGGCTTGGCGTGGCATTTTCTCTGCGCGTGCGAAGGCCGTTGCGGCGGTACGTCCCTACAACTTGTCCCCCAACACGGGGTCTCCCCCACTGCCTGCGACGGGTTTTTCAAGAGCATCATGCTCGGCCTCCGATCCCGGCGCGGGCAGGATTTCGATCCCGCTGGCATCGTCGTGAACCCGCAGACGCAGGCCCCAGATCGCCTCGGTGCGGGCGTCGTGGGGCGTGTGTCCTCCCGTGTGCAGGTAGACGATGTACACCGTGCCGTCGGGCAGGATCATGGGGTGGGAATAGCCGTAGACGCTGGGATCCACGCTGTAGCCATAGCCCTCGCCGGGACCGTTCCAGGTTTTACCGCCATCGGGACTGAGCAGCACGCGGATGCCGCCCTTCTTGTAGGAGCCGTGGAAGCAGGCCAGCACGCCGTTGGGCAGTTGGAGCACGTGGGGATCGAAAAGCTCCCAGCTTGGCGATTCCGTGGCTTCCCAGGTGCGTCCGCCGTCGCTGGAAAAGCACAGGTCGCCCTGTTTGCGGATGATCAGGGCCAGGCGCCCGTCGGCCATCTCCGCCACGGTGGGCTCGTTCAGCTCGTGGTCCCGCTTGACCACCGAGGCCAGTTGAAAGGTCTTACCCCGATCTTCCGAGCGCATCACGCCGATACTGTTGAAGGACACGCTGGAATCGAAGGGCCCTTCGGCCACCCACAGTACTGTGCCGTCTTTCAGTTGGATGATGGGACCGTTGCCAAAGGCGCCGGGCGTGGGCTTGTCCAGCGGATCCATGGGCTCCGTCCACGTCTCCCCGCCATCGCTGGAGCGCATGTACTTCGCGAAGTACACGCCCGGATAGCGGTAGGAAAAGAAATTGGCGATGAGCGTGCCATCGTCCAGTTCGAGGATACTCGGATGGCGATCGTCGTCTTCCGTGTCCACGAGCGTGCGGGGTTTGGACCAGGTTCGCCCCTCGTCGTCGGAGTGCATGATGTGGGCACGGCCGCCGCGCGGCGCACGCACGTCGGGCATTCCAATGGCCTTCCACTCCTCAAACTGCTTCAGGTTGGCCGGGTCCGACCGCACTTCATCGGTCCAGGGGGGCGTGGCGTGCCAGCTTCCGGAAGTAAAGGTGAGCAGCCAGCGTCCGGAGCGGAGCCGCGTAACTCCGCTCCAGCCCACAAAGCCGTTGTAGCCCTCGTATTCCTCGGGCTGATTCTTCCAGGGCCCGACGAGGAGGCTTCGGCACGATGCATAGCGGTCGGACTCCGGCTCGCTACCGGCCACCTTGAAGGTGATCGCCCCGGCGGACGCCATCTCGGTGAGCAGGGCCACGGCCAATGCAATGCACATCTCTCGGACACAACGAAAGAGCTTGGTGGAGAATTCGAAATTGGTTCGTATTGAGTGCATGCGTTCGGCCATCCTCGTGAGTAGCGCGTCCAGACGGAAGTTTTCCCGATTGTGGGCCTTGCCGTCATGAAGATCAAGCTCGCAGACGCGCGACGAATAAGTGGTGGAGAG
>JBIJDL010000679.1:0-3128 GCA_044344195.1 Candidatus Hydrogenedentales bacterium
TCCGCCTCGTTCTCGTGGCTGCCATGGGGCAGGAGCGCGAGAATGTCTTCATGGGGGAGCGATATCGACTGGCTCGTGCTCTGATTGTGCACGTCGACAGCATCCTGAATGGACACGATGGCCTCGTCGTGATAGAAGCCAAGTTCGATCTTGTCGCTGCGTTGGAATCGGCAAATGCGCACGGGTAACTCCTTAGTTTGTGGCCGTGGTGATGTATGTTAACTTGTTGGGATTCTCGAGGGTATATGCACCCGACTTTAGGTAGCTTCCCTGCGCGAGGCCCGTCCGAATCAAGCGGCCTTCGGCGTTGGTGCGAAGCCAGGCCACTTCGCCGTCGGTCTGTACGGGTTCGACACCGCGCTTCGCGAGACTGACGCCCGGTTGTGCGGGATCGCGAAGCCATACCATATCATAGCCGCCATCGGGATGCTCAATTCGCAATCCCACATGGCTCTCGGGCAGGTTCTCACGCGATTCGTCGGCGACGGGTTCGCGGGTCGCCTTTACCTTCGGGCCTTTGCCCGTGTAGGGCTCGTACACCGCCACAAAGGTCGATTCAAGCGTGCCATCACCCGCGACCCGCTGCTCCACCAGCCGGGGCACCCATTGTTCCGTCGTTGCGTCATAGCCGCCCGTGGCGATCCACGCCTCCGAAGTCCCTGCGGTTGCCTCCCGCGTAAAGCACGTATAGGCCAGGCCCAACGCTGTCGGCTCGGGCAGGAGCTTGTTCTGGTCTTCCACCGTCCAGAGCCCGAGCCAGCCCGCTTTCGCGCCGGCGTCCATCTGGAAATTGCGCGTCTGCGTCTCGTGGCCGTAGTCCGGCGCGGGGGCCAGGTCGAGGCCATAGGTCGCCAGCGGTCCGAAGTGGCTATGGGTAAACTTCGTGTGGTTCGTGCCGCCGGACACGCGGAAGACATCGATCACATAGAAAGTTTCGTCGTCCACGTCGACCAGCGCAATGGTGCGCTCGTAGCGGTTGCCGTCGTTCAACTCCGGCGCGGATGCGCGAATCACCTGAAAGGGCGCTTCGTCCACATAGAGTGTCGTTTCGCCCGCCTTGCCCGGCTGGTTCTTGCCATCCACCACCACGGTGTTATGCGCGGCGGTCATGGTGTACCACCGCCCCCGGGGCGATTGCCAGCCGCCAAACTGTACCGGCGGATAGCCCATCTCCGGCATCAGATCGAGGCCGTGGGCGAAGAGGCCAAGGTTCATACCGTCCTGGTGGCCGTGGCCGCCGCCCGCGTCATAGTCCAGCCAGACCGCGCGGCGATTCGTGCCCTTGCCCGAGCGCAGGATCGCCAGATGCCAGGCTTCCTTGTTCACGCTGCCGAGAGCGATTTCTTCGCCTTCCTTCGCGATGACCGCGCCAAGGGCCGCCTGAAAGGCCTCGGGCTTCTCGCCAAAGATATCGTAGGGCAATCCATCGAGCGATTTGCTGTTCACGTGATACAAGGTCTGCGCAAAGGCCACATCGCCCGTCGCTGCATAGAGATCCCAAAGGAATTGAAAGGTCGATGGCATCAAGGGCCAGCCGCCCGCGCCGGGCTTGATGAACTGCATGCCTGCGTACACGTTCATCGGCATCGCATAGGACCCCGTGTCGCCCGAGAGGGGATAGTAGCGGTCCAGGCAAAGTGTGTCGATGTGGAAACGATAGGTGTCGTGGATGCGCGGCTGGCGCTTCAACACGGCGGGCAGAAAGGCCGGATCGGCCTTGGAAAACTCCGCCAGGAATTGCGCCAGCGAAGAAACAGTGAAGCTGGCATAGCCCGAGAGGCCCTTCTCGCCGGTGACGCCGTCCACGGCGGTGGCCTGCTCCAGCATGGGATCGAGGATCGCCCACAACGCATCGTCGGGTTCCTGCAGCGCCTTGGTGATCACCGCCTTGCAGATTTCCGCGCGCGGATAGTTCGAGTAGATCTTCTCCGGGTTCGCCAGCGCATCGCGGAGGATGCGCGACTCGATATTGCGGCGGATATCCGCCTCGGTAGACTTCGGATTCTCCAGTTGATAGGCCGCCGCCTGCTTCGCGAGAAAGGCCGCGAGCGCGGCGTCATCTTTCAGCGCGGGAAAGACCATGTCGTAGGCCAGGGCGAGCTCCCGCGTCTCTTCACAAGTGTCGTGCCACGTGGACACATAGCCCGCCGTGCCTGGACCCTCATACATGATGCCCTGGGGCTTGAAGTCGAAGGTGGGGTAGAGGTCCGCCACGCGATCCAGCATGACCAGGGCCTTGTGGGCGTAGCTCGGGTCGCCCGTGAGCACATAAGTCGCGCTCAGGTTGTTGATGCCGCCGAGGACCACTTGCTTCCATTGGCCATAGATGAGGTAGGCCGCGATAAAGCGCCATCGGTCGCCTTTCTCGTTCACGTAGCCGTGCCCATCGTCCACGCCGAATTTGTGCAAGGGATCGGCGGGGTCGGGATGTTCCGTGTTGAAGAGGAGGGTGCGATCCGCTTTCGACTCGTCGAAAATGCCGTGGGCGTCCAGCCCAGAATCGTAGTAGGCCTTGAAATCGTTCTTGGGGAACCATTCGCCACTCGTGGGGTCCTGGGTCTTCCAGGGATGGTTCATGGCGTCCATTTTCCACGTGTACATGGGCACGGGCTCGTTAGTGACGGGGGAGTAGCCGTTCGACCACACCATCCACGCTCTGGGCAGCGTCGCGCCGAACATGAGGTCCCAGAGTGCCTCGTCGCTCATGGCGTGCCAGGGGGCCGCCGCAGCCACAACCTGCTCGCGCACGCCCGAGGCCCATTGGCCTTCGGCCACGTTCGCGCGCACCCGCGCCACGACCTCCGGGGGGTAGAGGGCGCTGGAGGACTTCAAGAGTTCCTGCGCGGGCGTGATGGCCGCAAACAAGATCAAGAGGACGGCGGATAGCTTTCGCAAGGTGTAGTTCCTTTCGGTGACGAGAATGCACAAGAAGAAAATAGTACCACCACGAAGAAACGAAGGGCACGAAGAATTTTCGGAATGGTCGGGGGATTTTTGGACAAAGTGGACCGTGTGGACAGCGTGGACTGAGTACGTTCTGTCGGTGGCGTCCACTCGGTCCACTCGGTCCACTAAGTCCACCATCCCCGCGTAACTTGTATGCCACTCCAAAATCCTCTATCGTAATC
>JBIJDL010000172.1:0-11135 GCA_044344195.1 Candidatus Hydrogenedentales bacterium
GGTGTCGTATTCGGATTCCGGCACCGATCCGTGGGGCCGGATGCCTTCGGAATTGATGAAGATGCCGCTCCAGCCGAAGGGCGCGTAGGCCCGGGTCTTTTCCCAGTCCACGTCGCGGTTCAGATCGAGCATGCCGGGAATGCGCAGGGAGCCGGAAGACTTCTGCAGGGTCGCTTCGGGCGCGGTGGCCTTGAGCTTCATGGCGAATTTCAGGAAGGGGTAGACCAGACGGGTCGCGTTCTGTGGCGTGACGCCCAGATCCCACAAGAACTTCTTCAGGCGGACCTTCGGCGTGCTTTTCAACACGATGAAGCCCTCTTTCAGCAGCCAACTGTTCAAATCGATGAAGTAGTGCGTGGGACCAAAACCGTGATCGGAAATGACGAAGGTGAGACCGTCCTTCCCCACTTTATCCGCGAGGCGGCCGATGTAGGTGTCGCAAAGGGTGTAGTAGGCATCAATACGCGGCCCGAATTTCGCCGCCATGGCCGCGTCGTACTTGGGATGGGTCGGGTCGAACCAGTGCCAGAGTTCGTGCTGGAGCCGGTCCGTGCCCCAGATGTGGAGCATGGTGAAGTCGGGCTGGTGTCGGTCGAAAAGCTTCTCGCACACTTCGAACTTGGTACGGTCCATGAACTCGAGCTCGTCGAGGAACATGGTGGCGTTCTTCTCGGAATGGGCGCAGACGAAGGACATGGTTTCGAAGAAATGGGGATAGCGGCCATACTCACCGACCAGTTCCTCCACCAGTTCGCGGGGGTGGGCCCAGTCGGTCGCGCCCGCCGGCGTGAGAAAGCCGCTGATCATGGCCCCCTGGATAGGCTTCACGGGGTAGGACGTGGGCACATTGAGCACCAGCGAGGTCTTGCCCGCCTCGGTGAGATAGTCCCAGATGGCCTTGCCGTCGCGGATGGTGGAATTGACGGGACGTTCGCGCTTCTTGATGGGGTCGTAGACCAGAAAGTCGAAGACGCCATGCTTGCCGGGGTTCTTGCCCGTCATGAAGGAGGGCCACGCCGCCGGGGTCTCCGGCGGAAAAATAGAATCCAGCTCGCCCACGGCCCCGCCTTCGCAGAGACGTTTGAGATTGGGCATCTGTCCCGCAGCCATGCGGGGACGCAGGATGTTCCAGGTGGCCCCGTCGAGGCCAATACACATGATTTTACGGGAAGTGGACATGTTGACCGACCTTTGAGCGTGGAATTGAACCGCCGCGTGGAACGGCGTGAACTTCGGTTGTTTGGGGAGGCGTAGGATACTACATTGGGGCCATGCGGCGCGAATTGGAGGTGGGCTCAACCCGGTTGACAAAAATCTGGCACCCAAGGTAGTATCAGGCACGAAATTCTTGGGGTCGGCAGTTGGATGGCATCTTCAATGAGGTGGCACCAGGGCCGACAGGAAGCGAACAGGCGTGGTGTCGGGAGCAACTTTCCTCCCGTTGGCGCGCGGTTCAGGGCAAACATCAAAAGCGGACTTTTCTCCGCGCAGGGCAATGCGCAATGGCACGTAGTATCGGTATCCATATCTTCGTGGGGGCGTTCGCTGCCTTCGTGTGCGGGACAGTTCAAGCCCAAGCGGGCCACTACGAACTGGTCAATCTGGGGACTTTAGGGGGCGTCTCCTCGGAAGGCTTCGACATCAATATTGACGGTGAAATCGCGGGCCAGTCGCGGCTTGCCACGGGCACCAACAATCATGGCTTCTTCTGGTCCGAGTCCACCGGCTTGATAGACGTAGGAACTCTCGGCGGGACAGGGAGCGAAGCCTGGGGAATCAATGATCATGGCCATGTCGTGGGGCGGGCAACCGTTTTGTCCGGCACCTGGAATGCGTTCCTGTGGATCAATGGTAGTATCACCAATGTCTACCCGGCCAGCTACAGGACGGACGCTATCGCCATCAACAACGATGGCATCATAGTGGGGGGGGCCGAGACCGTGCCTGAAGGTGTTGGATTCGTACGGCTCTCCAATGGAACAATCACTCTGGGTGATCGGTGGAGCTGGTATACCGATATCAATGATCCCGCCCCGGGTTCGAACGCTCTCGCCACTGGATTCTGGACACACGCGATCACGGACGTCGATTCGCCCATAGTCTACGACACCGTACTGAATACGAAATTTATCAGTCCGGGCGTGGGTTTCAGCCGGGGTATCAACCGGGACGGCACCCTGGCAGGCAATCGAGGCTCCCTGCCAATATATGCAAAAGCTTCCGATGGCTACGCCGTTCACATCGCGCCGCGCGTCGAGGGCTACACCAGCGGACGGTTCTACAAAATCAACAGCGCCGGGCTTATGGTTGGCTACAATTTCAGCATTTCTCTCCAAACCATCGGAGTTATTTACATGGAGGGGGCGGAGCCAACGAATATCAATACCCTTCTCGACGCGACGACCAGTTCCACTTGGAGAGTAAGCCAGATCCGCGGCGTCAATGACCGTGGCTACTTCACCGGAACCGGGTTTCTTGGGGGCGCGATGCGCGCCGTACTCCTCCGCCCGCTGGACGCCGATGGCGACGGATTGGATTACTACGAAGAGGTCTATGTCCACACCACGGATCCAGTGGTCGCCGACATGGACGGTGATGGCCTCAGCGATGGGGAAGAAATCGAGATCGGTACGAACCCCGTTGTGGCGGACACGGACGACGATGGGACGAACGACGGGGACGAAATCGCAATGGGTACAGATCCGAGGGATCCGGCCAGCAACCCAGGCAATGAAGTGGTCTTTCCCGACGACAATCTCGAGGCGGCGGTGCGCAGCGCAATCGGGCTTCCTTCGGGGCAGATTACCATCGTCGATCTGGTGGGTACGGGTTTTGTCCGGTTGAGCGCGGGGTATTCTGGCATTGTGAATTTGAGCGGCCTGGAATATTGTCGGGATTTGACCTACATTGACCTATCGGGAAACGGGATCTACGATATTGCGCCGCTGGCTTTCCTGAGCCAAGTGAGTTTACTTGATCTTAGTTCAACGCTTGTCACCGATATTGCCCCGCTTTCCCTCATGGCCGATCTTGCCGCCTTATATCTCGATTACACCAATCTCGCTTCGTATGCGGCTGTTTCAGGTCTGGAGAACCTAGAACAACTGGGTCTCAGCAATACCGGCATCACGGCGATTCCCGATCTGGGCAACCTCACCCGACTGACGCTTCTCGACCTCAGTCAAAACGCGCTGGAATCACTGGCCCCGCTTCAAAGTCTGCCCAATCTGGCACAACTGAACCTGTATCGCTGTGGAATACCGGATGTAAGCGATCTCAGTTCGATAACCAGCCTTGAATTACTAATTCTCACCGAAAATCTCATTTCCGATATCAGTCCACTGGCCACGCTGAACCGACTTTACAACCTGCATGTCAGCCACAACAGGATTTCGAATCTGGCCCCGGTCTCTGGCTTGACTCGATTGACCAGGCTTTACGCGGAATACAATTCGATTTCAAACATGGACTTCGTCCAGAATCTGGTCCTCCTCAAACGACTAAACCTTTCGAATAACCTGATCTCCGCCACCGATTCAGTCCGTTATCTCACCTCCCTTGAAGCACTGCTCCTGGCAGACAATGATATCGTGAGCATTCTGCCAATAGGCGAGTTGACGGGATTAAAAGAACTGGACCTATCCGGTAATCGCATAACCGATCTATCGCCGCTGTCGGCCCTGCTCCAGTTGGAATCGCTGAACGCCAGTAAGAACCAGCTTTCCTCATTGGCCCCCCTCGCGGGACTCTCCAATTTGAATTCCCTCGAACTTCAGCAGATTTCAGTCGGGGATATCTCACCGCTGTCGGGGTTGACCCAACTCTATCTCCTGGAGTTGGATCGAAATGGAATTACCGACTTGGCGCCCCTGCGCAATCTCACTAATCTTCGCTACCTATCGGCCTCCGTGGGCTACATTACCGATCTGTCACCCTTGGAAAACTTGGCTTCTCTCTATTCGCTGAACCTCTACTCAAATCAAATTCGAGATATTTCGGCTCTTTCCAATCTTCAGCAGTTGCGTTTATTGACGATGAACAGCAATCGCATCGCAACCATAGACGCCCTGAATTCAATCAGTGGTCTGGGCGCCGGCGCCTACGTGCAACTGGAGAGAAATCCGCTGTCTCAGACGGCGCTCTGCAATCGCATTCCCGAACTGGAATCTCGCGGGGCTGTAGTCTACCGTACCGGAAGCTGCGGCGCCGACGCGGATGGAGATGGGCTCGCCGATGCCTACGAACCATGGATACTCACGGATCCGAATCTGGCCGACACCGATGGCGACAGACTGGACGATGGATTTGAGGTCCAATTGGGCTCGGACCCTCGCACCCGGGACACCGATTTTGATGGGGTATCGGACGGTGTAGAGGTCTACTCCGGCACCGACCCTCTCGTCCAGGCATCCGTCCCGGCTGATTTCTACGTTGACGGGGCTGCCGGCAACGACGAGTCCGGCTTCGGAACTCGGAATGCACCCTGGGCGACCATTGCAAAGGCAGTTTTCGAGATTCGGGGCACCTCGGCCAACATAGCGACATTCCACGTTGCGGGTGGGACCTACACAAAGCTGGACATGGGAAGCGGCCCGCTTCAAATGAACAGTTACGAGCACCTGCTGGGCGGATACGACGCAACCACCTGGTTGCGAGATATCAGCGCCAATCCTACGGTCCTCGATGCCTCTGTGGCGGCAAGTGGCGCGTCAAGCCATGTAGCCGTGCGGTTTAGCAACGTTCGCGATGCCGTGCTGGATGGGTTTACCGTGACCGGGGCCAATTCTACCGGCACGACGGTCAGTGGGGGCGCAGGAATCGCCTGTTCGAGCTCGAGCACCGGTGTCGCAATTCGCAATTGCATCATCACGGGCAATTTCTCTAACTCGAACGGAAGCGGCGGGATCGATGTCACTTCGTCAAACTTGCGTATCACCGATTGCATTGTCGCGGGCAACTTCACCTTGGGAGAAGCCGGTGGAATCGAGATTGGTTTTAGCTCGCGCCCGCTTATAGAACGCTGCCTGATTTCGGGCAACTCAAGCCAGATCGGCGGCGCCATTACCATCCGAGGCAGCACCAGCAGCCCACGTTTCGTGAACTGTGTCATCAGTGGCAATTCTGCTGGAAACACCAATGGCGGTGCGCTTCTGATCAACGGCGGCACCGCGACCATCATCAATTCCACTATCGCCAACAACGATGCGGCCAGCGGAGGCGGGGTCGCACGCACTGCGGGAACCGTCTACTGCATCAATTCGGCCTTTTCTGGCAATCGCAATTATGCGATCTCCGATCTGGGAACGGGGACTGGATTCTATCTTGAAAACTGCCTCTTTGCCGGTAACCCGGAGGGGGACATCTACCGCTACAACTCCGGCGTCCCAACGGTCTACACCGGCGCGGCGGCCATCAGCAGCGGAATCGTGGGCTCGACGGGCATAGTCGATGGCGATCCGTTGTTTACCGAGACCACGGGTGCATGGAGCGCGGTGACTCCGGATGCCGGTGCCGGACTCCTGACGCTGACGGACGCTTCCGCCTCTTTCGACCCGAACGGATTGCGTCACGGCTTGGTGGCATTGTCGACCGATGGCACGATACAGGCCCCGATTCTGGCGAATACGTCTACGTCGATTGTCATCAGCGATGACTACCTGGCCAACGCAGTGGTGGGCGGCACGTACCGCATCGTGGACTACCACCTGGAACCCGGCTCGGCGGCCATCGACATGGGCGTCGACACGAGTGCGCCGGAGGACGGCGCGGTTACAGTGGATTTCGACGGCGTGGCCCGTGGTTTCGATGGCGACGGCGAGGGCGCGGTGACGGCGGATGGCTCGGATTATGACATCGGCGCGTATGAGAGCAACACGCCCGTAACTTCGATCACGGTGCTTGCCCCGAACGGTGGTGAGACATTGACGCGCGGCACACCGGCGGAAATCCGCTGGAGCAGTGTGGGCGATGTCGGTGCGTCCGTTCGGATCCTGATCCGGCGCGGCACCCTCTTCGGCTCCACGCCGAATGATGGCGTCCACACGTGGAACATTCCGGCGACGTACCCCATTGCGTCGGGCTACACCATCGAGGTGGTCTCCGTGGCCAACCCGGCCATCCTCGACGCGAGCGACGCGGGATTTTCCATCGCCGGAGCGACGGGCCCGGCGGGCACGATTACCGTGACCGCGCCCAACGGCGGCGAGTCCTACCTCCAGGGGGCCACGGTGCCCGTTACCTGGACCAGCACGGGCAGTCCCGGAGCGAACGTGGACATTCTCGCGCGGCGCGGCGCGGCGAGCGTTGTGCTGGCCTCGGCCACGCCGAACGACGGCGCCTTTAACTGGCTCGTGCCGACGGATCAGGCCCCCGGCACGGATTACGTTATTGAGGTGCGCTCCAGCACGACGCCGGCCATCACGGATTCGAGCAACGCGCCCTTCACCATCAGCGCGCCGCCCACTCTGCTCCTGAGCGCGCCCAATGGCGGCGAGTCCTATCTCCCCGGAGCGACCGTTCCCATCGCGTGGTCGAGCACGGGCGCCGTCGGGACGATCGTCCAGCTCCTGGCCCATGGCGCGGGCCAGACCTTCTCCATCGACGACGCAGCGACGAACGACGGCGCCTATGACTGGGTGATCCCTGCGAATCAGGCTCCGGGAACGGACTACACCATCGAGGTGCGCTCCCTGAGCAATCCGGCGATTGGGGATTCGAGCAATGCTCCCTTCACGATCCAGGCGTCGGCCCCGGCGGACTCCATCACGGTGCTCTCCCCCAATGGCGGTGAATACCTGCTCCGGGGGACGACTGTACAGTTCCGGTGGTCCACCACCGGTAATGTGGGGACTTCAGTGAAGATCGTGCTCCGCCGCGGCACTTACAGCGGCACCCTGTTCGGCGGCGCGCCCAACAACGGTGTGAAGAACTGGAGCATCCCCGCGAACTACCCAATCGCTTCGGACTTCACCATCGAGATCATTTCGGTGGCCAATCCCGCGATCCGGGATGCGAGCGACGCTCCCTTCAGCATCACGGACACGGCACCCGAAGCCTCCATCACGGTGACGGCCCCCAATGGCGGCGAGAGCTACCTCCCGGGCGGCACGCTGCCCATCACCTGGACGAGCACGGGAGCGGTCGGCGCCACGGTCCAGATCCTCGCCCACGGGGCGGGCCAGACCTTCACCATCGACGCGGCGGCGACGAATGACGGCGCTTTCGATTGGGCGATCCCCGGGGGCCAGCCGACGGGTACGAACTACACCATCGAGGTGCGCTCGGTGGCCACGCCCGCGATCACGGACAGCAGCAATAGCTCCTTCACCATTAATGCGGCCCCGCCGGTCGATTCCATCACGGTGGTTTCACCCAATGGCGGCGAGGCCTTCACCCGGGGCAGCACGGTGCAATTCCGCTGGAGCACCACGGGCAACGTGGGAGCAAGCCTCAAAATTGTCATTCGACGGGGCACCTTTGCGAGCACCCTCTTCGGCGGAACGCCGAACGACGGTGTTCATAATTGGACCATCCCCGCCAACTACCCGACGGGTTCCGGATTCACCATCGAGATCAGTTCGGTGGCCAATCCGGCCATCGGGGACGTGAGCAACGGGTCATTTTCCATCGCCGCGCCCTAAACCGGCAACACGACAAGACAAGCACCCCCGGCGGCGGCTCCGAATACTCGGGCCACCGCCGGGGTATGTATTTCATGGCCCTTCTGCTGCGGCCTTCCAAGGTGTTTTGATGTCCGCCCTTGCCTTTTGACGCCGGAGGGCGCTAGGATTGAAGTACAGGTAGAATTTTTTCAAAGGAGAATGGCATGGACGAGGGGCAGGAACATATTGCGCAGCTTCTGGAGGAAATGAACACCCAGCTCCGCCACATCAAGTGGATCATGCTGGCTGGGCTGGCCGTCATGTCGATTCTCCTGTTGACGGTTATCGCCCTGACCTTCCTCCCCGTGGCGGGACTCGCGCTGGCGGCTTTCCTGATTATTACCCCCACGGCTTACCTCTACTACGTGTTCGTCAACAATGCCCAGCAGCGAGAAGCACGCCTGCGCCGCCCCAAACGGGAGAAGCAGGACCCCCTGTTGACCACGGAAGTGACGCGCTGAATCGCGCTAGCGGATGCGGCTTGACGCGTCGTCCTGCCAGAGGTCGGCATTGTCGCCCATGGCGATCTTGAGCGGTCCGGAGAGCTCATTGAGCCGGGCGATGCCCGCGGGCCCCAGATTCAGGTCTGCGGCGCGGATATTGCGGAGCACCTGATCGGGCGAGCGCCCCCCGACAATCGCGCTCGTTATCCCCGGCTGGGCAAGTACCCAGGCAATGCACATGGTGGCGAAGGGCACGCCGATGGCCTCGGAGAACTGCCGCAGGTCGGTCATGGTCTCCAGGAGCAACGATTCAAAGCCCGCGCCGCCGTGGCGCACGCCTTCCCGTCGGCCACTGAAGTGGCGGGTGCGGCGACGGGCAACGGGGAGCGAGTCGATGGAATCCCAAGGATGGCCGAGCAGGCCCTGCAGGAGGGGCATGTAGGCGAGCACCCCGAGTTGAACCCGCGTGCAGAGGGGGATCAGCTTATACTCGGCGGCGCGGCTGACGATATTGTAGCCTATCTGATTGCACTCGGCGCCCCCATGAAAGAACCACTCGTCCATATCCTGCTGGCCAAAGTTGGACAGCCCGACGTTACGCACTTTGCCTTCGTTCTGAAGGGTGCGAAGAACCTCACAGGCCTCCATGACATTGGGCTGCACCGCGAGGGGATTCCCCTGCAGGTCGCACACGGGCTTCTGGCGAAAAGGCCAGTGAATCTGGTAGAGGTCGATGTAGTCCGTCCCCATGCGACGCAGGCTTGCCTCGCACGAGGCCCGGAGCCGGTCGGGGGTACAGTTCTGGGGCAGGACTTTGGTGGCGACCAGTACGCGCTTGCGATCGGCCCCGAGGGCCTTGCCCAGCACGCGCTCCGACTCGCCATTGCCATAGACTTCGGCCGTGTCGAAAAGATTAATGCCGCTGTCGAGCGCCGCGCGCACCGCCTCCAGAGGCCGGTAGGGCGTTCCGCCGCCCCAGTAGGCCTGATCCCCCAACTGCCACGCGCCAAACGACAGTACGGAGACCTTCAGATGGGATACCCCGAGTTTCCGGTACTGCATTCGAGCTTCCTTTGAAAAAATGGTTTGTGGCGTAGTCTAGGAAATCCGGGATTCGCGGTTCAAGCCAATTAAATGGGTCTTATGGGTCTTATGAGTCGTATGGGTCATGGGCCTTTGGGACTGGGGCCAAGGGAAGGGTTATCGCAACACGCGCCGCCGCGCCTGGTTGTAGGCTATCCAGAATTTTCGGAGGGCCTGCTCGTCGGAGGGCTGAAGGGGCTGTCGGGAATAGGCCGATTGCACATAGAGCCGGGTCAATTCGCGGGCATCCTTCTTCAATTTGCGCAGGGGCCTGGGAAAGGCATCAATGAATTCGTAGGGCGTCTGTCCCGTACCCCGGGGCACGCCGAGATCGTAGGCCAGGGCGCCCAGGGCCTCATAGGCATAGGCCACATGATCGTCGAGGGTCAGGGGCTCGTCGCCCGGCGGACGGCCCAGGGAATTTTCATACTGGCTGCTGGTGGCGATGCCGCGATCGATGCGGGGACGCCAGCGAATCTTCGGCATGGACGGCACGCTGGTGATGGCGGAAAGGACCCGCTCCAATCCATCGAAGAATCGGACGACGAATCGGGGGAAGCGGTGGCGTCGACGGGCGATCCAGGCAGCACCGGAAGCCATCAATTTGAGTACGCCATAGAGCGCGAAAATCCCGAAGAGCGCGAGCACGCCCTTGCCGAGGTTGTCCATAAACTTCGACTGGGCCAGCAGCTCCATGGGCTTGGCCGTGGTGGCGGCCAGCTCGAAGGTGGAGCCGCGGGTCCAGAAGTCGGTCTGGTGTTCTTCCACGATGGCGATCGGAGGCAGATCGGGCTTGCGGAGCTGGGCGGCGGCGAGCATGACCATCGCGGCCATAATGACGCCGAGTCCGATCCAGAAATAGCCCATGAGGGCGGGCATGGCGATCATGCGCGAGCGAAAATACTCGCGAAGTCCGCCGAGACTGGTCAGGAGCAGGAGGAGGAGCGCGGCGGCGGTATAAATACCCGCGTAGAGGTGCCCCGACTGAACCCAGCTCTCCCCGCCCTGCTGCACGACGCGGATGCCGAGGGTGAAGATAAACATGACGGGCACTGAAAAGTAGAGGATGGAAATACCGGGGTGCTTCGTGGAAAGGCGCTGGGATGCGTCGAGATTGAACTTGGGCTTAGCCTTGGCTTTCGGCTTCCAGCCTTCGGTCGGATCAAAGGCTTCGAGCACGTTCATGGGCATGAACTCTTTGCCCTGGGCCATGGCGAAGGCGGCGTGCTCGTCGGTCTCGTAAAGGTGCGCGAGGGGATCCTTTTCTTTGGATCGGAGCGCGTCCTGGAATTTTCGGGCAGTGCCCGTGAGGATGCCCACGTCCCCCGCCGTCTTGTTCTCATCGATGCAGCACTCGTGGGTCAGGCGGTTGACTACCCACCAGATGAGCACCACCACGCCGATGTTGAAGGCCGTGGCGAGCCAGGGCGCGTCGTTGAGAAAATGGCGCGCGACGGAGCCGCTGTTTTCGTACATCGCCGACGTGGATAGGGTGTAAAGCCCCATCGTGCCCGCGAAAATAATGGGAAGCAGGTAGCCGTCAGGCGCGGCGTCCTTCGCCAGAATCCGGTTGGAGGCGACGATGCCCATGAGGAAGAAGAAGGCGACCCAGCGGAAGATCTTGTCGTTCACCTCGGTGTAGATGAAGCGCACATCAAGCAGGAAGAAGAGCACCGAGTAGCACATTATAAAGATCAGGAAGGGCGTCATGAAATCAACGATGAAATCCGTCATCGTCCGCGGTGGCGTGCGGACCCTCGGGCCAGGATCCCGCTTGAGGGACTGGAAATCGGTCGCTTTGACGAACTCGCGCTCGTCGATCTCTTTCAGGTCGGGATCGACCGTGTTCATGAGCGAGTGGAAGTCGGTGCCCGCGAGCGCGGGGCGGCGCCTACCCAATTTTGGCGGGAGAGATTTCATGGAGGCTGCGCTCGTGCTCGATGTGGAA
>JBIJDL010000680.1:0-3126 GCA_044344195.1 Candidatus Hydrogenedentales bacterium
CCCCTAACCCACCCGTGGGGCGCCTCGGCCCCCCCCCACACCCCCCCCCCCCGCCCCCGCGCCTTGATAGCCCGGGGTTGCCGCCGAAGACATCCGTATGCCGGGTAATGCGGGGGGCGGAAAGCCACACGGACGGGCAGTTCAGGTGTTGTTTCCGGTGGGGCAACTTCAATCGGCTAAAGTGTTACCAAAGAAGAAATTTAACCCTTACCGAGAGTTACCGGATTTCGATTTCCTTCCACACCACAGCGGAACGTCCCGCCAGGTCCGTGGTGGCGGCGCGTAGACGATACCGGCCCGGTTTGGTGAAGTGCAGGGTCGCGTCTGCCTTGAACTCCCCGTAGCCTTCAACCGTTGCAGGCGCAAAGTCGATCTCGGGCGCGCGGAAGGCATAGTCTTCTTCGTTGGGGCCGTAGACTTCCCAGAGTACCTGCAGCTTCTGGTGGACGCCGTCGTTGTCGGGCAGGGGCGCGTAGTAGACCGGGGCACTGCCTTCGCGTATCTGCGCTGACACCGTGATGGAGCATGGGGCTGCGCCCCTGGATTCCCCAAGAGTGACTTCAAGGGAGGGCGCTTCGCCCGCGGGTCGCCCGGGGATTCGCGGGCCGTCCAACGTGTCCGATTGGCCATCGACCATTGTTTCGACCTTGCCATCTTCGCGGACGCGAATCACTTCGCGGTAGCCCTGTTCTTCGATCTTCACCTGCGGCAGATCCCACAACAGATCAAAGGCCACGCCCTGGCGAATGCAGCGCTCGATTTCGGTGAAGAAATTGCCCATCACCGTTCTATAGGTCTTGCCCTCGCGATTGACGCGCTCCAGGTTGAGTTCGGGTAAGCCCCATAGCGGCCCCTTGCCCATGTGCACGTGGCCGAGGCTGTAGCCGGGCGGGAGCAGAATGGCTACTTCGGCGGCGCGGAGCAGTCGGGGCAGATCGCGAGCCGGGTAGTCCTTTGCGAGGGCTGTGAGGTGGCGTGTCCGGTCGAGTACTTCGGTGAAGGGAACACAGGCGGTCATCGCGCTGTCCCAGTAGAAGAATCGCGTGGCGCCAGTTTCGTAGGCGCGGGAGATGAAGGCGGCGGACTCGGTCCGGTCCACGCCACCGTAGGTGCTGATGCCCCATTGCTTGCCGCTGACGCGGGCCGCGCCCCGCACGAAGCCGATGATAATATCGATGAAATGGTCGCTGCCGGTCACGGGGATCTGGCAGCCGAAGCTCATGTTCATCTCGGGCAGCGTCCGGCGCGTTCCCAGACGGCCGGGCGGCTCGAAGACGATGGCGTCGGGCGTCTCGGGATGGTAGAGCAGCTCGTAGGCCGCGGAGCTCACCATCGTCTCCCAACTGTAGATGTTTGGCTGGACAAAGGTCATCGCCCCCAGATCGACGTCGGACCGGCCCGCCAGACTCTTCACGAACTGCGTGGGCGCGCCGTTCGCGATAGTTTCCGCGTAGAGCTTCTCCAGTTCCGCCATCGCCATCTGGGGTGTGACCGCTCGGCGCAGGGATTCGTCCTCCTTGAAGCGGGGCCGGAGGACGTAATCGCGCACGTGAACCGAGGGCTCATCCAGGTACAATGCGGGGCCGATGTAGAGCGGGCGGTACAGGCATTCAGGGTAGGGCATTTCAGCGCCACCGCCCCAGTAAAATACGCCGGCGTCATCGAACCACTCCGCCTGAGCCGCGTCCGCGCTGAAGCAATTGAGTCCCGCTTCAATCATGGTTTTGAAATCGTCTTCGGTCAGCGGGATGTATTCGTAATCCGATCCATCGTGACGGCGCGTTTCATCCACCTGGCGTGTGTTGTGCGGGACGCCCGTGAGCACATCGGGACGGAGGAGGCGCACGATGGGGGCCTCGGGCAGTTGTGGCAGGGCTTCAACGAATTCCTCCCGAAGATAGGCATGGCCCAGGTAGCTCGCGGCCTCCGGAAGCGTGTCCGCCGCCGTTGTTTCTGACGGCTGCGGAAAGAGAAAGGGCCATGCGCCGCTGCCGGGCAGGACGGCGCGTTGCGTCACCCCATGGCGATATTCGGCCGGACGCGCATCGCCCTCCTGGAGGAGATAACGCAGGACCGTGGCCTCGGCGGAAGAGGTGGAAGCGGGCGGTGCCTCGCAGAGCAGCCAGACGGAGAATCGCGCTCCGTTCTTCTTCGTCGCGTCCAATTGGAGCCACTGCCCTTCCGTTCCATTCCAGGTTTCGGAATCGCCCACCGTCACGCGGAGGTTCTCCACGGTCGAGCCAGCCTCCACGTTTTGATCCGTGATGCGGTACGTGGCAGAACGCCCCGGATCGCCGAGCGGCATCTCGCTTCGCGCCGATTGGACGGCGGTCGTGAGAATCAGGCAACTTAGAGCGATAGTCAGTCTTGCGCGCAGGATCATTTCAGCCTCCCTGGTTGATTCGGTCACAGCGTTGCAGCACCAGCCATTGTACGGCGAAACGGGTGTCGGGTGACAAGTGCGAAAGAATGAAAATATCGCGGCACCTGACCGAAGGCTTTCGTGTCTAATGGGGGAGTAAGCTCGACAGGGGCGGGTGGCAGCCCCGTTGCTCCGCTGGGTTTGTGCGGTACTGAGGTGCCGTGCTACGGTTCTGGTGCGATCCGAACGATGGCAGAGTTTTCTTGGTGTTCGCTCCCCAACCGGGAATCAAGTCTTTGAATTGGAGATGTCACATGATGCGTCGTATCGTCTTGTTCGCGTTTGTACTTGGACTTCTCGTTCAGTCCGAAGGACAGCAGCTCGTGTTCCCCGGCGCGGAGGGCTATGGCCGCTTTGCGAAGGGCGGACGCGGGGGCGATGTGTACCACGTGACCCAACTCGGCGATTCCGGCCCTGGCTCGTTGCGCGAGGGTGTGGAGACGGCAAGCGGGCCGCGCACGATCGTGTTTGATGTATCCGGCACCATCGCGCTGAAGTCCATACTCCGCTTCGAGGGGAAGGGGCTTACCATCGCGGGCCAGTCCGCGCCGGGCGAGGGGATCACGATTCGCGACTACAATATTCACCTTCGCGACGCGTCTGATTTCATTATCCGATTTATCCGCCTGCGCCTTGGCGATCAGAACAAGAAGGGCGACGAAGCGCCGGACGCCTTGACGGTGGATCGCTGCGATAACTTCATC
>JBIJDL010000681.1:0-3124 GCA_044344195.1 Candidatus Hydrogenedentales bacterium
GCCGTGGCGGAGACGAACGGCATGGTCATCGTCAACCCCGATAACAGCATCGTGCCCACGGTCTTCTCCGCCAACTGCGGCGGCTATACTGAGAGCAACGAGAATGTCTGGGAAGGCGGCCCCGAAGAGGCCCTCCGTGGACGCTTCGATGGCGAGAAAAAAGGTGATGCGCCGGGCGACATTTTCCAGTGGATTGCGAAATCGCCCGATTCCTACTGCGCCAGGGACGCGGCCAATTATCGGTGGACCCGCGAAATCTCCGTGGCCAAACTCTCCACCCAGTTCAACAACGAGCACGGATTAGGCAAGCTGAAATCCATTGACGTGCTTGAGCGCGGCGTCAGCGGGCGCGTCAAGTCCCTCCGGGTCACGGGAGACCGGAAAAGCGTAGTAATCGCGAAAGAATTGAACATCCGCCGCGCCTTCGAGAACCTGCCCAGCGCCCTATGCACTTTCACAATTCAGAAGGGCGTCGTGGAAATCAAGGGGGCGGGATTTGGTCATGGAGTGGGACTCTGCCAGCACGGCGCCCACGGCATGGCCCTCAACAAGCACCCCTACGACGCCATCCTGCGCCACTATTTCAGCGGTGTATCCCTCGTGCATCTCTGATCCCGACCGCGACTGATCCTCGCACATAAATTCTCACTAATAACTTTTTTCTTTCTATGCGCAATGAGGATATATTTAAGCAATTGTAATTTTGCCCAAACTCTTATATCATTACCTTCAGATACTGTGAATAATTTATTCCCGTCAAGCGATCAGCACCTCGCTCGTCGCCTTGGATGTATTTTTTCTGTCTGGGCCTCTGTGGTGAGGAATCAGTCATGAAGCATGGAAAACGGTTTCGGGGATCTTTAAGATGGCACTGCTAGACCCGTATCAAGTAGACGTTGACGGACCATGGTCCGCGCAAGAAGCTGCCCACCTGCTGCGGCGGGCAGGCTTCGGCGGCATTCCTTCGGAGATAGACGCCGCCGTAGGCGATGGCTCCCAACTTTCCATGGAAGCGGCCGTGGATGCACTGGTCGATTTTCTTCCCGAGGATCCCCATCTGGAGGGACCGGCGGGACCAGATAGCTTTGGCGGTTCACTCGCAAGTTTGCCGAACGACGATTCAAACGAAGGAAAGACCCGAAATCCAGTGGATTCGCGGTCTCTGGCGGCCCACCTCTTCTACCGGATGTTTTTCACAAGTCAGCCTTTCCAGGAACAGTTTAACCTTTTCCTCCACGATCACTTTGTCTCGACCTATGCCCGCCTTGATACGGTGATCGCCCAGTTTCAGTCTACGCTTGACCGGCGGGTGACCACCGCCCGGATTCTGCTGGATCAAAACAAGCTGCTGCGAGAAATCGGCGTTGACAGCTTCCGAGAAACCCTGATCCGGATCTCTCGCGAGCCCGCGATGCTGATATTCCTTGACAACTGGGTCAACGGCCTCGGCGAAGGACGCGCCCAGGAGAATTATGCCCGTGAAGTCATGGAGCTCTTCTCCATGGGGGTGGACAACTACAGCGAGGAAGACGTTCGCGAGATTGCCAAGTGTTTCACCGGTGAATCCCTTCCGAATTTCCGCGATGACGGTGCTCCAGACGCTTTTGACTATGGTTTCCGCGTCGGTAACCACGTGCTGGGCATCAAGACCGTCTTCGGTCTGCCGGTTCTTGAGAGCTTGACCGGAAGCGAACTCGAGCAGGTGGTGGACCTCATTCTGGCGCGTGTCAGTGTCAATCCCGACGTCAGCGAACTGGAAGCACCATTCAACACCCTTCCCTCCTCTGCGGTTCATATGTCCTGGAAACTGCTCCGCTGGTTCCTCAACCAGAACGTCGTACTCGATCCGCCCGATCCCATCGTGCTGGAGCTTGCGGACTACATGCGGGGGAGCGACGATGCCGAGTTTCCCATGCGCCGATTCCCCTATGATTTTCGGGCATGCCTGCGAAAACTCTTTCTGTCCAAAGAATTTCAGAACCGTGACAATTATTTCTCCATCGTGAAGCCGCCCGCGGATTTTTGTATCAGCGCGCTCAAGTATTCCCAGGCGGCTGCGGGCCGGGGGCCGGAGACGTTCGATTACAACCCCCAGTTCTTCGGCGGCGAGTCGCCCATCAACCGCATGCGCGAAATGGGTATGGAACTCTTCAATCCGCTCGACGTGTCCGGCTGGCGCCATGGCCTGCCCTGGATTAATGCGGAATACCTATTGAACCGGTATGCCTTCGTCGAGTCCAACCTGCTCCGCGCGCCGTTGAACGCGGAAATAAGCGCACTGAACACGGCCAATGGCGGTTTCCTCGACCCGGAGGACCACACGGGCATGATTCAATACTTCGTCGATATCATTATCCAGGACGACCTCGAAACGTGGGCGCCCGGCGCGACCGCCGAACTCACGGATTTCCTCGAAGACGCCGCTTCCACCATCTTCAATTCCGAAACTCGCTTCCAGACCCAGGTGCGCGGGCTTATCTTCCTGCTCATGTCCACGCCCATGTGGCAAATGAAATGACCCCCGGCACGGGAACAGTACACCCGGAAGGATCGCAAGATGATACTTACACGACGTGATTTCATAAAGTCGACTCTCGGCAGTCTCGCCTATATCTCCACGGCCGCATCCGTGCCGGTGTGGGTGGCGAAGTCGGCCCAGGCGCTGACCGGCGAAGGGCTCGGGGACCGAATACTCGTGCTGATTCAGTTGGCGGGAGGCAACGATGGACTGAATACGCTCATCCCCCATCAGGACGACAACTACTTCAATGCGCGGCCGAATGTGGCCATTCAGGTGGACAATCCGATTGATATCGGCGATGGGTTGAATTCGTTCCATCCCCGACTGGTTGGCATCCGGAACTGGTACGATGAGGGGAACGTGGCGTTTCTTCAAAACGTGGGCTACCCAAACCCCAATGGATCCCACTTCCTATCGACCGACTTTGTTGAGTTTGGCACCTCTCCGGGCAGCAGGATTCTGCCCTCCGGCCAAGGCTGGATTTCGCGGTTTTTCGACAACGCCTGCGAGGGTGTTCCGCCCGAGAATATTCCCGCCCTGTCCATGCTCGCCCTGAACACCCCCCTTCTCCCCGATTCCTTGAATGGAGGGTCCTACCTCTCT
>JBIJDL010000173.1:0-11126 GCA_044344195.1 Candidatus Hydrogenedentales bacterium
GGAAGGTGTTCACCGGCGTGATCTCGGGATAGAGCAGGCCGTCGTACTGACGATCGGGAAAGTAGAAGGTGCTCAGGTTGGCGCAGCGATCGCGGACGTACTCTTCCCAGGGGCCTTCCCAGGGCAGCAGTTCGTTGGAGAAGGTGCTCTGCCAGCTGGTCCTGGGGCCGTGATCGCCTTCGATAATGATGACGGAGTTCGGCTCGTGATTCTGAATGGCGTCCACCACCGAGATGAGCCGACGGTTCACAAATTCCGTCATCTGCGCCCAGCCCGGCTTGTAGGGCGGAAACTCCTGGAGGACATTGCCCTCCACGTCATAGGCGTGGGGCAGGTGGGGCGCCATCAGGTGTGCAAAGACAAAGATGGGCCGCTCTTCGCGCCGGACCGATTGCAGCGCGTCGAACACGAAAGGTACCCGGTGGTGGAAGCGCCTCTTCTTCATCCGATTGAGGATGGAGCGAATGGGTGTTGCATCGATCAATTGCTGGTGATACTCCGTGGGCCGCCAGCCGCCCGGATGGATAAAGCGATCCGCTTCGCCCAATTCCGTGGGGAAAACGCCGGAGGCGATGGCAACGAACTCATAACCGATGGACCGGAGCATCGGCACCACCGTGTTGCCCCGTATCTGGGAAAGGAGCGAGGGATAGCGGGCGTCCTCCCAGCCTTCCGTCGCGATAGCGTTGTCGAGGTAGTCCATGTTGAGGGTCGACGCGAGGGATGGCAGCGTGTTGGGATAGTTGGAGCGGCTCCGCTCCGCGATGTAGAAGCCGCGCTCGCGAAGCTGAGCAAGGAAGGGGGTATTGTCGATGTCGAACCAGGATTTCAGATAGTCCGAGCGCGGATAGGAATCGGTCACAATGAAATAGATGTTCGGCAGCGCTGCGGGATCCAGCGCCTTGTCGGCGGGGATGGGCATGGTCACACTTGGGCGCGCCTGGGCCTGCCGCACCAAGGCCACTGCGCAGGAAGCCAGCGCGACCATCAGGATCAATGCGGAAATTCGGTTCAGGGCCGTGGTGACACCTTGAAAAGACCAGGGCGACCTCCGCAGTCCCCAGATAGCGCCTGTGGCGATCAACGCGGCAATGACTGCGATGGCCGCCACGGTGCCGGGACCGAGTAGTTCGCGGAAACTGAACAAATGACGCAGGGTGTCGACGACGAGGCTGTACCCGTAGAACGGCAGCCAGAATAGGGAGAGGACGAGTCCCCGCTTTTGAGGTTGTGGCAGGAGTGGCCAGAGCGCGAACCACAGCAGTGCCGTGGCCGCGACCACGACGGCGGCGGGCAGCAGCACCTCGCTGAAGCCCGCCCAGACCATGTTGGCCGAGAGCAGCGAGAATAGAGGAAAGAGCCCGAAGGAAAAAGGGTGAAGGACAATAGTGCGGTTTCGATTTGCGGGTCGTTCGGTCATGGCGGATGGTAACGCTGGATTGGCCACCGAATCAATGCACCTTGTCGACCCGAATGATCTCCGTGCTGCCCTGGGGGGACAGGTAGGTGACGTCTTCGAGCATCTCGTAGTTTCCGCCAAAGTACTTGTTGAAAATTACGCGAAAGGTGTTCACCGGCGTAATCTCGGGGTAGAGCTGTCCCTCATAGTGGCGGTCGGGAAAATAAAAGGTGCTCAGGTTGGCGCTGCGATCGCGGATGTACTCCTCCCAGGTGCCCTCCCAGGGCAGTAGATCCATCGTATTTGCGTCCTGCCAGGAAGTCCGGGGGCCGTGATCGCCTTCGATGATGATAATGGAGTTTGGCTCGTGGCGCTGGATGGTGACCACGATTTCCGTGAGCCGCCGGTTCACCAGTTCCGTCATCTGGCGCCAGCCCTCTTTGTAGGGCGGGTAGTCCAGCCGGATGTTGCCTTCGGCGTCGTAACCGTGGGGCAGGTGCGGCAGCAGCACGTGGGCGAAGACAAACATGGGCCGTTCATTGCGCCGCAGTCCCTCCAGCGTGTCAAAGACGAAGGGAGCGAGGCGGTGGTGGTGGGGCTTCTTCATCCGGTTGAAGATAGACCGAACTGGCGTGATTTCGATGAGGCGCTGCTGATATTCGGTGTAGGGCTTGTCCCCGGGGTGAATGTAACGATCGGCCCCGGTCATATCCGTGGGAAAGAGTCCCGTGGCGATGGCGACATACTCGTAGCCCCGCGCGCGCAGCGAGCGCACGACAAGGTTGTCCTGCATCCGCGGGATCAGTTCCGGGTAGTACTCGTCCCACCCGCCGGGGGCCAGGGCATTGTCGAGATACTCCAGATTCAAGGTTGAGGCCAGGGACGGCATGGTGTTGGGATAGTTGGAGCGGCTCCGCTCCGCGATGTAGAAGCCCCGCTCGCGCAGCCCATCCAGGAAGGGCGAGTTGTCCATGCCGAAGTACGATTGCAGATAATCCGCGCGGGGATAGGAATCGCACATGATGAAATAGATGTTGGGCAGCTTGTCGGCGTTTGCGGGAACGCCGGTCATCGCTGGGGCCGTTGTGCGGGAGGGTGCCTGGCGTGCATAGTTCATCGCGCAGGAAAGTAACGCCACGCTGAGGGCCAGCGCCGAAATACGATTCAGGAATTTCGTCGCGCCGACAAAATTCCAGGGAGCCCGTCGCAGTCCATAAATAAAGGCCAGCCCGCCTGCTGCCGCCAGCAGCGCCACCGCCGCCAGTGCTCCCCCACCCAGCATTTCTCGGTAGCCCAGGAGCGCACGGAGCGTGTCAACGATAGTGCTGTAGCCGAAGAAAGGCAGCCAGAAGAGCGAGAGCACGAGGCCCCGCTTGTGGGGCTGGGGGAGGAGGGGCCACAGTACGATCCACAGCGCGGCGGTGATGGCGAGCACGACCCCGGCGGGCAAAAGCACCTCGCTGAAGCCCGCCCAGACCATGTTGGCGGACAAGAGCGAAAACAGCGGGAAAAGTCCCAGAAAAATGGGGTGCAGTACAATAGTGCGAGGTGGAATTGGTGTGTTGGAAGCCATGATTCATCGTAGCGGGCGCTGGTATTTGATTGCAAAGACCCGGTTGGACGTTTTCTACGCGCCGCCTAATGCACTTCCGTCACCTTCATCAGCGCGCCACCCTGCTGCGGCGTGATCCACGTGGCGTCTTCGAGCTTGCCGTAGTTCGTTTCGAGATAGGTGTCAAAGAGAATTCGGAACAGATTCACCGGGGTGAGCTCGGGGTAAAGGAGCCCTTCATAGCTTTTCCCCGGCAGGTAGCAGACGCTCAGGTTCGCGCTGCGCGAGCGCACGTAGTCGTGCCAGTCGCCTTCCCAGTTACTGACCGCGCCGTGCATGGACGAGTTGCTGCCGTGGTCGCCCTGGATGATAATGATCGAGTTGGGCTCGTTGGCCTGAATCGCGTCCACGACCTGAATCAATCGCTTGTTGAGAAATTTGGTAACCGTGCGCCAGCCTTCCTTGTAGGGCGGGAAATGATCCACAAAGTTGCCGTTCTCGTCGTAGGCGTGGGGCCGATGAGGTGCCACGATGTGGGCAAAGACGAACATGGGCCGGTCCTTGCTCCGCACGGCCTCCAGGGCATCGAGGGTGAAGGGGGCGAACTGGTAGGAGCGCAGTTGCTTCATTCGGTTTATGATCGAGCGTACCGGCGTCATGTCGATGAGGCTCTGCTGATATTCGGTGCGGTTGAAGGCGCCGGGACGAATATAGCGGTCGGCGCTCTCGAACTTGGTGGGAAACATGGCCGATTCAATGGCCACGAACTCGTAGCCGTGGTCCCGCAGCGTGCGCACCACGAGATTGTCCTGCACGACGGGAATGAGCACGGGGTAATTTTCGCTGAAGGTCATCGGGACGATCGCTGGGTCGTGAAAATCCAGATTCAGTGTGGATCCGAGGGAGAGGAGGGTGTTGCAGTAGTTGGAGCGGCTGCGATCGGCCACGTAGAAGCCGCGCTCGCGCAATTGATTGAGGAAGGGCGTATTGTCGAACTCGAAGTAATCCTGGAGGTAGTCCGCGCGGGGATAGGCGTCGCAGATGATGAAATAGATGTTCGGCAGCGCGGCGAGCTTCTCCGGGCTGAGGCGCACCGGTTCGGCGTTCGCGTGATCCGGCGCGGCCTGCTGCCGGGCGATGGCGAGGAAGCACGACCCCACCGCAAGGGCCAGAAGGATGGCCGAAAGGCGATTCAGGAAGGTGGTAAGGGGTCCAAAGTTCCGGGGAGAACGGCGCAAGACGTAGAGCAGCACCGCACCGATGAGAAGCAGACCCGCACCGAGGCCCGCGATCTGGGCGGTGCTCAGCATCTCATGAAAATCTAGCCGCGCCCTCACCAGATCCATGACCGCGCCATAGCCGAAAAAGGGCAGCCAGAACAGGGAGATGACCAGACCCCGTTTCCGCGCATCGGGCAGAATGGGCCACAGGGCGAGCCATAGGACCCCCGCGAGGGCAAGCACGGCGACCGCGGGCAGCCAGGCTTCATGGAAGGCTGCCCAGAGCAGGTTGGCGGAAAGCCACGAAAAAAGGGGGAAGAGTCCGAAGAGGAAAGGGTGCAGAACGAGGCGGCGGGATGGCGTCGCGGTCGATGTCATGTCTTAAAATACCTCCGTCACCTGGAGCAGCTCCCGGCTGTTCTGGGGCGTGATCCAGGTCACGTCTTCGAGCTTGCCGAAGTCCGTCTGGAGGTAGGAATCGAAGAGAATCCGGAACAAATTGACCGGTGTCATCTCGGGGTAGAAGAGCGCCGCTGGGTCCCTTTCGGGTATGTAGACCGAGAGCAAATTGGCGCTGCGATCGCGCACGTAATCGCGCCACTCTCCCCGCCATGGGTCAGCCGCATACTCCTGGGGGCTCTGCAGGGCCGTGTTGCTCCCGTGGTCGCCCTGGATGACGATGATAGAGTTCGGCTCGTTGATTCGGATCTCGTCCACCACTTCGATCAGGTGTTTGTTTAAATACTCGGTGACGGTGCGCCAGCCCTCTTTGTAAGGCGGGAAATTCGTTACAAAATTCCCGTCCCGATCATAGGCATGGGGCAGGTGGGGCGCGAGGAGATGGGCAAAGACAAACATGGGCCGACCCTCGCTGCGCAGGTCCGCGAGCGTGTTCAGCGTGAAGGGCACAAGCTGATACCACAGTAACTGGTCCATGCGGTTCATGATCGAGCGCACCGGGGTCATGTCGATGAGATTCTGCTGATATTCCGTGTTGTTGAAGGCGCCAGGGCGGATGAAGCGGTCGGCGTCTTCCATCTTCGTTGGAAATAGCCCCGAGGCGATGGCGACGAATTCGTAGTCGTGGGCCCGCAACGTGCGCACGACCAGATTGTCGCGCACGAGGGGAATCAGCAGCGGAAAGTTCTCGCTGAATTGGCGCGGCACGATTTTCGGGTCGAGATAGTCGAGGTTCAGCGTCGAAGCCAGCGAAGGCAGGGTGTGACAATAGTTCGAGCGGCTGCGATCCGCCACAAAGAAGCCGCGCTCGCGCAACTGGCCCAGGAAGGGCGTATTGTCATATTCGAAATAGTCCCGGAGATAGTCCGCGCGCGGATAAGCGTCGCAGAGGATGAAATAGACATTGGGAAGCTGGGCCCGCTGCGCCGCGTCGAGTCGCACCGGCACGGCTGCCGCCCGCTCCCCCATTGCGTAGCCTCGCGCCACCGCCACAAGACACGACAGGAGCGCGATGGCCAGCATGAAGGCGGAAAGGCGGTTCAGTGCGGTGTTCACACGTGCAAAGGTCCACGGTGCGCGCCGCAGCAGACAAACAAACGCGGCGGCGAATAGGAGCACGGCTACGCCGATTCCAACCACTTGGCCACGGCCCAGCATGTCGTGGAAATCGAGCCGCTCGCGCAGGAAATCGACAACAACGCCATAGGAAAAAAAAGGAAGCAAGAATAAAGAAACAACCAGGCCCCGCTTGCGCACATCGGGCAGGATGGGCCACAGCAAGAGCCACAGCGCCGACGCGATGGCGAGCACCACCAGTGCGGGCAAAAAGGCCTCGCGAAAGGACGCCCAAACCAGATTGGCCGAGAGCAGAGAGAATACGGGAAAGAGCCCGAAGAAAAAAGGGTGCAGGACAAGGTTTTCGAATCGAACGGTCAAGTTTGAAGTCATGGCCCAAGCTAACACCGAGTCGGGGCAAGATTCAATCTGCGAGACCGGCCCGGATTTAGTAAACCTCGGTAATTTTGACAGGATCGGCGCTGTCGGGCGGTGTCATGAAGGTAACGTCTTCCAGCAGTTCAAGATTCGTGCCCAGGTACTTGTTGAAAATGACTCGAAATGTGTTGATGGGCGTGATCTCCGGATAGAGAAGTCCGTCATACCCATGGTCGGGAAAGTAGAACGTGCTCAGGTTCGCGCTTCGGGAACGGATGTAATCCCGGGTGTCGCCCCGCCAGTTACTTTCGGTCGTAGGAATTGCGGCGTTGCTGCCGTGGTCGCCCTGGATGATGATAATGGTGTTGGGCTCATTCGACTGTATCTCATCGACGACTTCGATCCGCCGTGTATTGAGAAATTGGGTGACTGCCCGCCAACGTTCTTTGTAAGGCGGGAAAGTTTCAACCAGATTGCCTTCGCTGTCGTATCCGTGGGGCCGATGGGGCGCGAGGAGGTGCGCAAAGACAAACATGGGCCGTCCGTCGCGCCGAAGGGAGACGAGCGTATCGAGTGAAAAGGGAACGAGCTGGTACCACCACAATTGCCCCATGCGGTTCATGATGGAGCGAACGGGGGTCATGTCGATGAGGCTCTGCTGGTACTCCGTAATATTGAAGGCCCCCGGACGAACAAAGCGGGCGGGTGTACGGCCGTCGAAGTGCTGTTGATACTCGCTTTTGTAGGCGGCGCCGGGGCGGATGAGTCGGTCCGCTCCTTCCATCATGGTGGGAAACTGGCCCGAGGCGATGGCCACAAATTCATAGCCCTGGGCTTTCAAGGTGCGCACGACCAGATTGTCCTGCAGCAGGGAAATGAGCAAGCCGTGGTTTTTCTTCACGTAGGCGGGCTCGCTGCTCTCCGGGTCGTCCAGATACTTCATGTTCAGCGTGGAGCCGAGAGAAGGCAAGGTGAGGCAGTAGTTGGATCGGCTGCGCTCCGCAACGTAGAAACCACGCTCACGCAACTGATCCAGAAAGGGCGAGTCATCGTAGTCGAAGAACTCCTTGAGGGCATCGGAGCGAGGATAGGCGTCGCATATGATGAAATAGATACTGGGAAGCGCGGCACGTTGCTCCGGTCCGATCGTGACTTGAAGAGCGGGTTCAAGTGCGACACTCTCCACTCGGGTGCCCGGTGCCGTCGCAATGAGCTGCGGCTCGGGCGCCTGCGAAGGTGCGGCCTGTCGCCGGGTCACAACCAGCACGCATGAAACGACGGCGATCATCAGCATGATGGCTGAAAGACGGTTCAGCAATCCGTTGAGGTGAACAAAGCTCCAGGGGGAGCGCCGTAGCGCGCGGAGCAGCACCCAGGCAACCACGAGCGCGGCACAACCGATAATCAGGACCTGGGTCAGACTGAACATCTCACGGAAGTTGAGTTGAGCGCGGACGAAATCCAGGGTGGCGCCATAGCCAAAAAAGGGCAGCCAGAACAGCGACAGGACCAGACCTCGTTTTCGCGGTTCGGGAAGGACAGGCCACAGGATGAGCCAGAGCACAACCGCGATCATCAGAATGAAGGCGGCAGGGATCAGCGACTCGTGAAAAGCCGCCCAACCGAGATTGGCGGAGAGCAGGGAGAAGAGCGGAAAAAGCCCGAAAAAAAACGGGTGCAGGACCATGGGTTCGGGGGGGGCTGAGAATCTTCATAGCCCAGCGTAGCAAGGGATTACGAAGCGTATCAATCTGCGGTCTGGAAACCCTCAAGGGCTCGCTTCCGGCCATGTCCTAGTAGACCTCCTTCACGCGGACCAGTTCGTGGCTGTCCCGCGGCGAGAGAAAGGTCACGTCTTCCAGCCTTCCATAGTTGGTTTCGAGATAGGTGTCGAAAATAATCCGAAAGAGATTCACGGGCGTCAACTCGGGATAGAGCAGGGCCTCGTAGCTTTGTCCGGGCAGGTAGCAGGCGCTGAGGTTCGCGCTGCGATCGCGCACGTACTCGGGCCACCCGCCGTCCCACGGCACCGCCGTCTGCTTGCGCGCATTGGGCATGGACGTATTGCTGCCGTGGTCGCCCTGGATGATGATAATCGAGTTGGGTTCGTTGGCGAGGATTGCGTCCACCACCTCGATCAGGCGCGTATTGAGATAGTGGGTGACCGTTCGCCAGCCTTCTTTGTAGGGCGGGAAGGTGTCGACGAAATTTCCCTGCGCGTCATAGGCATGGGGCACGTGGGGGGCGAGCAGGTGGGCGAAGACAAACATGGGTCGCCCCTCATTTCGAAGCGTGGCCAGTTCCTCCAGGGCAAAGGGAACAAGCTGATACCACCACAATTGGACCACGCGGTTCATGATGGAGCGTACGGGCGTCATGTCGATAAGCGCTTTCTGGTACTCGGTGATGTCGAAAGCGCCCGGGCGCACTGGGCGGGTGTGGGCGAAGAGTTCCTCCCGCTCTTCCGGACTCGTGAAGGTGCCGGGATGAATGAAGCGGTCCGCGCCCGCCATCATCGTGGGGAACATGCCCGAGGGAATGGCGACGTATTCATAACCGTGGGCCTTGAGCGTGCGTACGACAACGTTGTCCCGCACCTGGTCGATTAGTTGCCGTTGGTTCTTCCGAAAGTTTTCGGGGTCGAAGACTTTGGGGTCGAGGAAGTCCAGATTGAGCGTGGACGCGAGAGAGGGAAGTGTATTGCCGTAGTTGGAGCGGCTCCGATCGGCCACATAAAAGCCCCGATCGCGCAGTTGGTTAAGGAAAGGGGTGTTGTCGTATTCAAAATAGGTCTTGAGTTGATCGGCGCGCGGATAGGCGTCGCAGATGATGAAATAAATGTTGGGGAGTGCCGCAAGCCGCTCCGGCCCGATTGTGACGGAGATCGCCGGTGCTGCAACAGGCGCTACGGCCTCCTGAGCACTGGTTGGCTCGGGCGGAGCCTGCCGCCGGACTGCGGCAAGCACGCACGACGCCAGGGCCACGGCGACCACAATGGCGGACGCGCGATTCAGAAATCGATTCAGGGGTATCAGCGTCCACGCAACGCGGCGCAATCCGTAGAGCAGTCCCGAGGCCACCACGAGTAATACAACGCCGATGCCGACCGCCTGGACCGGGCTGAGCATCTCCCGAAAGTCGAACTGCGCCCGGACGAAGTCGAGCGTCGCGCCGTAGCCGAAGAAGGGCAGCCAGAAGAGCGAAATGACGAGTCCCCGTTTGCGGGGCGGCGGGAGGACAGGCCACAACACGAGCCAGAGCACACCGGTGATGACCAGGATGCCTGCGGCGGGAAGTAGAACTTCACGAAGCGCCACCCATCCTGAGTTGGCGGAGAATAGGGAAAGAATGGGAAAAAGCCCGAACAGGACCGGATGGAGAACAATGGATCGCAATTTCGGATGCGCGGAGGATGCCATGGCTCAGCGTACCAACGGCGCGCGCGGGGTTTCAATTTCAACCGCTGGCGGGATGTGGTAGAAATTGCGTTGGTCATCCCGGACCAGTAACTCCAACGGCAGCCGCATGAAGGACGGGGCGGCCACATACGCCACGCCGTATTTCACCGAAAGCTGTTGCCACGTCTCCAGCGAATAAGAGGGCCACACCTCATGCCAGGCCAGCGGCGGATCGGGCCGGGGCGCGGCGGGATCGAGGTAGACGCCGTAGAAGTCCTGAAAGATGGCATTAACCGATGGCGCGATGGCCGGGCGGTAGACGCCGTGGAGCATGGTGGCCATATCGGCCATGACTGGATGGCCAAACAACATCTGGTCGCCCGCTTGATCGCTTTGAACCAGGATCATGGCCACCGGCTTGCCTTCCCGTTCCATAGCTTCGGCGACCATCTGGTGAAACTCGCTCCGCAAGAGGTGCTGGCGCCCCTCGGTTTCCCGGGCCAGCATGGCCATCAAGATGAGGCAGGCCAGCCCCGCGCCGGCAAAGCGGAGGGCGCGCGGGGTGACCGCGCCGGGAAGGGGCACACAGGCCGCCAGCACCCCGGCCAGCGTGCAGGCCGCGCCATACTGGTGGAAGCAGGCAAGCGCCGAAAGCATCACCGCGATGGCGATACACGCGACTGCGCCGAAGGTGGTCTGCTTCCGATAAGCCAGCACGATGCCCGTGCCCATCGTCCCGCCGAAGAGGTAGAAAAAGAGATACTCTCCATTGTCGAGATACTTGGCGATCATTGCGCGCTCCATCACGAGATCGGCCAATGGCGTGAGGAGCGCCGCCAGCAGTGCAAGGAGTAGATAGGCGGGCATACGACCGTCCCGCGCATACCCGATGGCCACCAGCAGGGGGATCAGCACGGGGGCCACATGGTTCATCAGGCGATAAGGCAGCCAGCCCACGAGCACATAGGGTATGTCGGGCCCCATGGCATAGTGGACCGCCATGATGGACCACACCAGGCCCGAGGCCAGCGCGCAATAGAGCAGCGCCCAGGTCCAGGGACTTTCCAGCAGGGGTTTGGGTGCCTGGGACTCTTCCACCGGGAACACGCCACCACGGCGTGCCGCGAGGAGTCCGAGGGCCAGCAGCACCGCCCCCACCAGCACGATGTGCCCCGTGGTCCAGGGGATGGCGCGGTGGCCGGCATAGCGCTCCATGAAGGTGCGCCAGAGGAGTTCGGGCGCAACCGGACTGAAATAGGGTCCGTCCATCGGCGGATCCACCGCGAACCAGCGCAGGAAGAGGGCGAAGAGAACGGAGACGGCGAGACCCGGCATTGCAAAGCGGATCAGGGTAAGGACGTCGCGGGTCTGCCCCTTGCGCAGCAGCCACAGGGATTGGAGGGCGGCGACGAGCAGCAGGGGCGGAAACTGACCAAGGTGGACGGCGGGCGCAAGGCCCAACAGCAGTCCGGCAATGCGGTAGCGCCGATCCAGCAGGGCCCAGAGGGCCAACAGCATATAGCCGAGGCCAATGGCGCCGTTGGAGAAAATCATGGGCCACACGAGCACGGGGTAGGTGCTGTAAAAGCTGGTGTGAATTTGCAGCAGCACAAAAACAACCGCCACGTGTCCCACCAGTTGCCGCCGTGCGAAGAGGGTGCCCA
>JBIJDL010000536.1:0-4441 GCA_044344195.1 Candidatus Hydrogenedentales bacterium
GAGTTCGTTCAGGATAACTACAGCGCAGGGGTTGCCTATATTCATTGCCTGGCCGTTTCGGCCACGCTACTGTCCCCTTCTCGGGTCGCCACCGATATGCTGACGGGCCTGCGATTAATCTTGCATCAGTGACATCCTGACCTAAACGTCGCCCGCAATACTGGTGGGACTGTCGATCCACGATATCACTGTACTCGGTCGAGGGCGCGTGGCTTGGCTGAGTGGGTTTGCGTGCGTCAGTTCCCGCGCAGTATCTCCACCATCTCCCGTAACCCAACCGCTTCAATTCCCTCCGCCATCGGATAGCGCTCTTCGCCGGAGTACACCACAAAGACGCGATCGGGCTTGAGGTCCTCCAGGGCTTGGTAGAAGCCCCGTTCAAGCTTCGGGACGGTGCCTAGCTTTATTTCTATGGCCCATACCTTTCCGTCCGGAAGTTCGAGCACGAGATCGATCTCCGCTCCCACCGCCGTGCGGTAGAAACTCGCGTGGGTGCGCTCGGGCGCGATGGCGAGGAGGTTCTCGATGACGAAACCCTCCCAACTGGCCCCGATGATCGGGTGGCCCGCGAGGGTGTCGTAGTCGGCGATGCCGAGGAGGGCGTGGAGGAGTCCGCTATCGCGCACGTAGATTTTGGGCGATTTTACGAGGCGCTTGTTCAGGTTGCCGTGCCAGGGCTGCAAGCGGCGCACGAGCAGCAGATCGGCAAGCAGGTCGATGTAGCGCGTGACGGATTGGGCGCTCGTGGCGAGGCTGACGGCCAGGCGCGAGGCGTTCAGGAGGGTGCCTTGGCTGTGGGCGAGCATGGTCCACAGGCGCTGCATGGTTTCGGCTGGAACTCTGGGGCCGAAAAGGGGAATGTCGCGCTCGAGATAGGTGCGGATGAAATCCTGGCGCAGGGCGAGGCTCTCGCCATCGTCTCGCGCGAGAAAACTGTCGGGAAAGCCGCCGCGCAGCCAGAGGCGGATTACGCTTGCGGGATCGAGGCCCACTTCCGACACGTCGAAAGGGCCCAGGTTTACATAGGCGATGCGGCCCGCGAGGGACTCGCCGCTTTGCCGCATCAGGTCCAATGCGGCGGAGCCGAGGAGGAGAAAGCGCCCCGTGCGATTGCCCGCGCGCCGCCCCTCGTCGATAATGCCCCGAAGTTCCTGGAACAGATCGGGCACGCGATGTATCTCATCAAGTATGACGAGGCGATCCTCGAACTGACTCAGGTAGAGGAGGGGATCGGATAGTTTCTCCCGATCCGCCCGCGATTCCAAGTCGAGGTAAACGGATTCTGCGTCCCGGGCGATGTCCAGGGCCAGTGTAGTCTTGCCCACCTGGCGGGGACCGATCAGGGCAACCGCAGCTTGCCTGTCGAGGGCGCTGCGCACGTTTTTTTTAGCTCTGCGTTCAATCATCCTTGTATTTTATCCACAGCGTGGATAATTTGCAAGGATAATCCAAAAGCAGAATGTTAAAAGTGAAAAATATAGCAGGTTAGCCGTGGTGAGCGTGTTTGAACGTTTCAGCGATCCGATCACGCACCTGTCGATACAGATGGCGGTCTGCGGCATCGGGATCCATTCCCTCCGCGGCCAATACGGCATCCGCGAACGAACGCTCATCGGTTGGTGGGCTATCCGCAAGTCGCTTCATCTCGTCTCCCGACAGGCACAATCCAAATTGGACGCAGAGGTCATTGAGCAATTTGTAGATGTCGGTTTCGGTCAACATACGAACTCCTGCTTTTCACGACATTGGGTGATATTATAGCGAAATCTGGTGACGGAAAAGTCCGCGCTGTAGGAAGATTACCATGGTATCCGTCTAACGAGTAATTCTCTGGTGTACGTTCCCCTCCGATCCTACATAACCCGAAAGCGCCTTGTGGCGGCCACCTTTTCAGCGGTATTGGCCGCCGTTCTGGGTGGATGGCTGGGCTGGTATCTCCTGCCGCCGTTGGACCCCGCGCCATACACGGGGACGGTTGCTTCGGGGCAGATTCTGGACCGCCATGGCGAGCGTCTCCTGGTTTCCTTGAGCGGCGACGAGACGTGGTCACTGCCGCGCGCCTACGGCGAGTTGAGTCCCTTTCTGCTTCAGGCGACGCAGTCGGCGGAGGATCAGCGTTTCTGGCGGCATCGCGGGGTGGATCCCGTGGCGGTGCTGCGGGCGGTGGTGCAGAATGTGACGGAGGTGGGTGTGGCGTCCGGTGCGTCGACCTTGACCATGCAGGTGGTGAAGCTGGGGGGGCACGACAGCCGCTCCATCTCGGGTAAGATCGGCCAGGCCATCGGCGCGCTGCGGCTGGAGAAGTCACTCGCCAAGGAAGAGATCCTCAGCGCCTACCTGAGTCGCGCGCCCTATGGGATGAATCTCGTTGGGGTGGAAGCCGCTTCCTGGCGCTATTTCGGGAAGTCGGCCCAGACGCTGAACCTGCCCGAGGCCGCGTTGCTCGCGGGCCTTCCGAAGGCGCCGAGTCACTTGAACCCATTGGAGCATCCGGAGCGCGCGAAGCTGCGGCGGGACTATGTGCTCCGGCGCATGCATGACGATGGTTTCATCGACACGGCCCAGCGAGACTGGGCCCTCGCCACGCCCGTCAATGCGACCTGGCACGATTTTCCGCGTCTCGCGCCCCACCTGGCCGTACCTTTGTCGGCAGAGCTGGCGAAGGGGAGCGCGATAAGATTGACTCTGGACGCCACCTTGCAGTCGCGCCTCGAAAGGGATTTGCCCCACCACCTGAAACAGTTCAATGGCACCATCACCAATGGCGCCCTGCTGGTGGCGGATGTGCAGACGGGCGACATTCTGGCGCGGGTGGGCTCGGCAAGCTTCGACAACACGCCGGGCGGTGGCCACGTGGACGCGTGCCGTTCGCCGCGGTCACCGGGATCTACACTTAAGCCCTTCCTGTATGGCTGGGCCATGGCGCAGCAGCAGCTCTATCCGAGCGAGGTGCTGCTCGATGATGTGGCAGACTATGGCGGCTACAATCCGGGCAACTTTGACGGCTCGTTCAATGGCGTGGTGACGGCGACGGAGGCCTTGCGCTATTCGCTGAACGTGCCGGCGGTGGCGCTGCTCGGGCGCGTGGGTGTGCCGGGCTTTCTGGGCTATCTTCAGGGGACGGGCCTGGGCACGATCACCCGTGATGCCGACGACTACGGCCTTGGCCTGGCCATCGGCAATTGCGAGGTCCGGCTGGAAGAACTCGCACGGCTGTATCTGTCGCTGGCGAGTCTCGGTGAGCAAAACGAGCTGCGGTGGCGCGATGGCGCGCCCGCGGCTACCGGAGGTCCGGCCTTTTCCAGAGACGTGTGCCGCATGCTCTACGACATGCTGGCCCAGCCCTTCCCGAGCGAGGTAGCGCCCGGTCTGACGCGCACCAGCGGCAACCTCAACCCCGTGTGCTGGAAGACGGGCACTTCCACGGGCTACCACGATGCCTGGACTTTCGCGTTCAACCGCCATTATCTCGTGGCGGTGTGGCTCGGCAATAATTCGGGGCAGGAGTCGCGCCAACTCATCGGCGCGCGGGCCGCATTGCCCCTGGCGGAGAAGGTCTTCCGCAGTCTTCCGCCAAAATCCACGCCCGCGTGGCCGGGGGGTGATCCATCCGATGCTTCGATCTCCGTGTGTACGCGCTCGGGTTTGCCCGCGGCGGAGCATTGTCCCGAAACGGCGAGCGTGGTGCTGCCCGCATCGATCTGGCTGCACCGGCGCTGCACGCTCCACCCCGCATCGCAGGCGGGCATCACGGTGGCCGCGGCCCAACCCGCCGACGCGACCCGCTGGGACCTTTCGGCGCTGTCGGCGGCGAAGGCCGATCTCGCCAACCTGGAAGCGCGCAGTCTCGCCATCACTGTTCCCGCGCAAAGCGCGGAGTATGTGCTCAGCGGCGTGGCCGGGGGAGACCAACTGCGGCTCATGTCGTCGCTTGGGGAGGGCGCGCTCTTACACTGGTACATGGACGACCAGTACCTGGGCCAATCGGGGCCGGACAAGCCGATCTATTGGGCGCTGGCCTTGGGCGAGCATCGCGCGACTTGCGTGTCGCTCGAGGGCGCGACGAGTACCGTGGGCTTTTCCGTGGTGCGTCCCGCGGGTGGTTTGCCGATTCGGTGACCTTGGGTCGAATGGAGGTCGTGGGGTCACCCCATTTTCATAGTGGATTATAAGACCCATAGACTTAGGCATAGCCGCAAACATCGGTGGAACAGGCCGAGTCTTCCACATGTGCCACGCGATCCGGCAACGCCGGTTCGTGTGTCCGTATGAGGGTTTTCCAGGTACGCCAACGTCCACTCGCCCGGCCCTTTTGTGCCGCCTCCGCTTCGCCGAACATTTCAAGTCGGGTTCCAGACGAACAAAGCGCCCGATCATGGCACCCTTGAAACCACCGTTTTCGAGGCTCAAGGCATACGAATCGGCGTTGCCGAATCGCGTG
>JBIJDL010000364.1:0-6649 GCA_044344195.1 Candidatus Hydrogenedentales bacterium
GTGGCACGACCGTAATTTTCTGGTGCTTGCTGTCGGCACCACGCTGCCCGCTGTTATACTCCGGGCTCAAGCAAGGATCCACACTACGTGACGAATTCTCCTGACAACAAATTATCCCGTGTAACGATTGCGTTGCTTCGTTGCACCCGAGGGGATGTTCTGCGGGCGCTCGCGGTGATTGCGCTGGTGTGCGCGTCATTCACGGCAGTGGCGTCGCTGGTGCTGGTGGCCTACACCCGCGCCCACCCCGAACTCGACTTTATCGATGCGCCCGGCGGACTCTGGCTGCGCGCGGGACTCTTTTCTGCGCTTACATGCGGTGCAGGAGTGCTCCTCGTGCGGTGGCGCGGGGTTGGAGTGCCGCTCCACGCGTTCGTGCCTCGCGAACGACTTTCCCGCAGCGCCTTCGCGGGGTTATTGGGGCTGTTGTTCGCCATTGTGCTCCTGTTGGGCATTCGACTCGGGAACTATCCCTTCGCGGCGCCGGACGAAGTGCACCATCTGATCGTAGCGCGCAATCTGGCCGAGCACGGTGCCTATGCTTCAGGGCATCCGGAGGCAGGCTTCAAGTATTTCGACTCCTTTGACTCCGTGGGCCCCGTGGTGCTGGGGCCAATTGCCATGGCGTTCAAGATATTTGGCACGAGTCTGGCCGTCGCCCGGGGTGTCATGGTGCTTTTTTTTGCCGGGCTGTGCCTGGCGACCTGGGGCTTCACCCGGGGGCTCTTCGGTCCCCGGGCGGCGTTGGCATCCGTGCTGCTGCTGCTGGGGACCTATTCTTCGATCTACCTCGGGCGCACGCTCTACGGGGAGGTGCCTGCATACTTTTTTTTACTGCTGGGTTTGCTCGCGTGGCGAAGAGCGTTGGATCCATCGCCGGAGCGGAAGAATCGGACCGATCAGTCTGATCCGACCGATCAGTCCGAGGGGAGTCTGGCGGCGCCTGGGCATTGGAAGCACTATACATCGCTTTGGGCTCTCCTGGCGGGGGTTCTCGTGGGCTGCGCGATTCTGGCCAAGACCATCATCATTCTAGTCGCCTTCAGTTTCCTCGGGGCCTGGATGCACGACCGAGTGACCCATCGGCGGATCGGCTGGCGGCAGGTGTTCTTTCCCGTGATCGGTGGCGTGGTGGTGCTGGGCTGCTGGAGCGTGTTTCAAGGGCTTCACGGCACCGTTGTTGCTGAAACGGGCGGCGTGCTCGCCATCTACCAGCACTACCTGCTCTTCGGCGTCACCAGTGTTGCAAGCGCGTTCACCCATGCCGTCCTGCCCCATCCCATGGCGCACCTCGCGTGGCTCGCGGTGCTGATGGCCAGCGTGCCGGTGCTCTTCCGTCACCGTCATGACCCACCCGCAATCACGCTCTACCTCTACGCGATCTTCCTGCTCTACTGGTGGTTCTTCTTCACCCCCGGCCATCTCCATCGCTACCTGTGGAATGCCTACGCCATACTGGCCATCTTTGCGGCGCCATGGCTGCTTTGCGCCGTGGAAACCGCGACGCGGCGAAACCTGACGGTCCCAAAGCGCGTCCTGGCCCTCGTGGTCGTGGTGATGCTGGCGTGGCCCGGACTCCATTGGGCCCTGTTTCAGGCCAGAGAGATTGTCTCGAATGACGAAATGGTCCCGGAATATGCGTTGATCGAGGCGGTGACGGCCCTGCCGCCGGCCACCCGCATCGGAACCGACGTGGATCGACTGCCGGGCCTGCTGAATTTCTTCGGCGATCGCGTGGTCGAGACGGGGCCGGATCCTCTTGCGCTGCTGGGCCAATTCGAAACGGTCATTACGCGGGATAGCCCTTCCCTGCGCGCGGCACTGCCCCCTGGCTGCGGGGTGCAACCCGCGGGTAATTTTGTGCTACTGTCTACTCCGAGAACGACGGAGTGAACATGGCAAGCGTTTCTATCTTCTATCCCTGTTACAACGACTGGGGCACCATGGGCAGCATGGTCATGCTGACTATCCGCACGGCGGAGCGCCTCGGTCTGGACTACGACATCACCCTCATCGACGACGGCAGCGGCGATCACACGTTGGACCTGCTGGAAGAGATCGAGCGGCATTTTCCCCAAGTGCATATCAAGCACCACGAAGCAAACCGGGGCTACGGGGGCGCGCTGCGCAGCGGCTTTTCTTCCGCCACGAAAGAGTGGATCTTCTACACCGACGGCGACGCCCAGTACGATGTGCGCGAGCTGGATCGGCTGGTGGAAAAAATCTCCGACGATATCGATGTGGTCCAGGGCTACAAAATCACCCGCCACGATCCGCTCCACCGCATCATCATCGGTCGGATCTATCACCACCTCGTCAAGGCGGCTTTCGGGCTCAAGATTCGTGATGTGGATTGCGATTTTCGGCTGATCCGGCGCAGCGTTTTCGACAAGGTGGAATTGAAGAGCGACAGTGGCGTGATTTGCGCCGAGATGATGACGAAAATCCAGCGGGCGGGCTGCCGCGTGACGGAAGTGCCCGTGCATCACTTTGATCGTCACCATGGCAAGTCGCAGTTCTTCAATTTTTCCCGGATATTTCGCGTGGCTCGGAATCTGACAGGCCTCTGGGTGCGCATGGTGCTCCTGGGAAAGGACGGCTGATTTGGTTCCTTTTGTCGAGCTTCAATCCCAGTTTCGCACGATCGAAGGTGAAGTGCGCGGAGCCATCGATCGGGTACTGGAGCGCTCGTGGTACGTGTTGGGCGAAGAGTGCGCCAGTTTTGAGGCGGAATTTGCCGTGTGGGTGGGGACCCATCACGCCGTTGGCGTTGGATCCGGCACCGAGGCCATTCATCTGGCCCTTCGCGCGGTCGGTGTGGGCCATGGTGATGAAGTAATCACAGTGGCCAATACCTGTGTGCCCACCATCGCCGGCATTGGGGCAAGCGGCGCGACGCCCGTGCTGGTCGATGCCCATCCGGAAACGCTCACCCTTGATCCAAACAAGCTGGAGGCGGCGTTCACCGACCGTACCCGCGCGATCGTACCGGTGCACCTGTATGGCCACCCCTGCGATATGGATCCGATCATGGCCTTCGCGTCGGAGCACGGCTTGTCGGTCGTGGAGGATTGCGCCCAGGCCCACGGCGCGCTCTACAAGGGACGTCCCTGCGGCACCCTGGGGCATCTGGCCGCTTTCAGTTTCTACCCGTCGAAGAATCTCGGGGCCTACGGAGATGCCGGGGCCGTCACAACCGACGACCCGACCCTGGATGCCGCCTTGCGCAAGCTTCGGAACTACGGTGAGGAAACCCGTTATCATCACGCGGTCCCGGGCTTTAACAGTCGTCTCGATGAGATTCAGGCAGCCATCCTTCGGGCCAAGCTGCCCCATGTGGGCGCGTGGAATGAGCAGCGCCGAGTTCTGGCCGTGCGTTACGCGGCGGGCTTGTCCGGGCTTCCAATTCAATTGCCCCCGCAGGCCGATTGGGCAGATTCGAACCACCACCTCTATCCTATACGGTGCGAACGGCGGGACGAACTCCAAGCCTTCCTCAAGGAGCGGGGCGTGCAGACCCTGATGCACTATCCCATCCCGGTGCATCTTCAACCGGCCTATGGGAGCCTGGGCTATGGCCCAGGCGCATTTCCCGTAGCCGAGGGGAGTTGTGCGTCGGTGCTTTCCCTGCCGATCTATCCCGAAATGGAGCCGACCGCCGTCGACGAAGTGGTTGCGGGAATCCGGCGCTTCTTTCCGTAGAATCGCAACAATTGCGGTTGCGTTATTAGGGTTTTGGTGCTATCCTGATATTCAGTGAGCTACTGATCGGGCACCCTGTGCCGGGAGATTCATATCATGCGCCGACGTGCTGGTTTTACTCTGATCGAATTGCTGGTGGTGGTGGCTATCATCAGTATTCTAGCCGCCATGCTCCTGCCCGGTTTGGCCCGGGCGCGTGAAGCCGCCCGCCGGGCGAGTTGCTCCAACAATATCCGCCAGATGGGGCTGGCCTTCAAAATGTACGCCAGCGAGAGCAATGGCGACTTCCCTCCCGTGCACAGCTATGTCGGCCCCAATTGCGATGTGAAGAACACGCGCACCATGATGTTCGACGGGAAGGCGATCTATCCCGAATATCTCGCCGACGCCCGCGTGCTTGTTTGCCCCTCGGGCTTCAACGCCATTCAAGAAGAGCGTTCGGGCCGGTGGAATCGTCCAGACGGCCCCGGCGGCACCCGGGAGGGGGGCTCGTCCAACCCCTGCCTTTTCGACCAGCTTTCCTACTTTTACACAGGCTTCATCTTCAAGAGCAAGTGGATCGAGGAGGAGGGTACCCGCGATGTGAGCGAGCCCTTCCTGAACGGCTTTGTGGAAGTACTGGACGATCCGAGTCCGGAGCGGCTGAAGAGCCCCTGGTCCTTCACCGATGATTTCGGGGAGACGCACCAGGTGTTCCGGATTCGAGAGGGGATTGAGCGATTCCAGATCACGGACATCAACAACCCCTCGGCGGCGGACATCTCTCAGACCAGCGTGGCGGTCATCTATGATCGCATCGACCTGAACCCGAAAGGCTTTAACCACCTGCCTGGCGGGGCAAACGTCCTCTACATGGACGGCCACGTGGAATGGGTCAAGTATCCAGGCCCCTTCCCCGTGAATCGGGCCTGGGCCGAAGTGGTGGACCGCATCGGAATCTGAGTGCGGCTACTGAAAGCCGCCCGCCGCGAGTATGATCTGGGCCATGGGGGCATTGTTGTTCTCCGCGCAGAGGGTATAGGGTGTCTTGCCCGCGCCGTTGCGTGCGTTTACGTCGGCCCCCTGCGAGACCATCAGGCGAACGAGTTCCACATCGCCCCCCGGAATGGCCAGATGGAGGGGGGTGTCACCGCTCTTGTCGGCAACGTTTAACTTGGCCCGCTTAGTCACCAGGAAATTGGCCATCTGCAACTTACCCTGCTTGAGTGCCAGGTGAATCGGGGCATTACCTTCCTTGTCCAAATCATCGAGCGACGGTCGCTCCGTGGTCTGAAACGCGGGCCAGTCGCGGTTGATGGCGTCGAGGACCGGTATGTTCCCCTTGAAAGCGGCCATGTGGACGACGGTCCAGCCCCGATCCGTCTTGCGATTGGCCGTTGCGCCGAAACTGAGCAGCAGATTCACCATATCCGGGTGCTCGCGCCACGCGGCCAGGTGAAGGGCGTCCCAGCCCTCTTCAGTCAGAATGGTGGGATCGGCATGGTTTTTCAAGAGCAGGCTGGCGAGGTCCAGGAAGTTATTCTTCGCGGCGGAATGAAGCGGCGTCATACCGTCCATATCGGTCAGATTGACCTTTGCCCCCTCCTGGATGAGCTTCTGCGCCAGCGCAACGTTGCCCTCGCGGGCCGCCTTGTGGAGCTCCAGAAAGCCGTAGTTATCCCGTTCCCGGTTCACGCGGGCTTCACAGCCCGCGAGGGAGGCCCCAACTACCATCAGCACCACATACGCTGCAAGTCCGTGTCTCATGCCCAAAGATCCTTGATTCCGTGCCCGGCAGACGCGACAATACGCCCCGCATCGGGGCCATGGTAGCACGGAACGAGGAGGAGCGCAAAACCGTGAATACGGAAGAGTACGCGTGCATGCGCGCCGTCGAAGACGCCCACTGGTGGTATCGCGGGCTGCACACCCTCGTGCTCCAGGCGCTCGCGCGCCACGCGCCAACCGCGTCCCGCATCGTGGATATCGGCTGCGGAACGGGCGGTATGGCGTCGCGACTGCCCTTCGGATTACTGGGCGCGGCACTCGATTTCAATCCCGGTGCGCTTGCATTTTGTGGGGAGCGGGGGATTCGTCCACTGCTGCGAGGCGACGCGTCGGTCCTGCCCTTTGCGGATAGCTCCTTTGGCACCGCCCTCGTGCTCGATGTGCTCTATCACAAGAACGTGGCGGAGCCCGCTCAGGTGCTCCGGGAAGTAAGGCGGGTGCTCTCCCCGGGCGGCGTGGTGGTGATTAATGTGCCGGCCTGCCAGTGGCTCTACTCGTCCCACGATGTGGCCGTGCAGACGGGGCGGCGCTTCACCCGGGGCCAGATAAACGGACTGCTCCGCGAAGCGGGCTTCGAACTAATTGAATCGAGCTACTGGAACACGGCCCTCTTCCCCGCGATCTGCGGCGTGCGCCTGCTGCGGCGCTGGGTGCCGCCGGGCACGTCCGATGTAAAGGCGGGGAACCCGATTATCAATCGCCTGCTCGGTGCCCTGCTGGCCATGGAGCGGGCCTGCATGCGGTGCTGCTCGCTGCCGTTCGGGGTGTCGGTGTTTGTGGTGGCGCGGCGGCGAAATGAGTCGGGCGAATAAATATCCATCCGTATGGGTACTACGGGGTACGTACAAGGGCCTTGGGAGGAAATTGATGTTTACGGATCTCAGTGACACCACCGGGTTCAACGTGCCTCTCGCCATCCTGTTGGCGTTAGCCAATACTCCACTTTATTGGGTTTTGTACCGGGCGCTGTTTACCGATCTTGATGAACTCGCCGAAGCGATAAAGTTTTGGATCACCCCGGAGATATTCTCCGCCTTTCGAGGTGAGTACTGGGATGATATCTGGGCCGAGTTCAAATTACTTCTACTGGTCGTCGGATGCGCCGGGCTAGGAGTCCGACCATGAACCTATTTCATTGGCGGCATGACAGGCCATGACTTCGGTGTCCCGGTGCTGTGTA
>JBIJDL010000682.1:0-3115 GCA_044344195.1 Candidatus Hydrogenedentales bacterium
TGTCGCGCAGTACAGTCGAGAAAGTACGTTACTTCGGTTCGGCAGTTTCCATGACATTCCGTTAATCCCGGCTCAGTCAAAACAATATAGACCACGGAGTCCACTGAGGCACGGAGAAAGAATACAGGAGGAAGAGCAGCAAGAGTTGCCTTCTTGAACTTCATTTCGGCGGAAACCAGCAACCCTGCTTTTGATACTCTTTTTCTTCTCCGAGCCTCCCTGTCTCCGTGGTCGATCTTATTTTTGTGCATGACAGAAGACATAGAGATTCTTGAAACCGGCGCTTGGTAATGAAAGATTGGGAGCAACTCAGTATGTCTCGCAAGTCAATTGCAATGGGCACCGCCGTTGTTCTCACGGCCACACTGACAAGCTTTGTTTGTGCGGGGCCCGCACAAATGCGCGCAAACGCGGACGCCAAGGGCGTCGTTCTCCAACCCCTCACCGATCCCATCCCCGAGCCTATCCCACCCGGTGACACCAACGTCGACCTGGAGGTCATCACCGACGGGCTCGCCGCCCCCCTCGGCGCCGCCTTTCCCGAAGACGGCTTGGGCCGAGTCTTTGTTTTCGAGCAAACCGGCCTCATCTGGATCGTGGCCAGCGACGGTACGCGCACCGAGTTCCTCGATGTCGCCGATCGCCTGGTACCGCTCGGTACAGGCGGGCCAGGCACCTACGATGAACGCGGCCTCCTCGGCTTTGCGCTCCACCCCCAGTTTGCGGAGAACCGGCGCTTCTATACCTACACTTCCGAGCCCGAAGAGGGCGTGGCCGATTTTCCCAACCCAAACATGACCGATAGCAGCGCCCACCAGAGCGTGATTGCCGAATGGACCGTCGCCGAGGGAAATCCAGACCTTGGCGATCCGGCGAGCCGCCGCGAACTGCTCCGAATCGATCAGCCCCAGTACAACCATAACGGTGGCGCCCTCCGCTTCGGGCCCGATGACATGCTTTACATCGCCCTCGGCGACGGCGGCGGTCGGGATGATGACCAGCGCGGCCATGCGGAGGGCGGCAACGCCCAGGACGAGACCACGGTACTCGGCAAACTACTCCGCATCGATGTGGATCTGGACGATGGCGACGTGGCCTCGACCAACGGCAACTACGCCATCCCGCAGGACAACCCCTTCGTGGGCGCGGGCATCGGTGAAGTCTTCGCCCTCGGTTTCCGCAATCCCTATTCCTTCAGCTTCGATCAGGAGACTGGGGCGCTCTATCTCGGCGATGTAGGGCAGGACGACATCGAAGAGGTGAACATCGTGGAATCCGGCGAAAACTACGGCTGGCGCGTCAAGGAAGGGACCTTTTTCTTCCAGCCCAACGGCACCCAGCCCGGCTTCGTCACTGCGGAACCCGCCGAAGGCCAGTCCGGCGATGGCCTCATCGATCCCATCGCCCAGTACGACCATGATGAGGGCCTCTCCATCATCGGCGGCCACGTCTACCGGGGGCAGTCCATCCCCGAACTTGTGGGGCGCTACGTGTGCGGCGATTTTGGCACCAATTTCGGCGAGCCGAGCGGACGACTCTTTTGTCTGGATGAAGAGAACGACTTTCGCGAACTCTTAGTCGGCGGGGAAGCCGCGCCCTATGCCTACTACGTTAAAGGCTTCGCTCAGGACCTCGACGGCGAGATCTACATCTTCGCCTCCCAAAACGCCGCCCCCACCGGTACCTCCGGTGTCGTCCACAAACTCGTTCCGGTCCCGGCAGGCGAAGGAGAGGGCGAAGGAGAGGGCGAAGGAGAGGGCGAAGGAGACGGCGAAGGAGACGGCGAAGGAGACGGCGAAGGAGAGGGCGAAGGAGAGGGCGAAGGAGACGGCGAAGGAGACGGCGAAGGAGAGGGCGAAGGAGAGGGTAAGCAACCTGCGTCGTGTCAGGGAGGAACCGGCGACAATCCAGGAGCGCCATGGACCGACCTCGTGGTTATCACCGCAGTGCTTCTGGCCCTGCTCGCGCGAATTCGACTCTGAAACATGCTTATAGACGTGTCTTGGGGACGTACCGCCGCAAGGGCACCCGGCCCCAGCAAATTGGTTTCGCACGGCACCCACAACCCCATTCAGGGAAACCCAACACAGGGCGGCGGCATGTCCCAGTGGATGTTACACCACGACGCGAACCGCCAAGGAACCTCGGCAAACCAGCGTTCACTATCGTCACTTGAAGCGTGCAGCCCGTTCGCTCAGTGCGCGAGCGCCTTCGAAGTTTCCCGTCGTGCGGTACAGCGCGTCCAGTTCCGTCACGTTACGGGCCACCTCGGAGTCCCCCGCCCCAGGTAGCTTCTCGAGAATAGCCAATTCGCGCAGGTAGTGCTCTTCGGCATCTTGGTACTTGTTCTGACGGACACAGACTTCGGCAATTTTTCCCAACGTGCGAGCTGTGGAAAGATCGTCGGAGGCCAACGCAGCCAGTTTTATCGATAGCGCTTTTCTGTAAAGACTTTCGGCTTCCTCAAGGGCATCGAGCTGCGTGTGAAGCCATGCCAGGTTGTGAAGTACCAAGGTCACCTCAGCATGATCCGAATCCGTTGACTTCTCAACAATTGCCAGTTCGCGTTTACACAGTGTGGCCGCATGATCGTAGATGCCTTGATCAATGTAAAGCGTCGCAAGCTTATGGAGCGTTACCGCCAGCTCCGGGTGATCCAATCCAAATGCGCTTTCCATGATACTGAGAATGCGCCGGTAGTGCGGCTCCGCAACGGCATATTCACCTTGAACTCTGTACAGCTCGGCAAGACCTTCCAGGCAGGGCAGGATATTCGAATGATTCCGCCCATGGAGGTTTTCCATTATTTTTAATGCGCGTGTGTAGAAGGTCTCGGCAATCTCATAGTTCTCATCCATGCCGTAGACCACAGCCAGATTGTTCAAACTCAAGGCGATATAGGGGTGCCCAGGTTCAAACACGCGCTCCCTGATTTCGAGAGCCCGTTTGTACAGTGGTATGGATCGTTTGTACTTTCCTTGAGCGTGAAGAGCGGACGCCAGATTGTTAAGACTCGTGGCCACGTAGCGCAAGTCGGGTTGTCGACAGTTTTCGGATAGCGCGAGCGCCTTCTTTGCCTCGACATAGGCCCCGCCGAATTCGCCAGCGTCATAGC
>JBIJDL010000007.1:0-35659 GCA_044344195.1 Candidatus Hydrogenedentales bacterium
CACGCAGGCGCTTTCCACATCGGCCATGGTGGGCCGCTCGATGACACTGGTGGCGGCAATCGCGACCACACAGGCTTCGAAGCCGTTCTTGGCGGCACGGGTACCATCGATGGGATCGACGATGAGCAGGTGCTGGGGCGGGTCATTCGAGAAGGTTGAGTAACCGGAATCCTCGGAATAGTAGGCCACGGGAGCCCGCTCGGCTTTGAGATAGGCGAGCAGGGCCTTTTCCGCCACCTTGTCTATTTCAAACGTGGCATCGCCACTTACGGCGGAGTCGACGACTTCGCGGCCTTTGACCTGCTGCACCATCGGTGCAACGGCGACCTTGATCGCCTCGGACAATCCGAAAAGGAACGTTCTAGGGAGAAGTTTTCCGCTGCCGCGAGAGACTCGGGCTTCGGGCACGGGGACCTTGGCGACAACGGGCTTAGGAGCCTCGGGTTTCGCCGGGGCGACCGGCTTCGGTGGTGCCACTTTTGCGACCGCAGGTTTCGGCGGAGCCGCCTTGGGCGCTGTCGCCTTGGGCGCAGCAGACTTAACGGGGGCGGGTTTCGAAGCCACGGGGTTCGCCGGAACGGTTTTCGGCGCGACTTGTTTCGCCGGAGCGGACTTGGCTGGAGCCGCCTTGGAACCTATCACCTCCGTCGGAGCCGTTTTCCGCACCACAGTCTTCGACGACGCAGACTTCGATGCCACGCTCTGAACCGGGGCCTTGGGTGCGGGGTTCTTCGATGGCGATTTTCCCGCCGCTGCCGATTTTGAAGCAACAGGCTTGGACGGAGCTTTGGCAGTCGAGGCTGGCTTGGCGGGTGTCGGCTTGGGCTTTGCCGTGGCCTTGGCCACGCTCCGTGCCGCAGGTCTGGGCGCACTCTTCTTGCTCGCGACTGCTTTGGAAGCCTTTGCTTTGCTCTTACTTGTTTCCATCGCCGCCCCTAGCGTTCCTGAATTGATTCATGTACATGCGGTTTCCCAAGGCGCAATCAAACCAACGCCTGTTTCGATTTGCAGCGGCTGGTTTCGATCATAGCTGCAAGGCACTACAGCGTGCCCGGCATTAATGGGGCTCCGATCCCTGTCGCGGTGCAAATCACGATTTTCACCCTGGTCGCCACTACCGTGGCAAAAACCCTACGATTAACCAGTTGGACCATGGATCCCCGGCTGGGGATTCGCCCCAACAATCGGGCCCACAATCACTTAAGTGTTTGTCGCACGCCGCCGGAGCAACACCTCATCGACGTGACTTTCCGGGACTTGCTGCTCGATATCGCAATTCCCTGACGAGCCGAAAAGGGTCGCCAATAGTGATAATAGCCTGCACTACTCCGGTAGTATAACTGATTTTAGCAGTTACTCCAGTATTTGTCCAGAGCTTTCTCGATGGGTAGGGTTTGGGGTTACCCCGGATGGGATGATTGCCCCGCGTTCCCGCCTGACCATCCCGTTCGAGTCGTGTCGACGTCAGTTTTCGCGTGCGGTGTCCAGCACGCTCCGCACTTCCTCTTCCAAGTCCCGGAGCCGCAAGGGCTTGGTCAGCACCTTCGAGGCTCCCGCCTGGAGGGCGTGCTGGGTATCCCGAGAGAATCCCGTTACGATAAGCACCGGCACGTCGGGGTGCTTCTTACGGATTTCGGTCAGGGCTTGGATTCCACCCATACGGGGCATTTCCAGATCCATGGTAATGACATCAAATCGATTGTACTCACACAGGGCAACGGCCTCAACCCCGTCTGAAGCTGAAAATACGTCAAAACCGCAGATCTGAAACCAGCGCAGGAGCGCGCTGCGAATATTAGCCTCATCATCCACGATCAATATAGAGGGTTTCCCCATCCAGTTCGCCTTCCTTTCGCCCATCTCGCCGGTAGTCGCCCCGTTCTTGCGGATGCTAATTCCAGCGGACCACGCTCACCCCGATTTAACGAATCCAAGGATGGCGACCATCTTCGGGGCCTGCGCTCGACCAGCCTCAGACAATTCAACCATGCCCTGGTCCAGGGAAGTGGAACAGGACTTTACAACGTTCCGTTTGAGTTCATGTCTGATCCATTATACCGGAATTCCCGAAAATGGTGGGACAAATCATTGGACTCTCCGATTACCGAATTTGATGTAAGTCCCGTTCACCCGGAGCCTGTATTCAGTTTCTCGCGTTGAAAAGCAACTTTGAATGGGCGCCATGGCTGTGGTATAAATTGGCTGGCGTATCTGTCCCCTTCCCCCAAGGCATCCCATAAGCTCCTATGAACCGACCACTGATTCTGGTTACCAACGACGATGGCGTCCGCGCACCAGGACTCCGGCTGCTGGCGGAGGCCCTCCAACCCCTGGGCCGGGTCGAAGTGTATGCCCCGGAGAATCAGCAGAGCGCCGTTGGCCATAGCGTCTCCCTTCACAAACCCTTGCGCGTCCATGCTTTAGAACCCGGATGGCACATGGTGGATGGAACCCCGACTGACTGCGTCATGCTGGCGGTCCGCTCCTTGCTCGGTGAGCGTCCGGCCCTCGTGGTTTCTGGCGTCAACCCCGGGGCGAATCTCGGAGACGATGTGACCTATTCTGGAACGGTGGCCGGGGCCTTCGAGGGTATGCTCCTCGGGATCCCATCCATTGCCGTGTCCGATGTGAGCTACCGTCCCGACCATATGACCACGGCCGCCCAAGTGGGGGCACGGGTGGCCCGTTACGTTCTGGAGCATGGGCTGCCCGAGGACACGACCCTGAACGTCAATGTGCCGGACCGTCCCTTCGAGGAATTGCAGGGAATCGCCATCACCCGCATGGGGCGTCGGGACTACCACGACGAGATTGTACGCCGGGAAGATCCCCGGGGCGGTATATATTACTGGATCGGCGGGGACGAGCCCTCTCACGTCATGGAGTCAGGCACGGACTTTGAAGCTATCGAGCAGGGCAAAGTCAGCGTGACTCCCTTGCATCGCGATATGACGTACCATGCGGTCATGCACCGCTTCTACGAACCCCCTATTACCCTGTAACCATCGCGGGTCGGAACGCGAGATACCATGAAGGCTAATCCATGAAGTGGGTACGAAATCTCTATGACTGGGTGCTGAGCTGGGCCGAGACCCCCTACGGCGGGTTGGCCCTGTTTCTTCTGGCGGTGGCCGAATCCAGCTTCTTCCCCATACCGCCCGATGTGTTGCTCGTGGCGCTGTGCGTGGGCAAGCGGGCCCACGCCCTGCGTTTCGCCGCGATCTGCACCGTCGGCTCGGTGGTCGGTGGCGTCATCGGCTACGGCATCGGTTGGGGTGCCTGGGCTGCGGTCGACCAGCTCTTCTACACCTACGTGCCCGGATTCACCGAGGATAAGTTCAACTCCGTGGGCAGCCTCTACGAGCAGTACAATTTCTGGGTGGTGTTCATCGCGGCCTTCACTCCGATCCCCTACAAAGTCATCACGATCGCGGCGGGCGTCTTTCACGTCTCCTTTCCCATGTTCGTCGTGGCCTCGCTGATCGGTCGCGCGGCGCGCTTCTACCTCGTCGCGGGACTCCTCTACCACTACGGCGAGCCGATCAAGGGCTTCATCGACCGATGGTTCAACCTGCTCGTCGTAGCCTTTACTGTGCTGCTCGTGGGCGGCTTCGCGCTGCTGAAGTACGCGCACTGAGCCTATAGAAAAATGCGATTGCGAGACATTCTGAACGAGTTGACCTGTGGGCACATTCCCGGCGCAAAAGTGTAACCCATAGCGGAACCCATACGGCGTCGCGTAGCGACACTCCTGCCCATTTTCCGTGTATTTCCGTGGTCAATGATTCTTTTATACCACGACGCTATTTCGTGCCCTTCAAGTGTTTCCCCAGCCGAACAAGCTGGCTGTGGGTATCGTCCGGGATGTGTCCGTTCTCATTTTCGATGGGAACGTTTATCGTCAGCGCCCCGCCGATGGCCTTGATGTCATCGACAAACTTGAAGAGTTCTTTGTCGGTGTAGTGGCAATACTGATTGGGCACCGCGGGATTGAAGGTAAGGTCGATGGGCAGCAGGCCGTGCCACTGGACGTTGTCGATAAACGGCCCCTCGGGCATGTAGAACTTTGCTTCCTGGCCCCGCTTCCGCAGCTTCCGCTCCGCCGTGATGACGATATTGTCTTCCCCCGGCGGGTAAACGAAGTCGGTCCGGATTTTTCCATCTTCCAGCAGATGAATCTCTCCCGCGTGATAATCCTCAATCGGGCACAGCGGCTTGATCGAGCCCGCCGCGCAGAACTCGGCCCCGCTGAACGCAATGACCGCGTCCGGATTGCCCGCGCGGCACGCATCCATCTCCCGCTGCCATGCTGCATCATCCTGCGGCCCGCAACTGTCGAACCACCACCCGTCAATGTCCTTTCCGCCCTTGAGCGACAGCTCCCGGACGAGTTCGTTGTGCCGCTCCACATAGCCCTCGGTGCCCAGGCCGATCAAGCCCTTCACCACGGGATCCGCGCCCGTGTGGGGGCTCGGCATATACACAATCAGGCGCTTGCCCCGCTCGTGGAGAAGGCGTCCCAGCTCGGGGATCAGATCGCGGCGCGGCGAGATGCCCGCCTGGAGTTTGTCCACATACTCGCTCCGGCTTGAAAGAAAACCCGTGCCTTGCATAAGCGTGAAGATGACCCAGTCCGCCCCGGTCTCCTCGATCTGGGCAACGTAGGCGTCCAGATCAAAATTATCCACCAGGCGATTGAGGTCGGCGGTTTTCTCCTCCGGCGTCGTCCCTTCGGGCGAAAGCAGGTAATGGGTCATCACGCCGAAAGAGCCCTGGGCCATCCACGCGGCCTTATTGGGAGCGCCATCGGGCCTCAGGGATTCTACAGTCACGTCGGCCAGCGTGGTGCAGGACAGGCCGATGGACAGCAACGCGGTCGCGAAGGTGCGCACGAAGTATTTCACAATAGTCTCCTTTAGACTGAAAATCCGCAGCCGGTATTTCGGTTGCGCGTATACTCAAACCTGATCCGGCACAACCCACGGCTCGCGATAGCTGCGTCGCACATAGCGGTTGGCCTCGTCGTCATTGATAAATCCTTCAGTCGCGGCGTCAATGTGCAATCGGTGCCCGGTCCGGTAAGCGATGTTCCCGTAGAGGCCGAGCAGCGTGGAGCGATGACCTTCCTCGATATCCGCGTTCGGCAGCGCGCGCGACCGGATGCTGTCCAAAAAGTTCGCCATGTGCTTGACGTTGGATGGCGTGTATTGCCCCGGCTGGATTTGAATACTTTGCCCGTCTTCGTTAAACACCTGGAACCCGCCTCCCATCCGGCCGAGGTACATGAACTGCCGCGTGCCGTAAATCTCCACGCGCGTCCCCGCGAAAGGCCAATCCGGCAGATCCCCCCGGTCGCGCAGTTCAAGCGGCACCTTCTTCTGGTAAGGTGTCCACAGCGTCTGCTCAAACGTCATGTTCAGACCATCGAACTCCCAGTTGATCATCTGGGTGTCCGGCGTCTCGCTGTCATCATCCGCCACGTGCCGTCCGCCCACCGCGCTGACCGACTTCGGAAGACTTCGCCCGACCATCCAGCGCGCCAGATCGATTTGATGGATACCGTCATTGACTACGTCGCCCCCGGAATAGCGCCAGAACCAGTGCCAGTTATAGTGGAAGTGGTTCTCGTTGAATGGTCGATCGGGGGCGGGACCAAGCCAGAGCGAATAGTCCAGGCCCTCGGGAACCGGCCCGTCGGCCTTGCGCCCAATTGGCTCCCGCTGCTTCGAATTCACGATACGCACAAAATGGATATCGCCAAAGTCCGCCGCCTGCACGCGCTCCCGCGCCAGGGCGCAATAGTCCGCACTGCGGTTCTGCGTACCCACCTGCACCATCCGTCCGTATTTCCGGGCCGCCTCCACCATCTTCCGGCTTTCCCATATGCTGTGGGCCGTCGGCTTTTCCACATAGACATCCTTGCCCGCCTGGCAGGCCATAATCGTGGCCAGCGCGTGCCAGTGGTCCGGCGTGGCAATGCAAAGGGCATCAACCTCCGGGTCGTCCAGAATGCGGCGAAAATCCTGCACACACTCGGGACGGCGGCCTGTCGTGCTGGCCACCGCCGCCGCGCGCTTCTCGAAGAGACTACTGTCGGGATCCGCAAGATAGCGCAATTCCACATCGGCACGGTTGCACAACTCTTTTGCCAGGTCCATGCCGCGATCATGAATGCCCATCACCGCAGTGACAATACGCTCGTTCGCCCCGAGGACGTTGATGGAAAAAGTGGAAGCAACCCCAGCCCCGAGACACCCTGCCAAAAACTTTCGACGCTTCATCATGACAATCTCCCCAGGGCCAGACCGGTGACCCGTCTTGGAGCCTTAGTATAACGGCAAGACGGCCTGCGGGTGTTAATCTCCAGCGCCGCCAAAGGAGGTTGACCATTCCTGGTCGACATAACGCATGCCATCAAAGGGGGTTGACCATTCCTGGTCGACATAGCGCATGCCATCAAAGGGGGTTGACCATTCCTGGTCGACATAACGCATGCCATCAAAGGGGGTTGACCATTCCTGGTCGACACAGCACACACCACGACGTGCGCAGTGAACTCGGGCTTATGGCGTCATGCCGTCTTGCCAGAAAACATTGTCTCGCGACTCGCAGCCGGCTTAAAGGCGCCTGGTGAGCTTGAGCGCCTCGAGCCCCTCTTGTGTCGACCAGGAATGGTCAACCCCCTGTTTTGTGAAGTGGACCCCATAGTCTGGACACTGAATCGAGTTTCTTAAGTGTATCCGTTTTGGGGTTAAGCCGGAACCCTTGTCTGCATGTTCAAACTCTGGTAGTAGAAGGCATCGTGTGTCATCTTTTCAAGGGGTTGGAGTTTCCTCCCCTGGTTGTAGAATTCCATCCATGCGCGAATTCGTTGGCGCGCGTGGAGCAAATTCTCGCTGGCATCGACCACCAGCTCGTCTTCGTCCGTGAGCTCGGTGATGTTGCCGAAAGGGTCGCCCTGGCACCAGACTCCGTCAGCGGTCCGCGTGCAGCATTCCCTGGCACGATGCCTTCTGTGCTCTGGCTGACCGTTCAGGCCATGGAAATTGATTTCGGCCACCGCACTATTCACAATCAGCGTGCACTTGGTCCCACAGAACTCTTATGGAGCGACACAGGCGCTATGAAAAATACTCGGGTTTACAAAATGAGCTTTGCGGGGGTTTACCCCCATTATGTTGCCAAGGCCGAGAAAAAGGGCCGTACGAAGGCGGAGGTGGATGTGAGCATTCGCTGGTTGACTGGATACAGCGAGGATGCCTTCGAGGCCTTGCTGGAGAATCGGACCGACTTCGATACTTTCTTTGCGGAGGCCCCGGCGCTGAATCCGGCCCGAACGTTGATCAAGGGCACTATCTGCGGCGTCCGTATTGAGGAAATCGAGGAGCCGCTGATGCGGGAGATCCGCTATCTGGACAAGCTGATTGATGAGCTGGCCAAGGGCAACGCGATGGAGAAGATCCTGCGAAAGTGATTAAACGCGGGACGGTTCCTCGCACTGGGGCTACTTCTGCCCGCCCGCGGTATTCGCAGGCGGGCATTGTCATTGGCTTCGTGTCTGGGGGCCTTGTGCGCAGGACCGTCCCGTCGGCGTTATCCGATAATCTGCTTCGCTTCCAGCGCGGTCACAATCGTCGCGATGGCCTCGTCCATTTCGGGACGGTAGGGCAGGGCGACGTTGATCGGGAATGAGCTGAACTGGTTGTCGCCGAGGTTCACCACGAAGATGTCGGTGGGCGCGCACATCATCTTGAGGCGCTCGAGATCGTAGTCGTCGGCGTCGGTGACGGTGGTGATGAGGAGGGTACCTTCGTCCACGAAAACGCGGGCGAGATCGCCCAGCTTCTCCAGGTGCTCTTCGCGGGCGCGGTCGCGGGTGCGAACGTCGTGGTCGAGCTCTTCGAAGTAGTTGGAGATGCCGAAGTAGTAAGTCTTATGGCCGCGGTCGTAGAGGGTACGTTCGAGTTGCTTGGCGACGCGGCGCTTGCCACAGCCGTATTCGCCGTGGAGGATGATGAGGCGGCCCTCGTTTTTGAATCGGGCGACGCGCTCTTCGCGAGAAACCAGACCGCGCTCCCAGGAGAATTCGCGCTGGCGGATTTGTTCGGCCATGGCGGATTCGGATTCACCGAGAACTTCGAGGATGACACCGGCACCGGCGATCTCGAAGTCGTCGACGATGACAACGCGCCCGGTCATTTCGAGCTCGTTGCGGAGGTCGAAGGCAACGGGGCGGGTCGTTTCGAGGATGCACTCGGCCACGTCGTGGCGCTCGATCTGCTGCTTGTTCTCGATGGAGGTCAGTTCCGAGGCGTCGAGCACCTGGATAACTTCGGCGAGCTGCGCGGATACGGAAGCAGCGCCGACCTTGAGCTTGTAGGACCTGCCCATGACCATGGGCGGGCGGCCCATCCAGAACATGTTGACGCGGAAGCGGCGGCTGACGTGGGGCTGGGGCTCGTCGGCGCGAACCATAAGTTCGCCGGGCTTAATGTAGATCTGGGTGGTAAGGGTGACGCCGGTGGCGTAGCCCGCCTGGGCTTCGTCGCGCTCGGGCGCGGAGAATGCTTCGATGGTCTTGACCACCGATTCCTTGCCGGAGGGCAGGAAGCGGACTGCGTCGCCCACGCGGACTTTGCCGGTGGAAATGGTGCCCGCCACGATGCGGCGGTCGTCGTCCTGGGCGGTGAATTTGTAGATGTCCTGCACGGGGAGGCGAAGGGGCTTGTCTTCGTTGCCTCGGGGCTTTTCAAAGTTGTCCACCTGCTGGAGCACGGTCGCGCCCTTGTACCAGGGCATTTCCTTTTCGGAGCCTGCGGCGATGTTGACCCCTTCGCGGGCGCTGATGGGGATGAAGGACGCGGGCTGGACGCCGAGCTGTTCGAGGAAGGCGGCGTATTCCGACTTGATGGAATTAAACCTTTCCTCGCTGTAGTCCACCAGGTCCATCTTGTTGACGAGGACGCATAGCTGCTTGAGGCCGAGCATGGAGACCATGTAGCCGTGGCGCTTGCTGTTTTCCTGGACGCCTTCTTCCGCATCGATCACGAGCACTGCGGCTTCGGCGCGGGCTGCGCCGGTGACCATGTTTTTCAGGAACTCGATGTGGCCTGGGGCGTCGTTAATGATGTAGTGGCGCTTGCCGGTCTTAAAGAAGCACCGGGCGGTATCGATGGTAATGCCCTGGGCCTGTTCATTCTTGAGCGCGTCGAGCAGGAAAGCGTACTCGAAGGGGCGGGCGTTGGCGGCGCACATGGCCTTAACCTGCTCCAGCTTGCCTTCGGGCAGGGAGTTGGTGTCGGCCATGAGGCGTCCGATGACGGTGCTCTTGCCGTGGTCCACGTGGCCCACAATCACCACGTCCATGTGTTCGCGTTCGAGAGGTTCGTTTGTGCTCATGAGAAACCCAGATTGTCCGTTAAATGCTGGAGGTGTGTGAAGTGGTATTGGGGGGGACTGCCTACATGTAGCCGTCGCGGCGCAGGGTTTCCAAACCGCCGCCGTCGTCCTTGTCCTGGGCGCGACCGGAGCGCTCGGCAATGTTGGCGAACTTACCACTGCGAATTTCTTCCACGACTTCGGCGACGTTCTTCGAAGTGGACTCCACGCAACTGGTGCACGTGGCGCAACCCAGAGAACGGTATCGGGTGCCTTCACCTCGGTCAAAGTAAAGACCGACCAATGGAATGTTCTCGCGTTCGATATATTCCCAGAGGTTCAGCTCGGTCCAGTCGAGGAGCGGGTGAATCCGCACGTGGGAACCGGGGGCGAAGTCGGTCTTGTACTGGCTCCACAATTCCGGTGGCTGATCGTCCACATCCCAGTCGTTCTGTTTGTCGCGGGGGGAAAAATAGCGCTCTTTCGAGCGGCTGCCCTCTTCATCGGAGCGGACGCCCACGATGACGCCCGTGTAGGGCTCGCGGTTGGTGTCGATGTCGTATTGGCCGGTAGTGTGGTTGAGGCGCATGCGCTCCCAATCCCCGGAGAGCGTGTGCTTGAGGGCCTCGCTCTTGAGGGCCTTGCAGCATTCCAGGCGGGTGATGGCGCCTTCGGGGAAGGTCTGCTTCTTGGCGATGGCTTCCTTGTTCTGGCCCACGACCATGTTGAGGTTCCACTCCAAGGCGAGGCGGTCGCGGTAGGCGATCATTTCGGGGATCTTGTAGGAAGTGTCGATGTGCACCAGGGGCAGGGGGCAATGACCGAAGAAGGCCTTGCGCGTGAGCCAGAGCATCACGGTGCTGTCCTTGCCGATGGACCAGAGCATGCACAGGCTCTTAAATTCGCGGTAGGCCTCGCGCAGAATATGGATGCTCTTGGATTCAAGTTGGTCAAGTTGATTCATCGAAACACTATCCTCAAAACAATTGGGGCCGCCATCCGCTGGCGTGGCCGCACGGAAATGAAACATGGGGCGGCTCACTGGCGACAACGGCCCCGGCGGGCTTTCCGGGTCCAAGCAAGCGGATATTCTACCATGGCGGCCCGGAGCGATTCTATGGCGCGGCGACCGCTTCAGTGCATTCGGCGACCCATTGGTGTAGTATACGGGGTATCGTGCGGCCGGCAGGGCGCTGCGCCCCGTCCTCACCGGCATCTTTGGAGTCAATTTAACTGGCCTTATGCATATCGGTATTAATACCCTCCCCGCTGAAGGGATCCCCTTCCCCCACCATGTGATCCGCTATCTTTCGCAGATCATCACCCCTATCGAGGGGGAGAAGAACGACCTTACGTTTTCGTGCCTTCACGATGCGGAATACGCCCCAGAAATGCCCGGCATGCCCGGCATCCCCGTCGTGCGTCCCGCGGGTGGCCTTCAGGCCCTCCTCCGGCGGGGTGGCAACTCCCTGGAAAGCGCGATCCATCAGAACGGGATCGATCTCGTTCTGTCGTCCATCCAGTCCCCCTGCCTGAAGCCCACGGTGCCCCAGATACTTGTCGCCCTCGACCTTTCACCCTGGGAACGGGGCGGGGCAAACGCTCCCGGCTTCAAGAACACGAAACGGGCCTGCGCCACCGCGCGCCACATCATCGCGCCGACGGAGCATGTCCGGCGCCGATGCCTGGAGCTTTTCGAGGCGCCGATGGAAAAGATCATCGTGGCGCCTCCGGGGGTCTCCCCCAATCTGTCGAAGCCCACCATCTCGGTGGTGGAGAAGCCCTATATCGTGATGTTTTTTGACCCGCTGACGGCGCCCCTGCTCCACACCCTGCGCGAGGCGTTGGAAAAGCGGAAGGACGAGTTCCCCCAGACCCAGGTTATCGTGGGGCCCACGCTCCGGGATGAGCCCGACAACTGGGGCCCGAGGGTCGTTCGTGTGGAGCAATGTCCAGATTCTCACCTGGCGGGGCTTTACCGCGAATCGGATTTCTTTCTGTACCCCGCTCCAGATGACGGCAGCGGCTTGCGCGTGCTGGAGGCTTTGGCGGCGGGTGTGCCCGTGCTGGCGGCGGGTTCGCGGGGCGTGATGGAAGTGGCGGGCGACGCGCCCATCTATTTCAATGGCGAAAGCCTTGATGCCTTCTTTCAATCGCTGAAGCGGATCCTTTCCGAGGAAAAGCACCTGCGGGCCAAGCGCATCCACACGGGCACGCAGATTGCCGCGCGCTTCTCCTGGGACAAGAGCATGTGGAAGGTGCTTACGACCTTCAAGTCGGGTTGACGCACTGAAGCTCCGGCCTTTGCCAATAACGGGGTCGAAGCCGGTCCGTTGGCGTTGTAATGGCAACCTTGTCTGGTGGTACTGTGTGAAACGTCTCCCGGCGTTGGTGCCGGGTCGCTGACCTCAATCTGGAGATTTTCCGATGACCAAGTCTTTTAACTTTCGAAGGGCCACCGCGCTGGCCTTCGGCGCACTGGCGGCTGGGATTTCGCTGGGCAGCCTTTCGGGCTGCAACGGGCTCGAATTGCCCATTGAAGTGACGGTTCCCCTGATTCAGAATTCCTCCATCGTTGCGGCGAATGAAGCCGACGGCGAAGTAGATATTGTCGTTGGCGCTTTCTGCGACCTCTTCAGTGAAGAGGACCTTGATGCACTGATCCGGCAGTTCGGCGGGGATCTGGTCGCCGACTTGGTGGATATCACTGGTGTGGAGTTGAAAAAAGTCACCGTAACCGCCACGGAAGGGGACTTTGATACCTTCACCGACTCGGACCTGAGGCTGCTCTTCCCTGGCAATGATCCCCTGCCCCTGGGCGAAGCTTCGGATTCGCAGGGGCTGGGGAGCAGCTTTGACCTGACGCAGGACGAGCCGGTGGATCTGTTGAACGATCTGGAAGATGGCGATTGCGGTGCGCCGACCCTGCATTTTGAAGGCGATCAGCCGGCGGAGGATATCTCCTTCAACACAACCGCCACGCTGACGGTGTATACGCGCCTGACCTTGCAGCAGCCGTAACCGGCAAAACTGTTAATCCGATTCGCCCTCCGGTATTCCGGGGGGCGAATTTTGATTTCGCGGGCGTAGTTTGGGACGGCCCTCGGGGGCGTTCCGATACTTTTCGGTGGCGTTGACTTCGTCCCTTTTCTTGCATCGCGCCGCTTTTGTCACGTAGCATCACGGCGTGATTTCTTCACCACCGACACATGAACTCCGGCGCGACCTGCTGCCGCTTGCCGGGCTCGCTTTTGCGTATCGCCTGCTCTTCTTGATCGCGGTGCCCCGGGTGTTGGACACGGCGGATGCCATTCACTACGTGGAGTCTGCTGCCTCCTTTGCATCGGGAAGTCTCTGGGGGCACGATCCGAAGATTCCCGTGCTCTATCCGCTATTTGGCGCGCTGTTCTCCAAGCTGTTCGTCGCCGATTTGGAGTGGGCCTGCCGGATGGTCTCCTTCACGGCCTCCACGCTGCTGGTGATTCCCGTCTATTTCCTGGGCAAGGACCTTCACGGTCGTTCCTCCGCGCGCGTTGCGGGATTGGTCGTGGCCCTTTGGCCCTGGCTCGCGGACTACGGATGCAGCGTATCCACGGAGTCGCTGGCGGCTCTGCTCTGGGTCACGGGGGTACTACTTTTCTTGCGAGGAGCGCGACAAGGCGGAAAGGTTTTGTACGGCGGTGGCGCGGCACTTTTCGCCCTTAGTCTCACGCGCCCCGAGGGCTTGTTCATCCTGTTGTGCGCCGCGCCCGCCGCGGCAATCCTGCTGTGGCCCATGGACCGAATACAGGCGCGGCGGCTGGCTCCCTTCGGCGTGCTGTGCGCGACACTCATCGTGGCCAATACGGTTTACAATCACTTCTTGGTGGGCGAAGCAACGGCGAACTATCGTGTTGGTTTTATCTTGGCGGAATTCGATTGGATGCGCTTCATCCACACCGGCGTGCAGACGCTGAGCGACGTCATCCCCGTCATGCTCGGCCCGGTGCTGTTTCTCTTTCTGGGGGTGGGCTTTTTTCACCCACGTGCGAAATCGCGCGACGGGCGACTGGAAGCCGCCGTGCTGCTTTTTGCGCTGGCGCAGTGGGGCGTGAGTCTCTTCGTGCTGTCGCCCGCGCCGCGCTATCTCATGGCTCCGTTGATTATCCTGTCGATGTGGTCGGCCTGTGGCATCGTACTGGGCTCGGCGCGGCTCGCACAGGCCACTCGCTGCGCAAAGATTCTGCCGTGTCTCCCGTTGGTGGCGCTCGTCGCGTTCTTCCTGATGCACGCCACGGTCACGCTCGGATCGGAACACCTGGGAAGGCGCCCTCGGGAACCCCGGGAATACAAGGAGGTGGGCCGCTGGATGGCGGAGCATCTGGAGCCGGGACTCATTTTCACCCGGAAGCCCCAGGTGGGCTACTACGCAAAGATGCCATCTACCGGCCCGTTGCCCGAGGAGAACTTGACGCAATCACTGGAGCGTGCCCGAATGGCGGGTGCGCGCTACGTGGTGGTGGATGAGCGCTACACGGCCACCATGGTGCCCGCGCTGGCGCCCCTGCTGGACCCGTCGAAGGCGCCGACAGGCCTGGTACACCAGCAGAGTTTTGAAACGTGGCCGGACTCCCGTGTTGTGATTTACGCGCTGGAGCCCGCGGCCCCGGTCAATCCATGAGGGGGCACCTGCTGGTGGTTCATTCGGGCGGTGTGGGCGACTTCATCTGCACCTTTCCGGCGCTTTCCATGCTGGCCCAGACCCACGCTATCGAGATCGCGGGTCTACCCGAACGCGTGGCCCTGGCCCGTGCTGCGGGCATTGCGGAGAAGGTACACGATCTGGATCGAACGGGCTTCACGAGTGTCTTCAGCGAGCCTGACGCGCGGCTTCGCGACTTCGCGGCGGGTTTCGATGAAGCGCTTGTCTGGATGGCGGATGAAGACGGTGTGATCGCATCCGGTCTGAGCGAGGCCGGTATTCCGCGTGTTCGTTGTTTCCCCGGTATCCCCCCGCAGGGCTGGAATGGTCATGCGGCGCAGTGGTACGGATCTTGTGCCGATGTGCCCGTGTACCTCCCCTATCAGGTGCCTTTTCTAAGGGCCACCGTTGCGCCGGAAGTGGTGATCCATCCGGGAAGCGGTGGGCGGGATAAGAACTGGCCCATGGCGCACTTTGACGAACTGTCCGCTCGCCTCGTCGCACGGGGGCTTCAGGTCTCCTGGTGTGCGGGGCCTGCGGAAGAGCCTCTATCGGTAGATCGGGCAACTTTATCGCCCATGAACCTCGTGGAGCTTGCAGGGCTGCTCGGGAGTGCAAAACTCTACGTGGGGAATGATAGCGGGATCAGCCATCTGGCCGGGGCGGCGGGCTGTCGGACCGTGGCTATCTTCGGCCCCACCGATCCAGTCGTGTGGCAGCCCGCAGGCCCCCGAGTGCGTGTGGCGCGGGGGGAGCCCTGGCCTTCCGCAGCCGCAGTTTTTGAAGTTGCGATGGGGCTGATATCGCAATTCCCGGATTGAGTGCCTTCAGCCGGGAGCGTACGTGCGCCTCTCCATCTCGGACACGGGCGTCGGGATGGAGGCGAGCATCATGTCAAAGATATTCGAGCCCTTCTTCACCGCCAAAGAACCGGGGCAGGGCACCGGGCTTGGACTTGCCACGGTCTACGGCATTGTGCGCCAAATGAACGGTCATATCACCTGCTACAGCGAAGTCGATATGGGTACGCGCTTCTCAGTATATCTGCCTGCCGCCGCGGGCCTGGCCCCAGTGGAGAATGGCGCGGGCGCGCCGGATCCCGTCACTTGCCGTGGTGCGGAGACGGTACTCTTGGTGGAAGATGACGCCGAAGTCCGCCAACTAATCCATCGCGCGCTTACGTCCTACGGCTACCAGGTGCTGGAAGCGATCACTGGGCAGCATGCCGTGGAATTGGCACGGGAACATGAAGGGCCCATTCACCTTCTCGTGACCGATGTGATCATGCCCAAGATCAGCGGCGCGGATCTGGCGGGGTTGATCAAGCCGGTGCATCCCGAGACGCGGGTGCTCTACGTCTCGGGTTATACCAACGATGCCATTATCCGCCACGGTATCATGACGGCCAACGTCAACTTTCTCCAGAAACCCTTCACACCGGCGGGTCTGGCGAGCAAGGTGAGGCACGTGCTGGACTCACGGGAAGACCGTTGAGCGGCTCCGCCGTCGGCGGCCCTCAACCGGAGCGAGAAATGCAGTAGAGGTGGGTGCGGCTCCGGAGATAAAGCTCGTCGCCGATGGCCACGGGCGATGCATCGAGTACCCCGTCGAGGGTGTTGGTGGCGATGACCTCCAGCGTATCCGACGATTTCAACACGGCGGTCACCCCCTTGCGATCGGGAATGTAAATGTGTCCGCCGGCCGCCAGGGGGGATGCGTAGATGCTCTGGAGGCCACTAAGCCTTTCGCCCTCATAGAGGAAGGTCCCGGTTTTCGCGTCGAGACAGGAGAGCTGGGGCTTGTACCCCTGGACCACATAGAGCCGACCATCCGCCACCAGAGGCGACGGCACGATGGCTCCGCCCTTGTCCGCGCTCCAGGACACGGCGTCGGTGCCGGTAAGATCGCCCGTGCGGCCGAGGGTGATGGCCAGGATGGCGTTGCCCTGGAAGCCGGTGGTGCAATAAACCTTGCCGTCGTAGACCACGGGGGACGGCGCGGCGCAACCGGTAAGGCCGCTGCACTGCCAGATGAGCTCGCCGGTGGCGGCGTCGTAGCTGCGAATGAAGGCGGAGGCGGCGGTGATGACTTCCCAGCGATCCCCCACTTTCACGGCGACGGGTGAGGACCACGAGCTTTCTTCGTCGCGCTTCTGCTCCCAGAGCTTCTCGCCGGTGTCTTTGTTCAGGGCGAAGATGCGGGAATCGCCTTCGTGATCCGCCAGGACGACGAGGGCGTTGCCGACGAGGACGGGTGAACTGCCTTCGCCGAAGGTGCCTGCCATTTTCAGGGGTGCGGTGTCGGCGCGCCAGATCTCATTGCCATCCAGATCGAAGCAGTAGACACCGCGTGATCCGAAACTGGCCCAGACCTTTTCCCCGTCGGTGACGGGCGAGTAGGGCGCATAAGAGCCCGTAGTGTGAAGACCTTCGTGGGGCTGGGCTTCGAGGACGGTGCGCTCCCAGAAGATGGCGCCGCTGCTCCGGTCCACGCAGAGCACCACAAAGCGATAGGGCACCGTGGCGGGCTTGGACATGGGGCGTCCATTGGGCGCCTCTTCGACTGAGGGCTCCTCGCCCAACGCCACAGCGGACTGGATGAAGATTTTGTTGTCCCAGATTACGGGCGTGGACTGACCCTCGCCGGGGAGCGCGGTCTTCCACTTGACGTTTTCCGTCTCGCTCCACGTGGTGGGCGGATTGCCCTCGGCGGCGATGCCGTCGCCGTTGGGGCCGCGCCACGCGGGCCATTGAGCGGCCATAACGGGAAGCGTTGCGAGGGCGACGGTCGCCAAGATGCACAAGTGAGTGAGGTGCTTCATGAAGGGGATGTCCTTGGGAGTTCTAGCTACTGAACATTCGTTTAACTATACAGAATGCGACGCGGGGCTTGCAACATGGGGCGCGTGCCGGGTGAAGGCGCCCATCTGAGATCTTCTCAGGCGGGAGCGCGGGTTTTCTTACCCGCGTATCGCGCGACATAGCCGCACGAAAATCACGGACTGGAAAGTCCGTGCTCCCGCTGGGCAAGTCCCTTTCTAGCGCTCACTCTACGCTGTAGGTAAAAATCGCCGCGCCTTTCAGCTCGAAACGCAGGCGCACTTCCTGGCCCGCGACGGCGTCGAGTTTTTTCTCGCCCCAGGTGATGGATTCCGCGAAGCCGCTCTTGCTCACGGGCGTGCAGTCGTCCAGCGTGAAGCCTTCGACGGTCTTGTTGTTGTCGGTGCGGAGTTCCGCGCGAATCGCGCCGCCTTCACTTACCGTGACGTTCACGGTGAGCGACGCGCCCTCGGGCACGATGAAAGGGCGGGTCAACACGTAGCCCGGTTCTTCGCCGACGGGGCGCAGGCCCACGATGCGATCTCGATCGGCGGTGGCGAGGCCGATGGCGCAGGGGTTCTCGGGCTCGTTGTGAGACTTCGCGAAGCCACCGTAATAGAAGCGCAATTCATCGCCCACCGCAACGGGGCTCTCCTCGAGGAGCACCATGCCCGCGTCCCACGAGCCCTCGGGACCCAGCGGGAGCATGGCGGGGTGGGTGCCGATGGTGTCCCAGTGTTCGCCATCGCTGCTCCAGACGGGTTCGGGGTAGAGAAGACCGTCGGCGCGGTCATAGCTCTGGCGCATGCCGAAAAAGAGATCGTGTAGGCGGAAGACGGTCATGCCGTAGTACTCCGGGCGCTCCGCTTCGTCGGGAACGAGGATGACGCGTTCGTGGGTCCACGTCTTGAGGTCGCTGCTCTGCTGCATTGAAACGCGGCGCTTGTGGTCGCCCGCATAGGCGCGGGGGCGGCAGAAGATAAGCCAGTTGTTGCGCACTTCGTCGAAGACGAAGTTGTTGTGGGTGTCGCTGTGGTAGGCGATGGCGGCGGCTTCCTGGAGGAAGGTGAAGGACTTGCCGTCGTCGGAGTGGGACACAAACACGCCGCCTTTCTGATTGTGGATGGCGAGGAACTTGCCGGGGTACTCGCCGGGCTTGGGGTTCAGCATCACGTCGATGTTCTGGGTCTTGTCGGTGCCGAGTTTGATGAGGTTGTTCTGCGGATCGGCGGGATGCTCGAAGACCCCGAGGGCGGGCTTGCGCCACGTGATGCCGTCGTCTGATTCGGCGTAGGCCACGTTATAGGAGAAAGGCAAGCGGTTGTCGTAGTTGTGGCGATTGAAAACGGTATACCACATCTTGAAGAGGCTGTCGGAGGGATCAAAGAGCGCCGAGCCGCCCATGTGGGGACCGCTCCCCTCCCACTCGTCGGTCTTGGTGATGAGGGGATTGGAAGGATGCTTCACCAGCGGCGCAGCGAAGCGCTCGGCCTGCCAGCGATCTTCCACGACTCGATCATCGCAGAGGAAGTAAGGGCCTTTGGCGGCAGAGACGTGGTAGGCGGTATCTTCGGCGATGGCCGGCAGCGCGCAGGCCGTGAACAAGAAGAAACTCAGCAAGGACACTCGACGATGCATGAACCCAACCCTCCAGGCGTTTAGGGGAAGGCTTGCAGTATGGAGTATGGATTGTGGGGATTCAAGCAGTCTAAAAGTATATCGAGAAGCTGATTGCACTTGGCGCGGTGCCGCCTTCATTCACGTATCTTTCATTGAGCCTGGGCTCCGCGACGCTGTAAACGACGTAGTGATCCTCCTCAATCGAATAAAGCAAGGATTCGCCTGTGAATGGGTCTTCCAGAACGTCGGCGGCAATATAGTCCGGCGTGAGGGCCTCGAGATTTTCCGGGATGTCGCCGTTGCGCAAACGGAAGCGCTCGATGGCTAATGCGGTCTGGACGAGGCGTACCCTGGCAGCGAGACGGACTTGGGCGACCAGCGACTTCAACCGCGACTGCAATTGCTTCTTTCTCATGTCCTCGATAGTCATCAGGTGATCCAATTCTGCATCTGGCAGCTTCGTGACCGAGAGGTACATCTCAGAGACAGGCAATTGCCCAAGCGATAGAATGAAGTCCCACTCTGCCAACTCTTGCTTCACTGCATCGGCATTTTCCTTTCGACGCTTCAACCCCAAGGCCTTCACTTCCTCGTCCGTGGCTTCAATCCCAGTCGTGTCGGGCAAGTCAATACCGAAACCGCAAGTCGATACGTTGGGAGGCTTCGGTCCTTCCCGCTCCACCGCCTTTTCATAAATGACATTTTCGCGAAGTTCTTCTTCACTAATGACAATCGGGATTGTCATCATCCACCGATCCCCCATGATCCCCGCGACTATGTCTTCTTCGTTTTCCAGCGAGGCGAAGGCGTGCTGGAGTTTTTGTAGATTTCCTTCCGAAACCGTGGCGCGGTTCAATACCTGCTCCGCAGCACTCACAATGATTTCCGAACAGCCAATGCGCACCAACTGTGAATACAAGAATGTTTCCCGCCGAAATGAACTGGACAGGGCGATGCCATCGAGCAGGGAATCAACAGCGCCGATTCCGTTTCCTGTCTCAGCAACATAGACCGCTTCCAGCGCTTTCTGTTTCGCCAAGCGGCGTAATTGCGCAACGTGCGGCATCAGTATGGCATGGGTGAGGCGCATATCGATGGGAAAGCGGCAGCGGGAGAATTTGCCGCCCTCGTGTATGAGACGCAGTGATTCCGCGTTATACGCGAGATAAGCACGAATCTGCTGCACGCTTGCCTCCGACAGCGGCTCCGCCGGGAGCGTCAGTTCCGTTTCTCCAAAGTAGGGAAGAGATTCCTCCACATCGTAGTCCTCGAAGACCGCCTTCGCTTCCATGGCGCGGAGGTAGTATTCGGCGGCGTTCTCGTTTACCGGCACGAAGGGGTAGATTGCCAGCACTTCGGCCAGTGCGGCATCGGATACGGAGCCGTTGTGAATGGACTCGGGGCGGCCATTGATGGATACCAGACGGGTCATTCCCTCTGCAAATGAAAGTGCCTGCTTCCGTAACGCCGCAAGCTCTTCTCGCTCAATATCGTCCAGTGAGTCGCGGCCCGCGAGTATTTGGAAGATGAAATATCCGGCGGGATGGAACTGTGGGTACTGTGCAACCCGTTCCGGCTGCAACTCCGAGACGCGGGCTATACGCAGGGTATCCAGCGCGAGGTTTTCCCAGTAGGCGCGCTCGCCCATTTCCTCGATGGCCGCCTCGTCAACCGGGACGCGATCTCGTATCACGTCTCCCGATCCGTATCGCTTTGCGGCCTCCATGTAGGCATAGCCGAGGGCGAGCTGGCCGGTTTCGTTATGCGGGGCGAGTTCCAGCCCGCGCTGGAGGAGAACAATCGCCTCGGCCAGGTGCTTGATTCGGCTCGCGGAGACGGGAAGGACCGCGTTGGAGGCGTGAACCGGCGGTAAGCCCAAACCCGCGACAATGACACGATCCGCCACCTCGCGCGTGGAGACCGGGGAAAGATAGTCCCAGCCGCAGGCGTAGGCCAGATTGTGAAGTTGCCCGAGGTTGATGGCGGCGTCCGCGTCGTCCGGATACTCGGCGAGGTGAGCCTCGGTGTTCTCGATGAGGATATCGATGCGGATGTGACCGCCGGGAAAATGCTCGACGGTAGATTGGGCACCTGATGATGAGAGCCAAACTACCGAAATAAGTACGATTACCCGCAAGATGTTCATGTCTACTCCCTCGAATTTGGATTTCGTCTGCCGTCGGCTCGCGCCGTGTTGCTAAACTACCACATTCGACGAAAATCGACAAGAGGGACGTTTTCGCTGTCGGGGGGGCTTGATACGAGGTTTCATTGATACTACAATTCAACGCGCAAAGAAACCACTTTGTAGAAAGGTTGTGCCCCGGTGAATTCGATTTTCTTGTCCCTTATCATGCTGATCTCCGCTCCCCTGCACCGTGCGACGCTGGTGGAGGGCGGCGGACACTTCCCCGTACTCATTCGGCTGCAAGATAATGACCTGATCGGGGTGGTTCGGGGCGGGGCGCCGCACCGGGGACAGGAGGGGCGCATCGACATGCTGCGCTCGGCGGATGGCGGCAAGACGTGGTCCGGACCCGCGGTACTGATCAACGGGCCTACGGATGATCGGAATCCGGCGCTGGGGCAGTTGGCCGATGGGACCATCATCGCGGCATATACGATCATTACGTGGGACTACGAAACGGTGGACGGCGAGCAAAACCAAGTGGGCCAGCACTGCGAGGGGGTGCATACGATACGTTCATCGGACAACGGCAAAACGTGGAGCGCGCCCGAGCGCAGTGAGGGCATCGCGGCCCTGTATACGAAAGAGGCGGGCGACGGGATGTCAGGATCGCCCTACGGCAAGATCGTGCAGCTTTCCGACGGCACGGCGCTGATGGCGGTGTACTTCAACTTCACGGACGAACGCAAGCACCAGAGCTGGCTGTTTCGATCCACCGACAGCGGCGCAAAGTGGGGCGTTCCCACGCTGCTGGGCGAGCATTTCAATGAGACGGGTCTGGTGGTGCTTCGGGACGGCCGCGTGCTCGCCGCGATGCGATCCGAGGTGGGACGCTATCTGGCGACCATCGCGTCGAGCGATCAGGGGCGCACTTGGAGCACGCCGGTCCGCATTACGGCGGATCATGAGCACCCGGCGGACTTGATCGAGCTGGCGGATGGCCGGGTGCTGCTTACCTACGGCCAGCGCAATACGCCGCGCGGCGTGGAGGCGATCATGAGCTTGGATGGCGGGCGCACGTGGGATCCGGCTACGAAGGTGAAGCTGGCGGAGGAAGTGAAGTATGGCGACAACGGCTACCCGAGTTCCGTGCAAATCGGAGATGGTTCCATTGTGACGATGTATTATCAGGTGGATCATCCTGAAGGGGCGCTGGAGGGTGCGAAGACGAACCTGGTTATCTGGCGTCCCGAAGACTGATATGAATCGGAACAGCGCCTCACGGTGCGCCATAGCCTTTTGACCCGTCGTCTACAATGAGCACCCAGTCCTCGCCATCCATATTTGTGGGGGGCTCCACGTCGACAGTACCTTTGTTGGCCAGTTCCCTGACCTCGTTTGAAACTCCGTTGCGCGGGTTGTACCAGATGACGTTGAGTGTCTTGCCCGGAATGAGGGCGGTGTTAATCGTCGCGCGATTGTGCTTCGGGAAATACACCATGAGATAGGTGGCGTCATTCGCACCGGGGATTCCGTCGCGGGTGGCTTGTATCTGGTCGATGCCACCGGGATTCTCCGAGACGAGGATGCCCTGATCGGGGATGCGGGTGAGATAGGGACGGCTCAGCATCAGGCGCTTCACGTAGATGAGTTGCGAGGCGCCAGGCAAATCCATGGCCTGGTGCCAGGGTGTTTTCACGTCCCACAGGGGCTTGCGGCCCTCATCGTACATCTGCCAGATTGGGTGGGTGCCGTAGGTGTGGCCGTGGGCACCGGCGAAAAGCCCCCAATAGGCGAGCCGTCGCACCTGCACTGCGCCCACGGGCCGATTCTCGGGCATGGCGTCGGGCGGATACTCGTAGGCGGGCTCGGAATCCATGCAGGGCTTTGGGGGCGAGAGCGCGTAGTCCCGTGTAATGGCGCCATAGTTGGTGCTCTCAGGGTCGTGCCCGCTCTGGATCATGTTGAAGTCGAGCCATTCCTTGTTGTGGAGCTCGCCGGAGGAATCGGAACGCGGGTGGTAGGCGATGAGCTGACTTTCCCCCACCACTTCGCGGATACCCGCGGCCATTTCATCCCACACGGCGACACTTTTGGTGGGCTGTCTGTCGCCGCCAAGGATCCAGATGATGGGCTTGTCTTTGTAGCGTTCCGCGAGAAATTTTGCGAAGGCACGTCCGTTCTCCGGCGTGAAAAAATTGGCAAGCTCGCGGCCTTCGTCATTGTTTCCAACCCAACGCCCCCAGGTGGGAAGCATGCCTACATAGAGCCCCTTCGCGGCAGCCTGATCCACAATCCAGTCCACGTGGGCGAAGTACTTCTCGTTGGGGCGGGCGGCATCGAGTTCGTGGAAGGGCTTATCGCCATAGGCATTCCCCTTTTTCAGACCGCTAATCTCGGCAATGACGACCGCCTGAACTACCGTGAAGCCTTTCTCCGCGCGGTTGGTGAGGTAGCGCTCCGCCTCTTCGCGATTCAGACGGTGGAACAGTTCCCAGGCCGTATCGCCCAGATAGAAGAAGGGCGTGCCGTCCGAATGGACAAGATAGCGACCGTTCTCACTGACTTTGATGGGAGACGGCCCCTCGGCTCGCGCCGTACCCGCCCACATGGAAACCAGAAGCACTCCGAGGCAAAAGAACCCGAAGAAACCATTTACTTTCATCATCGCACTACTCCAAAACTGCATCGCCGTCACGCACAACAAGGTGCCGGGCACTTGGGCTTGTCCTCTATTAACAAAAGAAATCCGGTCCAAAAATTAAAGATGGCCACCTCCTGGAATACGCCTCCTCGGGCTTGCGGCATTCGCCGCACCCCGGGCGCTGGGTCAGGAGACCGGCCCCTACTGGCAGATCACCCCCGCCTACGACGCCGCCGAATGGCGGGCGATCAAGGTCGCCGAAATTCCCGCGATGGCCAAGGAAGTGTGGACGCCCGGCCTCGCTGGCGCACCGGGCAGCGTGGCCTGCGATCTCGAGTGGCTCGGAGCGGATCAAGACGACATTCAAGATAAGGCCCAATTGCTTTTGCATTTGCATGACTTGATACCCCGTCTGGTTCCTGCGCCGAATTGGAAAAAGATTTGCACAACGCCTTCCTCACCCAGCGGAACCCAAACTGCCCGCCCGGTATGCAACCGGAGTATAGCAATTTGCCGTGGGTAACGGTAGAAGCTACTTCGGGGCGAATTAGCGGGCGGGACCAGGTGAGCGCGCCGATCGCCCAGTCCCAAATGCAATCGAGGCAACCTGAGCACTGCTCAGGCTGCCTCGCCATACACGAAACAACTTCAAAGGGGAACCAAGATTCAGGCGGAGAACTTCTTGCGAAGGGCCATACCCGCCATGCCGATGCCCATCAAGACGAAGGTGGCAGGCTCAGGGATGGGAACGAGGGGTCCGGGTACGAGGGGCAGATTGTCTCGAACATTGATAACGTCGTTGCCACACTCCATCGTCCAATGGAGGCCGACGCCGCCGTCAGGATTGGTAAGGACCTCTTCAATTGCTGCGTCGATATCGAGGGAGATTTCGAGGAAGTAGTGGACTCCCACCTGACCCCATGCAACGTTGGAAGTAAATGAATTTTCAATGGCCGGGTTGCGCTCAACGCGCCAGGGGTCGGAGAAACTGAAGAGCCTGGGAGCCCGGGTAGTCCAGTTCGCCGTCCCATCGTTGAAGTAGTTGTTGCCCAGGTAGTCCGCGTCAACGCCGCCGGGTACTTCGTCACCAACCGTACTCGTGCTGGTGGCTATGGCCACACTGTAGTCGCCCGTATTGCCGAAATCGACAAACATGTCACCTGCGAAGAAGTCGTCAAGCGGCCAGCCCTGGGGCGGAAAGCCCGTGACCAAGCCGATGTGCAGGACGCCACCTGTCAGCGCGTTGAGATCGGCATCTTCAAAGGCGTAGAAGATCTGCTCGATGTCATACCGCTGCCCGCCACCGCCCGGAGTTGGGCCCTCTTCATCGACTTGCGTGCGAATATTTAAGGGGTTGAGTATCACGAGATTCTCATCCCACGTATTTGCACCCACATTTCCGCCGTACGTGAACCAATCGGACCAATTCCCGTCCGTGGTAATTGCGCCCGCGGCAGAACTTAGCCCTATCACGGCGACTGTTACGAGTGCTCTTGTTGTACTGATCATTTTCAAACTCCTTGTATGCGGTTGTGGATTGGGTTTGTGGAAAATGGTGAGATCTGCTCACCCCTTTGCAAGTGCCAGTATCTCCGAGTTTCGCTAAGCGCGGGCAACACTGCAGTAACGACTTTGTAAAGTTTTCTATTCGATTTTAGAAATGCCCATCCCGTGAATGACCAATTTGCGCGCGTAGAAGCTGGAATCTCAGGCTAACGACGCGTGAGCAAGTCTGGTACCTGCAAATACGGGCGAAGGTCGGATCAAGATGGATTTGTTCGTGATGATGGGTTGTCAAGTTGATCATGGCGGAACGGTATGCATTGCCAGGGGGGATCGTGACAACGCGTGGCAAGTAGTTTCGAGGAAGCGTCCATGGCTTTTTGTCCGTGAAGTAATCGAGCCGAATTCCAGTAGCGCGGTGTGTCGGAAAGGGCGATCTGCCCTCAGCAATCGAGGCAACCTGAGCGGAGGTCAGGTTGCCTCGGGATACACTGGGAATTTAAAAATAAATCGCAAATCAGGCGGAGAATTTCTTGCGAAGGGCCAATCCCAGCCCGCCGAGGCCCATCAGGGCGAGGGTTGAAGGCTCGGGCACGGGGTTCTCGGGAACCAGCGGAGTGTCATCATGCACTTCGATGATGTCATTGCCGCATTCCATGGTCCAGTGGAGACCGAGGCCTCCCAGCGAATTGGTGAGGGTATCTTCCACGCCGGCGTCAATTCCGATCGAGATTTCCATGAAGTAGCGGACGCCGGTCTGGCCCCACACCACGTTGGAGGCGAACTGGTTCTCGATGGCCGGATTGCGGTCTACGCGCCAGGGAGTTCCCAGGGGAAAGGTTGTAGGATCGCGCACGGTCCAATTGGCGGTGCCGTCGTTGAAGTAGTTGTTTCCAAAATAGTCGGAATCGACTCCGCCGGGCTCGTCCACGTTGACGCTGCTGGTGCTGGTGGTCACCGCGAGGGTGTAGTCACCGGTGTTGCCGAAGTCGACGAACATATCGCCCGCAAAGAGATTGTCGAGGGGGCGTCCTTCCGGCGGAAATCCCGTGACGAGTCCGATATGGAGCGTGCCGCCGCTGAGGGCGTTCGGGTCGGCATCTTCATACATGTAGAAGATCTGCTCGTTGTCGTAGTGCTGGCCGCCGCCGCCGGGCGTGGGGCCTTCCTCGTCGTTCTGCGTCCTGATTGCGGTATTGTTCAGTACCACCAGGTTTTCATTCCAGGTATTGGCACCGACATTTCCGGAATAGGAAAACCAGTCAGACCAATCGCCATCTGTCGTAATCGCGCCTGCGGTACCCCCTATTCCTATCACGGCACCAGCCGCGAGCCATCGTACTGCTTTTATCATTTCAAATCTCCTTGAGTAGGTCTTTTGTTTGTCGGGCTGGGTTTAACCCAATACCCGTGGTTACAAACGAGATTCTCTCAAAGTCCGGTGTTCCGCAGGCATGGCTTAAGCAATACCTGGGTAAAGGTTCATAAATTCCCTTTGTTTGCGTATTTTTCAGCCCATTCGCAAAAATAGCCGGAAAATTCGCACCCTATGCCCGACTTCGGGTAGAAAACCGAGTGAATTTAAAGTTGCCTGTTGGCATAACTATTTATATGTATTCACTTTTTTTTGAGCATCGGAAGAGCGCCGAAGAGTGAAACGAGGATGAACCGCCAAGGGGCTAGCGGCCTATCTCTCCTGCCCCCATGCAGGCGAGATTGCTGACCGTGGCATCTGCGAGCTGATGGGGGTCAAGTGGCTGCTGGAATCCCGCGACGCGCCAATACGTCGCTCCCGAGATGCGGGTCCGCACGCCGTCCGCGATGCGGGCTGCATCGGCCGCGTTGCACAAGGCAAGGACGGTGCCCGCAATGCCGGCACCGGTGAGCGAGGCACCCAGGGCACCGTGTTCAAGGGCGACATCCACCAATTGATCGAGGGCCGGACTGCTGGCCCCATACACGCCGGGGCATTCCTCGATCGGCCGACCACTGCCGGCACATTCGCGAAGCCATGCATCATCGGAGCGCTGTTGAATCGCGTTGCCGGCGCTGTCGATGCGTCGATCACCATCGTGACCAATGGTCATGAGCTGTCCCGCGCGCCCGTAGTCGCCCGATTCGAGGGCGGCGGCAAAATGCCGTGCGCGCTCGCTCTCGGCGATGCCAAAAAGCAGAGGGCCGCGCAGACCAATCTCCTGAGGCTGGATGGCGAGGGGCGTATCGCCAAAATATCGCTGGTACTCGCAGTCCAGATCCGGCAGATCATAGCGAGTACGGAGTTCGGCGAGGGGGACACGTTCCGGTATCTGGCGGAGCACGGCATAGAGCGCGGCGTGGCCGCCGAGGGCCTCCGGGGTGATGTTGGAAAGGCGACCACAGGCGACGACGGTTTCGTCCGGATAGCCGGCTTCGCGCAGGGCCTGCTGGAAGATCTCCATGGCCATGGAGTAGGCGAAACGATTGAGCGTGTAGGCGATCTTTTCCGCGCCGCTGATGCTGCGTCGGGTGAAGCTATTGATCACGAGCACGCGGAGATTGTCCGGCAGCGCTATGGCGCGGGCGCCGGCGGTGCTGAAGTCCTTCGGGTAGACCGAGGCGTGGATGATGGCGCCGGGGCGGCCCAATACGATGGCGGCCTGGTCGCAGGTGCCGCATCGGGATCCGGTGTACCATTCGGCGTCCTGCGCGGCGAGGATGAGGGCGTCGTTGTCGAGGTGGATTCCGTTCCAGCCGCACCAGGCATGGAGCAGGGCGATGCACAACGCGGCGGACGAGCTCAGGGCCGCGCCCTGGGGCAAGTTGCTGTCCACGACCAGGCGGAGTCCGCCGATTTCGCGTTCGGGAGCGGCATGACGCGCGCGGAGCCACGCGCCTTCGACGTAGTTGCGCCAATGACCGGGTGCGGTCGCGATCCGTTCACTCACCTCGGCGGACACGATGAAATTGGCCCACGTCCGCCCTCCCACTTGGGGCAATTCTTCTGACGGAATCGCGAGGGCATCAAATGCGGTGTCGGTATTCGCGACTTGGGTGCTTCCATCCGGCGATAGCCCCGCCACGACGATCACCTCGCGCTGGTGGGTCATGAGGTTGAGCCAGCCGCCATGGGTATCCACATGCATACCGCGAAGGTTGATGCGGCCCGGCGCGCGAAAGATGCGGACGGGATCGTCGCCATAGACCTCCCGATAGCGGCGGAGGACCGAGCGCAGGCGGTGAAGTCGCTCCTCGATGAGTGCCGCGTCGCCGTAGATTGCGTCGAGGCCGAGTCGGTGAGCCGCATCGGGTGCGCCGAGCGCCGCGAGCCACGCGGAGGCGCGGAGCACGTCAATCGTCATAGCTGGTGCGGACCCCGTAATCTGTGCGCAGTTGTTTCAACTCGTTCAGTAGATCCGGAGTTTCACCTTCGCGCGAGATCCGACCGATGAGGTGGTAGGCCTTCTGGAAGGCCCAGCCCCGTGCAATGTCCCGCGTTCCCTCTTCGGCTTCGTCGAAGTTGGTGCGGAAGATAATCTCTTTCTTTTCCGCGCCCGCCTTCCCCGCGATGCGCAGGGCGAAGGTCTCGCTGGATTCCGGATTGTAGCGGCCGTACAGTGCGACCGCCTGGCCCTGGAAGAAATCGGGCATGGACTGAGGAAAGACTTTGCCAACGTCTATAAGGCCGAAGTCCGCGCTCAGATCGACCAGTATGGGGTCGCGGAGGGTGAGGAAGAACTGGGGTAGTTCTTTCTCAATATCTTCAATGTCCGAAATCACCTGGGCGGCGCCCTTATTGCGGTAGGCCAACAGGTCCAGCAGATAGCGGTTGACGGTCTTGCCGCCGCCGAAGGCGTAGACGCCGTTGCCTTGGCTGTTGTCCGAAGTCAGACCATTGATGATGGCGCGACTGTCCTGCAGGCCCGCCGTGGGGCGTCCGTCGCTCACGACGACGACCACGCCGGGCGTGCCTTCGCGCCGCGGCTGCTGCACCATGGGCTGGAGGGCCTTGAAGACGTCGGTCTGGCCGGATGAGGCGAGATTGTCGATGAACTTTCCGGCCGCCTGAAGGTTTTCCTTGCTCGCCGACACTGCGGCGGGCTGGAAATACTGGGGCGCATCGCGAAACACCACGAGATTGAACCGGTCTTCCGGCTTGAGTTGCTTGAGCGCGGCGCGGAGTCCTTTCACGGTGATGTTGAGCTTGTGCTGGGGAATACTGCTGGAGGCATCCACGACGAAGGATACATCTTTGGGGAGTATGGGGATCGACTCGCCCTTCTTCGGCGTGATCCGAAGCTCGAAGTAGCCCTCCGGATCGCCGGGATTGCGCCACGTGCGTAACTCCAGATCGAGCAGTCCATCCAGGAAGTCGTAGTTCCGCTCTTCTCTGGCCGAAGCCATGGCCTGGCGCACGGGCTCCCGCAGGGGCTCCGACTCGGGCTCCAGTGTGGGCATATTGGTGGGCAGTTCGAGCTGCACCAGGGGCTGGCTCAGATCGGGACCGCCGCCGGGACTCCCTGCGCCCGACAACACGCCGGGCCCCTGGGCCAGGAGACTGGGCAGTCCAGAGGGCGGGAGGGTCAATGCGGTGCCCTCCCCCACTTCTTCCGTCCCCTTCAGGTCGGGAAAGCCTTCGACACCGGGTATCTCCACATTGCTGGGGCGCACGAGGCGGCGGGGCACTTCCAGATCGCGCCGGGCGGCTTCGCGGGTTATTTCGAGCACTTTGGCTTCGAGGCGCTGGAGGGAGTCGTCCATGGGCGCGGGGGTGGGCGGCAGGGCGTCACTGGCGACCCGCTGGGCGAAGTCCGGGATTTCCACCTCAGGCTTGTCAAAGGCCGCGTTGCTCGCGGGTATCTCGTCCATCTTGAGCAGGTCGCGCACCGAACCGGGCCGGGCACTGAAGGCCTGGCGATCGGCCTGAGTGTCGGGCTGGAGCAGGGTAGCCGGATCGCGCAAATAAACATTCAGCCGCGCGAGCATTTTCTCTGGACGGGCACCGGCCTGGAGCATGCGGATACTCGGCGCAGCGAAGAGAAGGGCGGCGTAGAACGCCGCGGCCATCGCCACGCTGAGGCCGAATAGCACACGCCGGCTCAGCATCACGCGCTTCCGAGGGCCTTGAGGGCCTCCCCGGCTTTCTGCGTGAATGCGCTCTCGGGAAAGTCTTCCACGAGTTCCGTGTAGGCCTTGCGTGCCTTTTCCGCCTGGCCCGCCTTCTCATAGCACTGTCCCGCGCGCCAGAGGGCCTCGGGGGACATTTCTTCGTGGAGGAACAGAATGGCCACCTGCATGAAGCTGAGTGCTGCCTTGTCCCAGTCTTCCTGCTTTTCGTGAAGCGCGCCGAGCTGGAAACGGGCACGGGCGGCAATCTCGCCGCTGTTGGAATTGGCGGCGGCCTCGTACCATTCGAAGGCCTTCTCCATCTCGCCCTGGGCCTCGTAGATTCGGGCCATGTGCCAGCGCGCCTCGGTGGAGATGGCGGTGGCGGTGGAAGTCTCGGCGACGGCCTCGTATTGTTTGAGGGCCTCGTCGTGATCGCCCGCCTGTTCGCTGCACTCCGCAATCTTAAGGCGCACCTGATCGACATACGGGTAGGCGGGCACGGCTTTCAACAGTGCCTCGAAGGCCCGGGCGGCCTCTTTCCATTTCTTGTTGTCGAAGAACCACTGGCCGGTCCAGTTGTAGATCTCTTCGATGAGGCCCGCGCCTTCACGCTCCTCCATGATCTTGAGGAAGAGGTCGGCCGCCTGATCGTAGTCCTTGTGCTCGTAGCGGGCGAGGGCCATGCCGAGCAGGGCCTCATCCGCGTAAGTTCCTTCGGGCGCGGCGTCGATGAGGGCCTGGTAAAGCTCCACGGCCTTGACGGCCTCCTTCGCCACTTTCAGCGTGTGTTCCGCCACGCGGAAGAGGGCCTCTTCGCGGTGCGTCGTCTGGGGATACTTTTCCAGTAACGTGGCGAATGTCGCGACGCTACCGTCAAAGTCCTTCAGATTGTTCCTGGTAGTTGCGAGTCGAAAGAGGGCCTGCTCCTCCACGAGGGGCTGGGGTGTGCCTTCGAGGATACGGGCATAGTGGCCAAGGGCCACATCGAAGGCGCCCGATGCGAAGCGGGCGTCGCCCGCCCGGAGCAAGGCCTGGCCCAGCAGCGGGTGCTCTGGAAACTGGGTGGCAAACTGTTCGTAGGTCTGGGCGGCTTCTCCGGACATGGCGAGCTGCTCCAGGCACTCGCCCGATTTAAAGAGGGCTTCGGCGCCAAACTCGCTCTGGGGGTATTGCTCCGCCACGAGGCGGAACTCCTGGTGGGCCGCTTCGAGATTGCCCTGGGCCACGAGAATGGTTCCCAGAAGAAAGGCACCCTCGCCGCTGAGATCGGAGTTCTTGTAGTCCTGCAGGAACTGGGTGACCAGCGTCTGGGCGCGGGCGGTATCCCCTTTCTGAAACTGGATCCAGGCCATCTTGTAGAGGGCCCGGCCCGCGAAGTCGGTGTCGGGGTACTCCTCGCGAATCTTCGTAAAGGCTTCCATGGCGCGGTCGTTGTCGCCTTCCTGCTGGAGACAATTGGCGCGCACGTAGTCCAACTCCACCTTGTGCTTCGACTCGGGGAAACCTTCCAAGTGGCGTTTGATCAAGGCCACGGCGTCGGGGCATTTGCCTTCGTGGTACAGGGCCCAGATGTGGCCCACTTCCGCCTGCTCGCGAAAGGGCGACTCGGGGAAGTCTTTCTGGAGTTGCTCGTAGGCCCCCAGCGCGGCGCTGTACCAGCCGATCTGATCGTAGGTCTGTGCTGCGCGATAGCGGCTTTCCATGCGCAGGACGTCATCGGCCTTCGAACCCGCGACGGCGGAGTAGTGAATGGCCGCGTTCTCAAAGTCTTTCTGCGCCGCGTAGGCGTAGGCCAGTTGAAATTCCGCATAAGGCGCCAAGGCATGCCCCGGAAGATCCTCGATCAACTGGTTGAACTGGGCAATCGCTTCCGCGATTTTACCGCTGTCAAAAAAAGCTTTGCCGAGAAAGTACTGCGCGCGGCCGCGGGACTCGTCTGCTCCGTCCATGGCGAGGGGACCGAGGGCCTCGATGGCGCGGGCGTGGTCTTTCATGAAGTAATAGACTTCACCCCGGCTCAGGCGGGCGCGCTCCTTGAAGGGCGAATCACCGGGCAGGGCCTGGAGGGCGTCGAAGGCCGCCAGGGCGCGCTCGTGATCCCCGGCGGCGTAGGCCGATTCGCCCAGGCGATACCAGACCTCCGGCGGAATGGGCTGGCTTTCCAGGGCTTCGATGTAGACCTCGTACTGTTTCGCCGCGTCGGAGAAGAGACCGCGCACGAAGAGGCCATTGGCGAAATCGAGTTTGGATTGGAAGGCATCGTTTTCCTCCTGGGCGTGAAGCCGCCCGGCGCACAGCACCGCCCCACAGAGCAGGAGGGCGAATACAATCCGGCGGCCCATCTCAGCCCGCTCCGTTCGGCGCATCCGCAGACGAGGGAGAAACCGGCGTATCAATCGCCGCGAATGACACATTCTGGATGTCCGCGTTGCGGCAGCAATCCAGCACTTCGATGGCGCGGCCCAGCATGGCCGATTGATCGCCCCGGATGATCACGGCACCGCCGGGGAAAAGCTCCGCCACCTGGTGAAGCAGTTCCTGAAGCTCGGGAATCGTCTGCTCCTGGTTGTTGACGACAATCGCGCCGTCGGCCCGAAGGTTGATGAAGATTTCGCCGCGGTTGCGTTCGGTCTGAACGGCGGAGTCCGCCGTGGGCAGGGTGATGTCCACTTCGCTCTCCAGCGCGCCGTAGACCGAGGTCACCATGAAGAAAATGAGGATGAGGAACACGATATCAATGAGCGGCGCGAGCTGGATGGCGTCGGGCTGTTCGGGAACGTTCTGGCCGAATCTCATGACTCGTTCTCCTTCACGATCAGCTCCACAAACTCGCTGGCGTGGGCCTCGACGGCGGAAACGATCTTAAGCACCCGTCCCCGGAGGACGAAGTAGACGGCGAGCGATGGGATGGCCACGAGGAGCCCGCCGGCTGTGGTGATCATGGCGAGGGAGACGCTATAGGCGAGGGTGAGGGATTTCACCTGAGCGTCCTGCAGGGCGATGGCGCCGAAGGCCTGCATCATGCCCCAGACCGTGCCGAGCAGGCCCAGCAGGGGTGTGAGGGACGCGATGTTGTTGAGATAGGAGATTTTCTGCCAGAGGGCGGTCGCGCCCCGCTCGCCCTCGCTCTCCATGGCCTCCTGAATGACGAAGCGCTCGTGGCCGGACATCTTCAGGCCCGCGCGCAGCACCACGGCGAGGTATTCATCCCGCTCCTGGCTCATCTGGTAGGCCCCCCGGAGATCGCCGGCATGGAGCATGCCGTGGGCCCGTTTCACGAGGGTCTTGGGGGCTTCGCGACCGGGCGTCAAGGTAAGGAGGTAGTAGACCGAGAGGACAAAGGCAACGAAGCCGAGGCCCATGATGACCCACAGGATGAAGCCGCCCTGCTCGATCATCATCATGAGGGTGAGCTGGCCCGCAGCTTCCGGCGTGGGGCTATCGACCACGGTCACTGCGGCGTTACCCATGGAGACCGGCTCCAGGGACGCGGCTTCCACCGGCGCGGGCGCTGCGGGGGCAGGTTCGGGTGTGGCGTTTTCCTGGGCCACCGCGCCCGAAACCCACAGGGCCAGCGCGATCAGGAACCAAGCTGAGGCGATTCGCATCGAAAAACTCCATCAAATTCGGGAAAAATGGCCACCACGGCGACAAAAGGGAGGCACCGCCGCCGGACTCGGGCCATGGGGGTATAATACCCGTGCATCCGTAAAGGTTGCAATGATATGGGGTTGGGGATGGGGTGCGGGGGGGAATCCGGGAAAGGTCGGGGTGAATGGGTCTTATGGGTCGTTTGGGTTGATTGCGGGCTATCCGACTTGGGAGCGAGCGCAGCGACCTTGAAGGCGATAACGCTCTGCTGTAGTATGCTAACGTTGAGTGGCAAACGAATCTATTGGAGGCATGCGGCTATCGTTGACACCCTGGGATTCCGTTCCGATAGCGGCGACTCAGTTGCGGGAATACCTGGTATTTCTGGACGATCTGGAGCGCTGCCTGACAACCGAACAGCTTCCAGATAAGACTGGGCTGACCCAAGCGCGCCAAGCAATTCAGCAATCGCTGAATCGGGTGGCGGGTGAGCACTCGATGCCTGCGGAGGTTGCAGACGAGTGAACTTCGACCGTGTGAGTCTTGCAGTCAGCGGCTGGAAGTGCGGGCAAGTTTGTGATCGGTGAAGAGCAATTCGACTATACCAGGATCGGCCGACAGAATTTGCAGCATCCGAAGCGACGCTTGACCTGGGGCCCGAGTGCCTTGTTCCCACCCCTGAACGGTCTTGGTTGATACATTCAACGTCGCGGCAAACACCGACTGCGTCATATTCAGGCGCTTGCGGATCTCCACAACCGTCTGAGGGGCGGCCTCCGGCGGGGGCGAGGGAAACTCTGTGACCTTGAGGGACTCTTGTCCTCGCACTTGCGCGATTGCGGACTCGAGTCCACCCATTATTTGGTCGAATACGCTCGGGAGTTGTCCATCTATCATGAGGGGGTAGTCCTTCACTGCTTTGCTCGCCGCTCTTTCTTCAAGATTTCTGTAGCCATCCGAAGAGCACGTCTTTGATCCGCGCTCAAATCATCCTGCTCGTCCTTACCGTATATCGCTATCAGGTCAATTCGGTGGAACTCTGGTTGAAATAGATATATTACCCGACAACCGCTTTCCTTTGCCTCGACTCGAATCGCTCCAGCGAAGCTTGCGTAGCCCTCCGCATTCGGACATCACGGGCGCGACCGAACCGTCCGACGCGAGTAAGCTTTGAAGCTCACAGAGGTCGTCGTCCGAGAGGAATTCTCGATAGCGCAATGTGAAGTTCCTGGATTCGACAAAGGTCACCGTCTATGTATCCCCTGAATTATACCACGCCCGGGAGAAACGTCGATTTTCTTTAAATTTTCACAAAAATATTCCGCTGTTTCATCCACCAGGCGAGACCGGCGATGGCGGCGTAGAAGAGGGCGAAGTAGACGATGCCCATGGTCGGGGTGAGGCCTTCGATGGGGAAAGCACCCATGGAACTGAGGAGGAGGGATTGGAGGATGTAGATAAAGAGAGGGTTCATGCCGAGGGCGGTGAAGGTGGGTATTTCGAAGCCGATCTTGTCGCAGATGAGATAGAAGGCGAGGAGGGTGAGGAAGCAGAGGCCGGTGGACCAGAGGGGGAAGGGCGCGGTCATGTGGTAGGCGGAGTTGGGCCATTCGGGTTTGGCTTCGCCCCAGGGGATGTGGATGATGTGGCCGGCGATGCAGAGGCCTATCCCCCACGCCAGGCAGCCGATGATGAATTTTTTCTCGTCGCGCGCGGCGAGGAGATCGTAGGCCAGGGATCCGAAGAGGAGCATCATGACCCAGCTCAGGGGGCCGAGGGGGCCGCCGTTGAGGGATACGGCGAATAACTGGTCCCACTGGGGAATGGCCCGGATCAGCAGGGGCACGGGCGCGGCGTCATCGCCAGTGAAGCTGATGGTGCGGCGCACCCATTCTCCGTAGATGGTCCAGGAGTACATGGCCTGATAGATGCCCAGGTAGGCAAAGGCGGCGCCGATGCGGATGGCGGGCTTTCTGTCGATGAGGAACAGGGCGAGCAAACCCGCGAGGCCGATGTCGGTGAGGGCGTCCCAGAGCCACCCGCCGTAGATGGTGAAGCCGATGAGCACGAGGACGGTGAAGCGCTTGGCCATGGCCCAGCGCGCTTCGGAGTGGCCGACTTTTTCGGCGCGGTTCAGCCAGGAGAGGCGCATGCCCATGCCGACGACGAAGAGGAAGAGGGGCGCGATGGTGTCGGCGTAGGAGTACCAG
>JBIJDL010000174.1:0-11082 GCA_044344195.1 Candidatus Hydrogenedentales bacterium
AGTGGTGCCTTCCTCGTGCGAGGTTGTGCATCGACCACAGCTTCACTTCGCGGATTGGAGACTGCTTTTCTGGACAGTCCCATCGTCAATTCGGAATGAAGCTCGTGTTGGCCTTCAGCGAAAGGATCCATTCCGCGATCAGCTTGGAGGCATTCTCCACGTCGGTCAGCGACACCAGTTCCACGGGAGTGTGCATGTAGCGGTTGGGAATGCCGATTAACCCGGTCGCGACACCGCCGCGGCTGAGCTGCATGGCGTTGGCGTCCGTACCGGTGCCGCGGGGCATGGCCAGGGGCTGGATCGGAATTTTATGCTTCTTCGCCGTTGCCACGATGCCCTTGTGTACCACGGGATTGATGTTCGGGCCGCGACTGATGATGGGGCCTTTGCCGATCGCGGTCTCGCCATAGCGCTCGCCCTCGCCTCGGGGGTGATCGGTGGCCCAGGCCACGTCCACCGCGAGGCCCGCGTGGGGGTGACAGCCGTAGGCGCTGGTTGTCGCGCCGCGCAGGCCGATTTCTTCCTGAACCGTGGTGATGCAATAGACCGCCACGTTGATCTTCTGCTTCGCCAGCAGGCGCACGGCCTCCATGATCACAAAAGCGCCCACCCGGTCATCCAGTGCGCGGGCCACAACCCGGTCACCGAGCAATTCCTGATAGCCCACGGCGATGGTGATGGGGTCGCCAATCGCCACGTGCTTTTCGGCGTCCTTCTTGTCCTTCGCGCCGATGTCCACCCACATCTGGTGCATTTCGAGGGGCTTGTTGCGGTCCGCCTCCGGCGTCAGGTGAATGGCCTTGCGTCCGATGACGCCCGGCACCTGGCCATCGGTGCCATGCACCGTAACCCGCTGGCCACCCAGCACCGCACTGTCCACACCCCCGATCGGCACAAAGCCGATAAAGCCGTTGGCGTCGATGGTGTTGACCATGAGCGCGATTTCGTCCACGTGCCCCGCCAGCATGATCCGGAGATCCGCGCCCTTGTTGAGCACGTGAAACTGGTTGCCGTGGACATCTTTGTAGATCTCGTCCACGAAGGGTTCCATGTAGGCCCTGCAGACCTTTTGGATCTTCTCTTCAAAGCCGGATGGGCTCGCGGTGGCCAGCAGTCGTTTCAGGAAATCGAGGGACTCTTTACGCATGTACGGTACTCCTGTGCGGGTTGGGACGCTATAGTACCGGTTTCAGTTTACAGTTGACAATGGACAGTTGACAGTGGATGGTTTCTCTGCGGCTGATGGGAATTCGGCGACGTCGTGCCGGAATGGGTCTTATGGGTCTTATGTCAGGCGCGCTGTCAACTGTCAACTGCTAAAACGCTCCCGCTTTGCCGTTGATCACGTTCTCTTTGGTTTCCACTTTGGCATTGATAAACCCGTCCAGGTTGATGCTGGCCGTCTGGGGCATGCGCGTTGCGAGCTTGAGATGTTTCATGGGTCCTCCGGCCTCCGGGTTGCGATTGTTAAGGTTGCTTGGATAGTATCAGCCTCCGGGACGTCTGTTACACCCGTCCGGTGGCTTGTTGCGCGCCGGGCAGTCCCGGTGCAGGTTCCGCTTGGAAGGGTGGTTGCCACGGATGAACTACAAGTACGCCGGATTCCTCAAGACAGTGCTCGACAAGCCCGACCCCGAAGGGCGTGCCGCCGCGGAGTACGTGGAGTTTTCCGCGTCGGATATCGCTCATTGGCATCTGGTGGATGACGAGGCCGATCGGGAATGGCAGTCCATTCCCGCCGAGCGCAAGCTGGGCGAGGCCGGCGTCAGCCTGATCGGGCATTTTGAGGGGGTTCGCCCCATCGACAATCTGCCGTCCAGCGATCCCAGTTTCTGGGTATCGCTCAGCTCCCGGCGCGGCACCGATCCCCGTTTTCCCATCGATCTCAATCGTTTTCCCGTGGCCGAGATTACCTACCGTTGCGCGTCGGTGTCGGCCCGTCCCGCTTGGACCTTAAGCTACGAGGGCGGTGTCCATTTTGACGGGCTCGAGCCTGTCCAGTCCTGGCAGACGGTGGCGCGCCTGGTGCAGCACCACGGATTTCCCCACCAGATTACCAACTGCACCTTCCGGCTCTATGGGACCAAGCGACGTACCGAGGTGCTGGAGATTCAGTCGATCCGCTTCCGCGGCCTGAGCGCCAAAGAGCACGAAGCGTGCTATGGACCCGCCAGCGGCCGGGGACCGGCCCCGAAGCCCGCCCATTACGATCTTCTCGACGACTTTCTGCCCCTTGGCGTCTACATGAAGGCGGGTACCGCCAAGCGCATGGCCGAGTGCATGGAGATCTCCTTTCGCGACTACTGGCGCCTCGCGCTGGAAGATGTGGCCCGTCACCACCACAACAGCGTGGCCATTGAGGAGATCGACCGCCTTTCCCAGTCCGAATGGCGCGAAGTGCTCGGGCTGGCCGAATCCTATGGTATTCGCGTACTGGCCCACCACCACTGGCCTCGCAGCGAGTTCCAGATGGAGAAGTCTAAATTCATCGAGCGGGACATCCGCCCCTACGCCGATTCGCCTGCGATTCTGGCCTGGGCCATTCAGGACGAGCCGCCATCCCAGTCCTTCAAGATGCACATGGATGCGCAGCAGCTCATTCACGAGGTGGACACCCACCATCCCCTGGCGGTGCTGCTGCGCGAGCCGACCAATTTTCCCCTTTATGCGCCGCATTTTCCGGTGTGTGGCATATCCCACTTCAAGTCCCACGTACCCTGGGAAATCGGGGATACGCTCAAGGCCCACTATCACCTTGCCGATGGCCAGCATGTCTGGGTCGTGGCGCCGGCCTTTGTGTACGCCACCGACACGCCAGAGTGGAACACGAGCCCCGAAATGCGCCTCATGATCAATCTCGGCTTCGCCCACGGCGCCCGGGGGTGGTTCTCCTTCTCCTACCACAACGATCCAATCTGGGTGCAGGGCAATATCCAGCGTTCGCTGACGGGCCCGTTTCTGAATTTCAGTGACAACTGGTCCGAACTCGGCCACCGAATGGAGCGATTCTCCGCCCTGGCCCCGATCTTCCTCAAGGCCACACCCTTGGACGAGGCCCCGCTCAAGTGCTTCGAAATTACCTGGGAAGAGCACCGCGAAACTACGCGACCGCCCGGCATGCCCGCCATTCAGTGGCGCTGGCTGGCGGGGCCGGACTACCTGCTGCTGTATGTCATCAGCAATGAACTGACCGAGGTGACTAGTGTCTATATCGACGTGCCCGATAGCCTCCCCGAAGAGCTCGAAGTCTTCGATCTGACCGTTTTCGTTCGCAGCCGCAACTGGGAACCTGTCGCCTGGCGGCGCCATCTTGAAATGTTTCCCGGCCAGGGCCAAATCATGCTCGTCGCCGGTCGGAATGTCTGCGAGGAGTTGCGCGACGCGATCAGCAGCCGCCTGCGCGATGACGACCGGCGCCAGATTGCGCTGGATCTCGGTTTGGCCCGGCGCCACAACCTGGACACCAAAGTGGTCCAGCGCACGCTGCACCAGATTGGGAACGGCGCACCGCTGGACGATTCGCTCAAGACCCTGGAAGCGCGGGAGCAGTTGATCAACTCGATCTACCGCGCGCCGAAGCTGGCCGAAGCCCGGAGTAGCCTGACCAAGGCCGGGGCCGCCATTTGCGCCTGCGACGGTGCCCTCTGCCGCCTGTTGGGGACGGGCCAGGTCGATGCCGCCTTTGAGATGGGGGTTTCCGTGCTCCCCCTGGCCCGAAAGATCGCGGGGCTCAGGCTGAAGGTTCGCCGGAACCATGACGACGACCTCATCCAGCAGGCCGAAGATCTGACCCAGCAGTCCCTTAAGCTGATGGAGCGTATTCGTAAGGTGCGGTGAGTTAGTCTATAAGCTTATTAAGATAATAGATCCCATGTAAAAAATGTCCATACCATTCCGGTCACACCGTCGCTCACTTTTGGCAACCCTCAGTCTATCCAACGTCAGGACTGGGTTGCCATGATTTGCCCCAGTTGTCACCGCCAGGCTCGACATGTGCGCAGCCGATACCTTTCTTACGGGGGGGCTTTAGAGCGGGTGCCCTCATGGCGCTCCTGGCGGTTGAAAGGACAGCTTAGGGGGCGGGACATCACCATCGATTGGCTCCGGTGTCGGACGGGAGGGGGCACAGCAGCTGATGCGACTGGAATAGCCCCCGACAGGGAACGCGAGGTGTTGGGGCGTTGTAAGTACCTTGAGCGACATCCATTTGCGGCATTTAATGCGCCCGGCGCACTACACTTGCACAAGGAATCGTAAAAAGTGTATTATGGTCCACCTGCCACTTCTCTGTGTGTATCAATATGCCCGAAAATCCATGCACTTTGAGGCTGTGGCGCGACAATTGAAGCAACGCCAACAATGTCGTAAGTGGTTGGTATTATTACATCACAGGGGCGTGGCCAAGTGGTAAGGCACCTGCTTTTGGTGCAGGTCATCGTAGGTTCGAATCCTTCCGCCCCTGCCATTTTTTTGCTTTCCACGGAAGGTCATTTTGGGTAAAGGACTTGGCATCTCAGTGGCCTACACGAGCGATATGAAAGTATTCAGCGGCGGTGCCTCCGAGGCGCTGACGGCTGGAATTTGCGAGCATCTTGGATGCGAGCCCGCCCGCGCGAGCGTCGGACGTTTCTCCGACGGCGAGATTCGGGTGCAGATTGCAGACAATATTCGCGGTCGCGACGTGTTTCTGGTGAACAGCACTTCTCCGCCGGTCAACCGGCATCTGATGGAATTGCTCATCATGATCGATGCCGCCAAGCGCGCGTCGGCCGAGCGGATTACGGCGGTCATGCCCTATTTTGGCTATGCCCGGCAGGATCGCAAAGACAAGGCCCGCGTGCCGATTACCGCAAAGCTGGTGGCCAACCTCCTTACGGCGGCGGGTGCCAACCGCGTGCTCACGGTGGATCTCCACTGCGGGCAGATTCAGGGTTTTTTTGATATCCCCCTGGACCACTTGTCGGCGGAGGTGGTGTTTGTGAACTATCTGAAGAGCCACCGCGCCCTTCAGGAAGATTTGATGGTTATATCTCCCGACACCGGCAGCGTGGGTCGCGCACGGGAGTTCGCGAACCGCCTGGGTGTGCCCCTGGCCATCGTGGACAAACGGCGCCCCAAGGAAAATGTCGCCGAGGTCATGAACATTATCGGTGACGTCACCGGGAAGCACACCCTGCTTTTCGACGATATGATCGACACCGCGGGCACGCTGGCCAAGGCCGCCAAGGCCATCAAGGCCCATGGCGCGCTCTCGGTGCGCGCGTGCGCCACGCACCCCGTCTTCAGCGGGCCTGCGCTGGACAATATAGAGAATTCGGAACTCGAGGAAATACTGGTATGTGATTCAATTCCCCTGTCCGAGAAGGCCCGGAGCAACCCGAAAGTTCAGGTGCTCTCCCTCGCGGCCTTGATTGGGGAAGCAATCCGCAGAATTCACAAGGATGAATCCGTCAGCAATCTTTTCAAGACCTGACGCAGATTCGGAGGCTTAAATAGCATGGAACTTCAGACAATCAACGTAAGCACCCGTGAAGAGGTTGGCAAGGGACCGGCGCGTCGCCGTCGCGTCGCTGGCTCAATTCCCGCCGTCATGTACGGCGAGACCAAGAGCGTCGTCCCCGTCATGATCAACGCCAAGGCCTTCATCGCCGCGCTGCACGGCAGCCAGGGCGAGCATGCCATCATGCAGGCCCACGTTGAGGACAAGCCCGAATTGAGCGGCCCGGTCCTCGTCAAGGCGGTGCAGCACCACCCGATCCGGGAACACATCATCCACGCCGACCTGCTCCGCATCGATCTCTCGAAGCCGATCCACACGCTGGTACCCCTCGTGCTGGTGGGGCAATGCCCCGGCATCGTCGAAGGCGGCGTGCCCGACCAACCGCTTCGCGAGTTGCAGGTCGAGTGCCTGCCGCTGGACACGCCCGCGCACATCGACGTGGACATCAGCGACCTCCGCATCGGCGGCCTGCTCCATGTCTCCGACCTGAAGGCACCGGAATCCGTCAGGATCGTGACCGAGTCCGCGCGCACCATCATCACGATTCACCCCCCGCGCGTCGTGGCGGTTGCGGAAGCACCTGCGGACGCCAAAAAGGGCAAGAAGAAATAGTTGATTTGAACCGGTGCCGGGTACCCATCCCGGCACCGGGCGAGTATCGCCATGAAGATCATCGCTGGCCTGGGCAATCCCGGGCCGGGCTACCGGAACACCCGGCACAACCTCGGATTCCTGCTGCTCGACCAACTGGCCCGGCACCTGAATGTCTCCTTCGACAACAAGGAGAAGCACGGCGGGTTGCTGGCTCAGTCGCGCCACGGCACCGAAAAGATCCTGCTGGTGAAACCGCAGACTTTTATGAACCGGAGCGGCGACTGCGTCGCAGGCGTCTGCCGAAATGCCATATTCGACCCCGCCGACTTGCTGGTGGTCGTGGACGATATCAACTTGGCTCTGGGCCGGATTCGATTCAGGGCAGGCGGGAGCGCAGGCGGTCACAATGGCCTTAAGTCCATCATCGAGCGGACCGGCAGCCCGGAGTTTCACCGGATGCGCATGGGCGTGGGGGATGATCGGAGGAGCCGCGATCTGGCCGATCATGTGCTCTCCACCTTTCAGCCCGAGGAGCGGCCCGCCGTGGAATCCATGCTGGAGCGCGGCACCGAAGCCGCTCTGGCTTGGCTCGAAGGCGGTATCGAACGGGCCATGAACGAGTATAATGCTTAGAGAGCAAGCCCCCGGGCCATGGGGCAGAGGAAGGAATGGAAGTGGAAACATTGAAAAAACACACCATCAGTGTTCTTGTGGAAAACCACTTCGGCGTGCTGGCACGCGTATCGGGGCTTTTTAGCGCGCGCGGCTACAATATCATCAGCCTCTGCGTCGGCGAGACCATGGACCCCGAGATTTCCCGGATGACCGTGGTGGTGCGGGGTGACGATCAGGTGCTCTTCCAGATGATTCAGCAGTTGAACAAGCTGGTGGACGTCATCGAAGTAATCGACCTCACCGCCACCTCCTTCGTGGAGCGCGAGCTCGTGCTTATCAAGGTCGACGCCGGCAAGGAGCAGCGCGGCGAAGTGGTGGAGATTGCGACCATCTTCCGTGCCAGCATTGTGGATGTGGGCGCGTCTTCTCTTACGGTCGAAGTGACCGGGGCCGAGGGAAAAATCAACGCCTGTATCGACATGCTCCGGCCCTACAATATCACCGAATTGGTGCGCACCGGCGAAATCGCGATCCATCGCGCACCAAAACGAGATTGCATGTTGCCCGAATAAAGGGTATGATCACGGGATGTGTATTGTGACGGAAAATCATTCGTTGGCCATGGGAATCCTCTCCCGGGTTTCCGTACCTTCCCGTTTCAGCACGCCTGCCGCGAATCCGCGGTACAAGGCGCGGGGTTTCGTTTTCGCCCTGTGCCATCGTGGCCTGGAAGCGAAAGCTACTACCGCAGCCCAGCGCTGCGGTTTTTTTATGCCCGGACCGCGGCCTCAGGGCCGGTGCCGGGCGCGAATGATTGAATCAACTGGACGCGGAGGCGCAGCGCTTTGAAGAGTTTACTGAAATTACAATCCCTCGACCTGCAGATAGAGAAGCTCCGTTTGCGCGAAACCGAGATTCCCAAGCAGAAGAGCAAATACGATATTCACAAGAAGCGCCTCGAAGACGAATTGAAGTCCAGCGAGAACCGCCACAAGAGCCTGATGTTGGAGCAGCGCGAGTGTGAGGGCGATATTGCGGGCAAGCAGGCGGATATCAAGAAGAAGGAAAACCAGCTCCTCTCCGTCAAGAAGAACGAGGAGTACCAGGCCCTCCTCCACGAGATGGAAATGCACAAGAAGCAGATCGCCATCAAGGAAGAGCGCATTATCGCCATCATGATGGAACTCGACGAGGCCAAATCCTGCCTCGAAGAAGACAAGAAACGCATCGGCGGGGAGCAGGAGGAGATCACCGCGGAGTGCTCGAAGATCGACGGTGAACTCGCCGTAGCCATATCCGATCGCAGGGCCCTGGAGGCCCAGCGCGGCCCACTCATCGCCGAGATAGACGCCTCCATGCTCAGCAAGTACGAACGTATTCGCAAAGCCAAAAAGACCGGCCCGGCGCTGGTGCCCCTCCAAGGCGAATCCTGCTCCGGATGTTTCATGACCATCACCGCCCAGCACGTGAACGAGATCCTCGCGGGCGACAAGTTTATGCCGTGCAATCACTGCGGCCGGCTTGTATACTATGCGCCCAAATTCGACAGCGCGGCGCTCTAATAGTTAAAGAAAAAAGGCAGCAAACATGGCGTTTTTTACACGTACCCCCTTCGGGCGGAAGAACAAGAAACAAAACTCCGGAGTCCCCGACGGACTCTGGATGAAGTGCGACGGCTGCAAGCAGACCGTCTATAAATCCGACATCAAAGAAAACATGCAGATTTGCCCCAACTGCGGCCATCACTACCGCATCGGCGCGCGCGAGCGCATCGAACTCGTGGCCGACCCCGGCTCCTTCGAAGAGACCCACACCGGCATCACGGCCGCGGATCCCCTGGAATTCGCCGTGGGCAAAGAAACCTACACCGAGCGCATAGCACGGGCCCGCGAACTTTCCGGCCTGAACGAAGCCCTGGTCACCGGCATGGCCAGAATCGAGGGCGTCCGTTGCGCGATCGGCGGTATGGACTCCTCCTTCGTCATGGCCAGCATGGGCTCGGCCGTCGGCGAGAAATTCTGCCGCCTCGTGAAAGATGCCGTGGCGCACGAGGTGCCCCTCATCGTCTTTGCCGCGTCCGGCGGCGCCCGCATGCAGGAGGGCATCCTAGCGCTCATGCAGATGGCCAAGACGGCCGACGCCGTGCGCCAGATCAACGAGGCGGGCCTGCCCTACATCGTCGTGCAGACGGACCCCACGTCCGGCGGCGTTTTCGCCAGCTTCGCGAGCCTGGGCGATATCACCATCGCCGAGCCCAAGGCCTATATCGGATTTGCCGGCGCCCGCCTCATCGAGGGTGCCTTTAAGATCAAGCTGCCCGACGGATTCCAGCGCGCGGAATATCAGATGGATAATGGCTTCGTGGATCACATCGTGACGCGCCACGACATGCGCGCTCACCTGGCCAAATTGCTCCACTATCTCGCGCCCAACGCGGAAGAGGACATCGCCTCCTATGTGCCGCCCACGGCCGCCATGTCCGAGCCCGCAGCCGAAGTCCCCGCGGGCGAAGAGGACGCCAAAGAGGAATGACACCGTCCGGCTTGACGCGGCCCGACAGCGCCGCGCGGCAGTACCTGTTCGACCTGACCCTGCATGGTATCAAATTGGGCCTGGATAATATCCAGGCCCTTGTTCATGCTGCGGATGCTCCGCACTTGGCGGTCCCCACTATTCATGTGGGCGGCACCAACGGCAAGGGCAGCGTATGCGCCATGATGGCCGCCATGCTTCAGACCGCGGGCTACCGCGTGGGTCGATTTACGAGCCCTCATCTCATCGACGTGTCCGAGCGCTTCCTGATCAACGGCGAAGCCATCCAGGAAGAGGCGCTTGAGGAGAACATCGCCTTCTTTCGCCAGGCCGCCGCCGCGATGGACCGCGCGCCGACCTTTTTTGAGATGACGACGGCTATCGCCTTCCGCTACTTCGCGCGCGAAAGGGTGGACGTCGCCATTATCGAAGTCGGCATGGGGGGGCGCTTCGATAGCACCAACGTGGTCGCGCCGGTGGCCACGGCCATCACAAATATCGATCTGGAGCACACGGCCTACCTCGGAGACACCCTCGCCAAGATCGCCTTTGAAAAAGCGGGCATCATCAAGCCCGGTGTACCTGTGGTTACGGCGGAGCGCCGCCCCGAGGCTTTCGATGTCTTCACGAGCCGCGCGGCGGAAGAAGGTGCCCCCCTCCTCCAACTCGGCCGCGATTTTCACGCGGAAACCAGCGGCAGCCCCTGGGCGCAACGTCTGCGATTTTCCAGTGCAGATCTGCGCCTGGAAGATGTCCCCTTGGCGTTGCCCGGACGATACCAGGGCGAGAACGCCGCCGTGGCCGCCGCGCTGGCCTCGCAACTGATGGTAGCCTTTCCCGATCTCAAAGCAGCCCACATCGCCCGGGGCCTGGCGACCGTAAGCTGGCCCTGCCGCCTGGAGCGCGTGCTCGACACGCCGCCGGTCTATATCGACGTGGCCCACAACGGCGCCGGGGCACGCAAGCTCGCCGGGTTGTTCGACGATTGCGTGGTCGTTTTCGCGGCGTCGTCCGACAAAGACACCGCAGCCATGCTCGCGGCCCTCCAGCCCATCGCACGCCACCTGATCCTCACCGAATTCGAAGGCAAGCGCAGCACCCCGGCGCAACAACTCGCCGCATTGATTGAGCCCGGCACCTGCCAAATTGTAACCCCGATCAACGATGCGATCCGACGGGGCTTGGAACTCGCCACCCTCGCATGCCCCCTCCTCATCACCGGTTCCGTCTACGCCGCGGGCGAAGCGAGAGAATACCTGATCCGGGAACACGGCGCGAAGCCACTAAGGTTCTGACCTCAAGGGACACACACGGGTGTGATGCTGACAGCAACAACTGCTATCGGTTTTCAATGACCGCTCGGTTGAGGCAAACCCACGTTGGCTACCGTGGCTGTACCGATCAGTTAGGGTCACGACGTTAATCGATCAGTACAACCTCGGGCGTCGTGTCTGCTTACCGAGTCTCTACGTGACCCACCGTATCGCTCTCCTGCTGCAATGCCTCACAATAACGCAGAATCCTGCGGGCAACGAGTCTGTTGGTAACACCGAGCGTCAGCAAGACCCAAACGAGTAGCGTTCCTATCCAGTTGAAGCTTTCGTGGCGCATCAGAAAAACGATGGGGAGCAGCACGCACAATAAGCTCAAAGCAGCCAATGCGTTCAAGATACGCGCCGACAGGAATCCCCTCACGGGAAGCGCGGCAACTGACTTGAGCAATCCCGCGGTCCATCACCCAGGTGCGCCTTTCGTGGCCGTATTTCTTCCGCATGGTTTCCACGATCTCCTCGACCGTGGTTACGTCCGTTCGATTGCCATCAAAGACTTCGTAGGCCAGC
>JBIJDL010000683.1:0-3109 GCA_044344195.1 Candidatus Hydrogenedentales bacterium
ATCGCCAATCCGTATAGCCGCGAAGCGGCGGCATATCGTAGCCCAGGATGGAGCGAGGAACGAGCGCAATCCTGGGATCACGGACGAAAAAACGACGAACCCCGCAGGGGTGGCATAGGGGACGTGTTTCAATGTCCGCGGTATTTCGCCATTGTCCAATTCGGCACACGCGTTCGGGATCTATGCCACCCGCTTCGCGGGTTCAATCTATAATTTTTCATATACCCAGGGTTTCGCTCGTACCTCGCTTCACCCTGGGCTACGGTATGCCGTCCCTACGGGACTGAATGTGCACGGATGTTCTGGTGTGGCACATTGGTGTCCGCGACGCAATGCATGCCTGTCCCGTCAACGAAAATCGCCAAACCGCATAGCCGCGAAGCGGCGGCATATCGTAGCCCAGGATGGAGCGAGGAACGAGCGCAATCCTGGGATCAGCGGCGCAACCCGACGAACCCCGCAGGGGTGGCATAGAACGGTGTTGCATCATCGCATCTAATCACCCTAGACTACGCCGATTGGAACACGGACAACCGGTATGGGGCCGGTGAAACAGGAGGGCGTCATGTCACAAACCCACTGCAACCTGATCTACCACCTTGTCTTCTCCACCAAGGAACGCCGACCCTACCTCACACCGGATTGCGGACCCGACGTGCATCGCTATCTCGCGGGGGCGGTGCAGGGCATCGATGGCATCCCGCTCATCGTCAACGGCACGGCAGATCATGTCCATCTGCTCGTGAAACTCCACCAGAAACACGCGCTCGCGGACGTGTTGCGCGAGGTCAAGGCCAACACGTCGAATTGGATACACCGTACCTATCCGAAGCTGTCCGATTTCGCTTGGCAGTCGGGCTATGGTGCGTTTACCGTGAGCGCCAGTCAGAAGAAACGGGTCCAGGTCTATGTCGAGAATCAGGAAGCGCACCACCGCAAATTCGATTTCAAACGGGAATACATTGAGCTTCTCAAGGCTCACGGGATCGAATATGACGAACAATATATTTGGGATTGATGGGGTGGCCTCGCTATGCCACCCCTCCGGGGTTCAATATTTATGGAATGCACTTTTCCAGGGTTGTGCTCGTACCTCGCTCCACCCTGGGCTACGGTATGCCGTCCCTTCGGGACTGAATGCAGAAGTGTCGTGCGATGTGCGACACCTGTTGTTCAATGTGCGCCAATGGGGCTCGGGCATTCCTGCCCGAGGTGAGGCGCACGTCGATGTTACTCGTTCCCAAGCTCTGCTTGGGAATGCAGCTTCTGAAGCTCTGCTTCACAACCCGGCGGCGAATACGTCGGTCATTCGACATGACTTCCAGCGGTGTGAAATACCAAGCGGATCGGTTCCCGAAACCTTCGTGCCTGCGGAGCGGAGCTCCGGGGACTGCATTCCCAAGCAGAGCTTGGGAACGAGAACCAATACGCATTCCCTCACTGTTCCATTACAACGGGCTGCCCGGGCATCTCTTCCTCTTATCTGTGCGGATCGGTGTGGATCTGTCGGAAAATACGTCTTCCCTTTTCTTCTTCGTGAACTTCGTGACCTTCGTGGTAAACCAATCCACCATCACCCCGGGGCAACCACCACACCATGACCACACCCTGCGAATACACCCTGGTCGAGAAACCGATCATCGAACGGCTCACCGCCGAGCACGGCTACCACTACCTCCCGCCGAGCGCCCATGAACACTATCGCGGCATGCGGGAGAACGAAGTCTTCTTCACGCCCCTGCTGGTGTCGGCGTTGCAACGGATCAACAACCTCGACGAATCCACGGCGCGGGCCATCGCCTCGGAGTTGCAGGGCCTGACGGACAACGAGCGCTGGCTGGCGGTGCTGCGCGGGGATTACTCCCGCAAGGTGGCGGGAGAGGAGACCCATCGGACTATTCGCGTGGTCGATTTCGATAACCCGGCGAACAATCACTTCGCCGTGACCAACCAGCTCAAGATTTCCGGCGCGAAGAACTGCATCCCCGATCTCATCATTTATCTCAACGGCATCCCCGTCGTCGTCATCGAAGCGAAGAGTCCCCTGTCGCCCAAGCAGAACACCTGGGACGCTGTGGACCAGATCCGCCAGTACGAGGCGAACATCCCCCGGCTTTTCGCGCCGAACTGCTTCAACATTGCCACGAACGACTTGCACCTGCTCTACGGCGCAACCGGCGCGGCTTCGGCCTACTGGACCCAGTGGCGCGATCCCTGGCCGCGCAAGGCCAGCGAATTTCCCGACCGGAGCGCCCTCGGGGTCTATGCCCTCCTCGCGCCGGAGCGGCTGCTGGATATTCTGGCCCACTTCATCGTCTTCGAGACGGACGGCGGCACCACGATCAAGAAGATGTGCCGTTACCAGCAATTCCGCGCGGTGAACAAGATGGTGGAGCGCGTGACGAGCGGCGAAGCGCGCCAGGGCCTCATCTGGCACACGCAGGGCAGCGGCAAAAGCCTCACCATGGTCTTCGCGGCGCTCAAGCTGAAATTCCACCGGGGCATTCAGTCCGAGCGGCTGGAAAACCCGAATCTCCTCGTCATCACCGACCGCAAGGATCTCCACACCCAGATCACGAAGACCTTTGAAGCCTGTAAGCTGCCCTCGCCGAAGGAAGCGACCTCCATACAGAACCTGAAGGAACTGGTCGTGCCCGGTGTGCTCGGGCGCACCGTGCTCTCCACCATCTTCAAGTTTCAGTCCGAGGCCGAGGGCCTGAAATCCAACGACATGGGCCAGCGTAAATCGGCCCTGGCCGCCATGGCCCTGCCCGACTCCGCCACGTGGATCTGCATGGTGGACGAGGCCCACCGCACGCAGGAAAAGGACCTCGGGGCCTACCTCCGGGCGACCCTGCCCGATGCGGTGCGCTTCGGCTTCACGGGCACGCCGGTGCGGAAGGGCGACAAGGACACCTACCGGAATTTCGGCGTGGCGGGGGAGCACTACCTCGACAAGTACGGCATTCAGGATGCCGTGGACGATGGCGCTACGGTGCCGGTCTATTACCAGGGGCGCATGACCCAGTGGCACGTGGAAGGGGCGGAATTGGACATCCTTTTCGATCAGTATTTCGTCGATGAGCCCGAAGAGCGCATCGAGGAGATC
>JBIJDL010000336.1:0-7159 GCA_044344195.1 Candidatus Hydrogenedentales bacterium
CTCATGGACGATGCCGAGATCGCGGAGAATGTGGCGGCCTGCTTCCTGGAAGACATGCCCCGTCAGCTTCAGATAATGCGCGATTGCCTTGACTCCGGTGACCTTCGAGGTATCCAGCGCCAGGCCCACAGTATCAAGGGGGCCTCCTCCAATATCGGCGGTCTGGCCCTCTGTGCCGTCGCCACGGAGGTGGAAAAGGTAAGTGCGCTGGATACCGCCCGCGATTCGGTGGCCGAATTGGACCTCGAATTCGAATGCCTGAAGCAAGCACTGTTACAGGATCTGCGGCCGCCGGCGGGAACCTGAGCGATCCGCCATAAGGTCCGGCCAGCAAAGCGAGACCCGCACTTTCGGGCGACGAAACCGGAGAATGGCGTCTTCGCGGAAGAGCACAGCGTCGTGATAAACTTCACCCGCCCGGAATGCTAGACTGAAAGACAGGTTTCGAGTACACGAAGGCAGTAGAATCTCCCCGATCCCCCGTGACGGAATACCAAGCCCCCCCGGCGTACCTGTCGACGCACGAAAGTACATGCCCATGCGTATTTTAATAGCAGAAGATGACCTGACCTCCCGCACCGTGCTGGAGGCCGTATTGAAAAAGGAGGGTCACGAGGTCCTGACCGCCGTGAACGGCGCTGATGCCTGGGCGCTGATGCAGCAGGAAGACGCGCCATCCCTCGCTATCCTCGACTGGATGATGCCGGAAATGGACGGCCCGGAGCTCGTCCGCAATGTTCGAAGCCAGCAAGGCGAGCGCCCGGCCTACATCATCATGCTGACGACCAAAGACGACAAATCCGACATCGTCGCGGCCCTCGAAGCCGGCGCCGATGACTACCTGACCAAGCCCTTTGATACCGGCGAACTTCGTGCCCGCGTCGATGTGGGGCGGCGTACCATCGCGCTGCAGGAAGCCCTGGCCGATCAGGCCGAAGAATTGCGAAAGGCCCTCGACGAGATCAAGACCCTGAGCGGCATCATCCCCATCTGCGCTACCTGCAAAAAAATCCGGGACGACAACGGCTATTGGAATCAGGTGGAAGTCTACATCCGCAACCACTCCGATGCCTCCTTCTCCCACGGCATCTGCCCGGATTGTATGGCGAAGTTCGAAGAACAGCTCCTGAAGGAAAAGGCAGAGTTGAATCCAAGCGAATATCCCGAGCACTGATGGCCTCAGACCTGGCAAAGAGGCGGAGCCGAGAGACGCCATAGAGGCATCTCGACCAAAAGCGTCGCACTTGGATTACCCGCAAGTTTCAGTGAATGGGATCGTGTCTTGATAGTCCCGAAGGGACGGCATATCGTAGCCCAGGCGCGAGCGAAGCGAGCCCTGGGAAGCGCATTCAACCTATTTCTAACCCCGCAAGGGGTGGCATAGAAGTGTGGGGCGGTTCTGTGTCAGCCCTCCGGGGTTCATGGATGTGTGGCGCTATCCTGGGGTTCCGCTCGTGCCTCGCTCCACCCCAGGCTACGATATGTCGCCACTACGTGGTTAAGAGGAGACGTCTTCTGCAAAGTGTTGTAATGCCACAGCCATCAAAACTTATGGGCAATGAAACGTGGGGAGCTTGGGAACGAGTGAACCCTCTCATGACTCAATCACAGCCGGGACGGCTGTGCCACGTTCTACTATATGTCGCCACTACGTGGTTAAGAGGAGACGCCTTCTGCAAACGGTTGTAGTGCCATAGCCGTCAAAACTTATGGGAAATGACAAGAGGGTGCTTGGGAACGGGTGAACCCTCTCACAACTCAATCACAGCCGGGACGGCTGTGCCACATTCTTTCGTGAATTTTCCGTGATTTTGTATCAAACGGTACATCGCATCTTGAATTCTCCGCGCGGGAGGTTTATCGTAGATCCGGTAGTCCTATCGGGGGACTGCATGAGCGCGCTTTGCGTGCTTGCGGCCAGGGCTATCTCTATCGGCGAACGGGTGAACCGTGTCGTCCGATGCCATCAGCAACCACGTGGGAGAGCACGCCATGACCATGCAGGCACAGGAAATGCCGGATAAAGAGGGGTTTTTCGGGGAATACGGGGGGCAGTTTGTTCCGCCGGAATTGAAGCGGGTCATGGATGAGATCAATGACGCCTATGACGCGGTGACGGCGACGGCGGCGTTTCAGGAGGAGTTGCAGGATCTGTATGCGGATTATGTGGGGCGACCGAGTCCCCTTTATTTTGCGCGGCGCTTGACGGACAAGATCGGGGGCGCGCGGATTTTTCTGAAGCGCGAGGATCTGAACCACACGGGGGCGCACAAGATTAACCATTGCCTGGGCGAGGCGTTGCTGGCGAAGCACATGGGCAAGACGAAGGTGCTGGCGGAGACGGGCGCGGGGCAGCATGGGGTGGCGCTGGCGACGGCGTGCGCGCTGGTGGGGCTTCCCTGTGAGATTCACATGGGCGAGATCGACATTGCGAAGGAACACCCGAACGTCACGAAGATGAAGATCCTGGGCTGCACGCTGGTACCGGTGACGCGGGGCACGCGGACGCTGAAGGACGCGGTGGACAGTGCTTTTGACGAGTACCTGAAGGATCCGGAGCATTTCTTTTATGCGATTGGGTCGGTGGTGGGCCCCCACCCATTCCCGAAGATGGTGCGGGATTTTCAGAGCATCGTGGGGCGGGAGGCGCGGGAGCAGTTTCTGGCGAAGGAGGGTCGTCTGCCCGACTATGTGATGGCCTGCGTCGGCGGCGGTTCGAACGCTATCGGGTTGTTTACTGCGTTTCTGGAAGATGAAGGTGTGACGTTAATCGGCGTGGAGCCGGCGGGGCGTGGACTGGACACGGCGGATCATGCGGCGACGCTGACGAAGGGGAGCAAGGGGGTGCTTCATGGCTTCCGCTGCTACAACCTGCAGGACGAGACGGGCGAGCCGTTGCCGGTTTATTCCATCGCGTCGGGCCTCGACTATCCGGGAACGGGTCCGCAGCACTGCCATCTGAAGGATATTGGCCGCGCGGATTATGTGGCGGTGGACGATACCGCGTGCCTGGATGCTTTCATGACGCTGTCGCGCCTGGAGGGGATTATCCCCGCGCTGGAGAGCGCCCACGCAGTGGCCTATGCGATGCAACTGGCGGCCTTGCTGCCGCATGAGAAATCGATCTTGATCAATCTTTCCGGACGGGGCGACAAGGACGCGGATTTCGTGGCGGATCACCTGGGCTTATAGGCCCGATTACGGAGTCCAGATCGTGGCGGCAATATGCTGCTGGGGGTGCTCTTCGGAGGCCCAGTAGTAGAGGGCGACGAGCTTAGCATCGGGGCGCTGGACGAGGCGCGGGTAGCCCATGTCGGCCCAGCCGTCGGTGCTCTTGTAGGCATCGCGCAGGGTGAATTCGTCGCCCCAGGTTTTGCCATTGTCGGTGCTGTATTTGCCACACATTTTCTGTGTGTCGCGGTCGCCGTAGATGGTGCAAAGTCGCCCGTCGGCGAGTTTCACCGTGGCGGGCGGGTTGGAGTTCTCCGCGATTTTCTTGATGGTGCTATGGTAGCGCCAGGTCTTGCCTCCGTCTTCCGAGAGGCTGGCCTCGATGGTACTTTCGAGGATGGTCTTGTCGATGTAGATCTTGCGATAGGTGCAGAGATAGGAATCCTCCGCGAGTCGGACGGTGCTGGGCATGATGGCGCGAAACTCGTCGGTCTGCGGAGTGACCCAGGCGACGAAGTGAAAGGACTTTCCGCCGTCTCTCGTGCGGACGCAGGCGACCTGACTGCCGGGGGAATCGGCGGGGCCGTTGGCCGTGATGAAAAAAAGGGCTTCGCGCGGACCGAGGACGATGTAGTCCGTGCGCGGCGTGAGTTCGCGACCACGAAACTCGGGCTGGCGATGGAGATCGCCGAGGAACCAGGGTCCCTCCCACGTTGCGCCACGATCGAGAGAATAGTAGAGGCCACCCTCGGGGTCGTCGTTGCCGTGATAGCCGGTGGCAAAGACGCGGAGGGCAAAACCCTCGTGGGTAAAATCGAGGGCATTCTTGAGTATCCTCTTGCCTTTCGGGCGCCAGTCGATGTCCGGGCCGTCGAGGAAATTCTCCGGGTCAAAGGCGGTCCAGGTCTCGCCGCCGTCCGTGCTTCGGGCGAAGTGGCTCTCCTGCACGCCTTTAATGTTGTGGCTGTCGATGGTGGAAAAATCACCCTGAGTGAAGCCCACCAGGATCTCATTTCCCCACTGCCAGATGCCATTGTTTGCGGGCCAGCCGTTGAACTTGTCCGGCTCGGCCGCGGCGATGTGGTGGCTGAGGTCCACGGGTTGCTGGGCCGGAGTAACGGCAGACACGAGTGCGGCCAGGCAAAGCGTGAAGTTGATTCGAATCATGTGGCTGGTTCCCTGATGGCTGAAAAGCGACAAGTAGAATACGCGCTACGCACGGAACTGTTTCCAATCCACGTTTAGCTTGCGCATGCGGGCGCGAAGGGTGTGGGGGTTGATGTCGAGAAGATCGGCGACGCCGCCCTTTCCTTCGATCTTGCCGCCGGTGTGGGCGAGTGCGCGCTCTATGTGTCGCTTCATGGCTTCGTCGAGGGTGACGATGGCGCCTTCTTCGACTTCCACCACGCTGGGGGCGCCTGCCGCCGTGCGTTGGCCCACGGGCGCGATGCCGAGGGCGGCGGCGACTTCCAGCCGTGCGCCATCGCCCAGGAGGGCGGCGCGATCCAGCACCGAGGCAAATTCGCGGACGTTGCCGGGCCAGGGATAGGCCGCGAGGAGGGCCAGATCGGCCTCGGTGGGCGTCTGGGGCCGGAGTCCGAAGCGGCGTGCGGCCCGTTCGGCGAAGTGGGCGGCCAATTCGGGGATATCTTCCGCGCGTTCGCGGAGTGGCGGCAGCATGATGGGGAAGACGGCGATGCGGTACCACAGGTCTTCGCGGAAACTGTGCTCCCGCACCATCATGGCGAGATCGCGGTGGGTGGCGGCCACGATGCGCACGTTCACATGGAGCGACTGCTCCCCTCCCACGCGCTCGAAGATGCCCTCCTGTACGACGCGGAGGAGGCGGACCTGGGCGGCGGCGGAAAGCTCGCCGATTTCATCAAGGAAGAGGGTGCCGCCGTCGGCACGCTCAAACCAGCCGCGCCGGGAACCGGTCGCACCGGTGAAGCTGCCTTTCTCGTGGCCGAAGAGCTCGGAATCTATCAATTCATGGGGGATGGCCCCGCAGTTCACGCGGATGAAGGGGCCGTTGGCCCGAGGGGAGCTGTCGTGAATGGCCCGGGCAACGACTTCCTTTCCGGCGCCGGTCTCGCCGAAAATCAGCACGGGCACTTCCGAGCGGGACACGAGGGCGGCCCGCTCCAGCACCGAGCGCAGCCCACCTTTCGCGCCGATGATCTCGTTGGTCAGGGCTTCGCGGCCGAGGCGATGGAGCAGCTTAATCTTGTCGGCCTCGGCGGCTTCGCGCAGGGCGATGAGTTCATTGAGGCGGCGGTCATTCTCCAGGGCGACGGCCAGAGGCTCACAGAGTAACTCCGCCAGGCGCGCATCGCCATCGCCGAAGCGGTGGCCCGGACGAGCGCCGAGCAGGAGCGCGCCCAGGGTGCCATGCTCCGAGCGCAGGGGCAGCGCGAGTATCTGGCTGCCGAGGCCGTCGCACAGCTCCGCGGGAATGGCGGGTGTCGGGGCGGCGGCGTTGAAGGCGATGGGCGCACCCGTCTTGCACCAGCGCGCCAGCGTGGCGACACGTCTCGCATCGAGGGCGGGCGCGGGCGACGGGGCCTCATGGTCGTCGAGCACGGTGCCGAGCCGCTCCACGCGCTTGAGATCGGGGTCCACGTGGAAGAGTTGCATGGCGTGGAGGGCCATGGGATCGGCGAGGAGGGGTGCGATCCGGGCGAGGGATTCGTCGAGTTCGATATGGCGGCAGGCTTCGCGCCACACGGAGAGGAGGAGTTCGTGGTGTCGTTTCATGGCGGGAGTATACCGCAAATGTACTGGACAATGCGAATGACCGTTAATCTTAACCAGCATATTTGTTGAGTTTAGACTTAGTGAGGTGAACCTGCGAGGTCAGTACCCGCTCAAATTACCATCAAGTATGATGGAAGCCCGGCGCACTACGTCCGAAATTTTCCAGCAAGCCCTTTATTTTCAGCAGCTTAAAGAACAATCACCAACCAAGACAAAATACTGGGAGATATTCCGCTCGAAACTGGCACGTTGGCTGCTATAAAGACATCCCTGTCAGGACGGCCAAACCATGGCGACCGCCCAGGTCGGGACCAATACAACACCCCATGAGAATCGAGGAAATATGAGCAGCGAAGTAAGCCAGGAGAAAAAACCGGGAGTCGAGGGGGCCCAGCGCATCGACCCGGCCATCACCGAGGCGATTCTGGCGGCCATCGGCAGCCTGCGCTATGGGTCCGTCGAGGTGACCGTCCACGACGGTCGCGTGGTGATGATTGACAAGCGCGAACGGATCCGGCTCGCCGCCGGGGGCCACTAAATACGCCACCCCGCCCACCGCAACGGCGGAGGCTTTTTGAACCATCAGTCTTTAGCGAACGGGCAGCAGACCTACCGGACATTCCGGAGTTCAACGTCTTGGGAAAAGAAGGAGAGACGAAACATGAGAACGAGGAATTGGTGGGGGCTATCCCTGGCCGCGGCGGGCATCGCCACGACGGCCTGGGGCCAGCCGCCCGGAACCCCGACGCCGGAGGAGGTGTCCGCGCTGCGCGAGCAGGTGGAAACCCTTACCCGGCAGTTGAACCAGTTCGAAGCGCGCTATGCCGCGGACAAGGACACGATTGTGGAGAAGGTGGACGCGGTGCAGGCGAAGGCCGAGGAAGTAAAGGACAAGCAGCCGGTAATCAGTCTGAACGGGGACGGGCTTCGGGTGAAATCGGACGACGGTGCGTTCGAGCACCGCGTGCGGGTTCGGCTGGCTCATGACTGGGCCTGGTTCAATCAGGATAACGAACTGGAGCGCGCTCTGGGCGAAGAACAGGACGGGACGGACTTCCGCTTTGCACGCATTCTGCTTCAGGGCAAGGTCTGGAGTGATTTCACATATAACGCGGAGTTCGACTTCGCGGGGCAGAATGGCGAAGACTCGCCAAAGTTCCGCGACGTGTATTTCCAGTACAACGGTGTCCCCTATGGCGGCGAGCGCACATTTGATTTGCGTGTGGGGCAC
>JBIJDL010000590.1:0-3901 GCA_044344195.1 Candidatus Hydrogenedentales bacterium
CTTCAGCCTGGATGAGCAGAACTCGGTAACAACACGCCACTTTGTGGAGAATCCGCTGCTTGATGTCTTCGTGCCCTCGCGCAACGCGGGCTTCCTGGTCAGCGATGCGCTGTTGGGCGAGCCCAAGGCCGAGCGGTTTACCTGGGCCATTGGCGCGTTCAAGGAAACCGATGACCTGCCGAGCAGCAATGATTCGGATGAGGATCAGGGCTATCAGATCACGGGGCGCGTGACCGGACTGCCGTACTACGCCGACGAAGGCCGGCAGTACGTGCACCTGGGTGCCGCCTACAGCCGCCGAAATCCAGACGGCGCCGTCGTAAATTATGCGGCGCGCCCCGAGTCCCGTATCGCTCTATTTCGGTACGTGAACCCCGATGCATTCCCGACGGGTTTCCGCTTCCGTGACACCCGCGCGGATGACATCAACCTCTACGGGCTTGAACTGGCCGGTGCATTCGGTCCGCTCTCGTTCCAGAGCGAGTATGTGCGGTCTGACGTGGACACGGAACTTGGCGGTGACCTAAGTTTTGACGGGTACTACGTTCAGGCGGGCTACCTGTTGACGGGCGAGCATCGTCCCTATCGCCATGATACGGCACGCATCGAGAACCCCGTGGTAAAGCATCCTTTCAAGTTGCGCGGTGAAGAGCGCGGCTGGGGTGCCTGGGAAGTTGCGGCGCGCTATGGCGCCGTGGACATCAGCGATGGTCCGGTGCGGGGCGGCGAGCACAGCAGCCTGACGCTGGGCGTGAACTGGTTTGTCAATCAGAACGTGCGAATAACCACCAACTACATCCACAACGAGATCGACCATGACCTGTACGAAGGCGATTTCGACGTGGTGCAGACCCGCTTTCAATTTGAATTCTAGGGGCGCCGGGGCCGTGCCCCGAAGCGTCTGAACACGATACGCAACTTTCAATCAACAAGAGAACACACAAGGAGTTTACCTCATGAAACACATCAAGACCTCCAGCCGCATCCTCTCCGCCCCCGCCCAGGCTTCCCTGATCGAGACCCAGCAGAAGGTGGCCGTATTCGGCGCCTTCGCCGCGGCCCTCGGGGTATTCGGCGAGACCATCGGCATCTTCCTGGGCCTCCAGGATGAAGGATGAAGGATGAAGGATGAAGGATGAAGGATGAAGTCTGGAGTCTGGCCCGAAAAATTGAAGTAATCCGTCCTATCGGTCCAATCCGACGGATAGGACGAATAGGACCGATAGTAGCGGGCGCGTCTGCGCCCGAGAATGAAATTCAACGCAACGACCAACAAGGAGTACATGAAATGAAACTGACCATCAACCTCAAACGAGCCGTGCGCAATGCGGGCCTTGCCCTCGCGCTGGCGGGCATCACCGCTGGCGGCGCGCAAGCCGCGGATATCGAATTGCTCAACGTGTCCTACGACCCGACGCGGGAGCTCTATGTGGAGTACAACGAAGCGTTTGCCGCGTATTGGAAGGAAAAGACGGGCGACAACGTTACCGTCCAGCAGTCCCATGGCGGTGCGGGCAAGCAGGCCCGTGCAGTCATCGACGGGCTGGAGGCCGATGTGGTCACGCTGGCCCTGGCCTATGACATCAGCGCGATCGCGCGGGAGGCCAAGCTTTTTGGCGAAGACTGGCAGACGCGTCTGCCCCACAACAGCTCCCCCTACACGAGCACGATCGTGTTCCTGGTGCGCAAGGGCAATCCGAAGGGCATCAAGGACTGGGGCGATCTTGTGAAGGAGGGCGTGGAAGTTATCACGCCGAACCCCAAGACGTCCGGCGGGGCGCGCTGGAATTACCTGGCGGCCTGGGCCTATTCGTTGAAGCAGGAGTTGGGCGACCTGGCGGTGCTGAACGACCCCAAGCAGGCGGAGAAGGTGAAAGCAGCGGACGTGAAGGCGCAGGCCTTCGTGAAGGAGCTTTTCGCCCACGTTCCGGTGCTCGATTCCGGTGCGCGCGGCAGCACGACCACTTTCGTGCAGCGCGAGCTGGGCGACGTGCTCCTGGCCTGGGAGAACGAGGCCTTCCTTTCCATCAACGAACTGGGACCGGAGAACTTCGAGATCGTGTATCCGTCGCTCAGCATCCTGGCCGAACCGCCCGTGACGGTGGTGGACAAAAACGCGAAGAAAAAGGGCACGGAAAAGGTGGCGGAGGCCTACCTGAAATATCTCTACTCGCCGGTCGGCCAGCGCATTGCCGCGAAGCACTACTATCGCCCGATCGAACCCAAGCACGCGGATCCCAAGGACCTGGCGCGCTTCAAAGAACTGGACCTCGTCACCATCGACGGCGTGTTCGGCGGCTGGGACGCGGCGCAGGCGAAACATTTCAACGATGGCGGCATCTTTGACGCCATTTATATACCCGGAAGCTGATTTCCGGTTGAGATTGTCGCGCGGCCCGAAGGCGAACCACCACCCGCCTTCGGGCCGACCCCTACGAGGAGAGATAACTTGTTTAGATTGCTCAAGACCCACACGGTGTTGCCTGGATTCGGACTGACCCTGGGCTTTACCATCTTCTACATGAGCCTGATCGTGCTAATCCCCCTTTCGGCCCTGTTTACGAAGACCGCCACCATGGGCCTCAGCGAGTTCTGGGAGGCCGTCACCTCGGCCCGTGTGCTGGCTTCCTACAAGCTGACCTTCGGCGCGTCATTCGCCGCGGCGCTGGTAAATACCGTCTTCGGTTTTGTCACGGCGTGGGTGCTGGTGCGCTACAGCTTTCCTGGAAAGCGCATCGTGGACGCGGCGGTGGATTTGCCTTTCGCCCTGCCGACCGCGGTTTCCGGCATCGCCCTCACCGCCATCTATTCCAAGAACGGCTGGATCGGCCAGTGGCTGGAGCCGCTGGGCATCAAGGCGGCCTATTCCCCCCTGGGCGTGGCCATCGCCCTCACATTCATCGGCCTTCCTTTTGTGGTGCGGACGCTTCAGCCGGCCATGGAAGATCTCAACAAGGAACTGGAGGAAGCCTCCGCCAGCCTGGGCGCGACGCGTCTCAAGACTTTTATCCGTGTGCTCCTTCCCCCGCTCGTGCCGCCGCTCTTGACGGGCTTCGCGCTGGCCTTTGCGCGGGCCATCGGCGAGTACGGATCGGTCGTCTTCATCTCCGGCAACATGCCCATGAGAACGGAGATCACCAGCTTGCTGATCATCACGAAGCTGGAGCAATTTGACTATGCCGGTGCCACGGCGATTGCGGTGGTGATGCTGATGGTGTCCTTCGTTTTGCTGCTCATCATCAACCTGCTCCAGTGGTGGAGCGTCCGCAACTACCAGGGAGGACACGCATAATGGCCACCGCAGCCTCTCACAATTTTCCCAAGCCCCAGGCGGCCATAAGTGAGCCCCGCTGGCTTCGCACGCTCCTCATTACGATTACCGTGTTGTTCCTGGCCTTCTTTTTGTTCGTCCCCCTGGCCGCCATCTTCACGGAAGCGCTGCGCAAGGGAATCGGCGCATACTTCGAAAGTTTTAAAGATCCGGCGGCCCTGTCGGCCATCAAGTTGACCCTGCTGGTCACGGGCATCTCGGTGCCCTTGAATCTCGTCTTCGGCCTGGCGGCGAGCTGGGCGCTGGCGAAGTTTCAGTTCTGGGGCCGCAGCGTGCTGATCACGCTGATCGACTTGCCCTACGCCGTTTCGCCGGTTATTTCGGGCTTGATCTATGTGCTGCTCTTCGGCCTTCAAGGCTGGCTAGGCCCCTGGCTGAACGAACACGATATCAAGATCATCTTCGCCGTGCCCGGCATCGTCCTGGCCACGATATTCGTGACCTTTCCCTTCGTGGCGCGGGAACTGATTCCCATCATGCAGGAGCAGGGCACGGAGAACGAGCAGGCGGCCCTGTCCCTCGGCGCATCGGGCTGGCAGACCTTCTGGCGCGTTACCATTCCCAACGTGA
>JBIJDL010000460.1:0-5202 GCA_044344195.1 Candidatus Hydrogenedentales bacterium
AGCACAAAGAAAGACGCCACGCCGGAATACCCGTTCAACGCGTGCCAGCCGAGAAACTCCGCATGCCACGTAATGATCAGAAGACAAGAGGCCGCTCGGAAGCCGTCCAGCGCCGGAAAATACTTGGAGGATTGATACTCCTCGAAGGTGAGCGGTCGGCGATTCATCCGTTGCTCTCGTGCATATCATCGTCAGACACAAGATGTGTCAGCGATACGATGCACCAAACGGGCAACGGCGAGGCAATGCTCGGGTAAAATTTTGGCGTGGGAAGAAAAACCGCGATGGCAACTGCCGTCTACTCGATTCCCATCGACTCCGCCAGCAATTCCGCCACGTCCTTCACCACCACCTCGGGGTGCCCTTCGGCCTTCACGCCATCCGCCATCATCGTCATGCAGAAGGGGCACGCCGTGGCCACCGTCGTCGCTCCGGTCTTGATGGCCTCACCCGCCCGCTCCGCATTGATCGCCTTGCCGATGGTCTCTTCCATCCACATGCGCCCGCCGCCCGCGCCGCAGCAGAAGCTGTTTTCGCGGTTACGGGGCATCTCCACCGGTGCGGACTGTCCCGCCGCGCTCAGGAGGGCACGGGGCGCTTCGGACACACCATTGTAGCGCGCCAGATAACAAGAATCGTGGTAGGTCGCCGCCGCCGCATTCACCGCCGGGGCCTTGGGCTTCAGCTTGCCCGCCTTCACCAGATCCTGGAGCAGTTCCGTGTGGTGGAGCACTTCATAGTCGCCGCCCACCTGGGGAAATTCGCTCTTGATGCTGTTGAAGCAATGGGGGCACGCCGTGACGATCTTCTGCACGCCGTAGCCGTTCATGATCTCCACATTCTGTTGCGCGAGTTGTTGCGCGAGCATCTCATTGCCGATCCGCTTCGCGCTGTCGCCCGTGCAGCTTTCCTCCTCGCCGAGTATGCCGAATTTCACGCCGGCCTCTTGCATAAGCTTCGCAAAAGCCACCGTGACTTTCTGGTAGCGCTGGTCATAAGAGCCCGCACAGCCCACGAAGAACAGATACTCCACGTCGGCGTCTTCCGCCAGCGTTTTCACACCCAGACTTTCCGCCCACTTGCCCCGCTCACTCTGGGGCAGGCCCCAGGGGTTCGACTGTGTCTCCACATTGCGCATGGCGCCCTGGGCCGTCTCGGGGAAGTCGCCCTCCATGAGCACGCGGCCCTGGCGAATGCCCAGCAGCTTGCTCATGGGCTGGATCTCCACAGGGCACGCTTCCTCGCAGGCGAAGCACGAGGTGCAAGACCACAGCACGTCCTCGGCGATTATATCGCCGTAGAGCGACTGCTTCGGCTCCGCCGTCGGATCTTTCAGCAGCGCCGGGCCCTCGCGGAAGAGGTGCGCTTTGAGATCGAGCACCACCTTCTTCGGGCTCAGGGGCTTGCCCGTGTTGTAGGCCGGGCAGGCCTCCTGGCAGCGTCCGCACTCCGTGCAGGCCGTCAAGTCGAGTAATTCCTTCGCTGTGAAATCCCTGATCGTGGTGATACCGAACTTCTCAGCATTCTCGTCTTCCAGGTTCAAGTTCGCGATGCGTCCGTTGACCCGTTCCTCGCGGAAAAAGAGGTTGGGCAGCGCCGTGACGATATGGAGATGCTTTGAATAGGGGATATAGGCCAGAAAGCCGAGCACCACCAGATTGTGGATCCAGTGAAAGGTCGCGTAGGTCAGGGGGTAGGCTTCTTTGCCCAGTGGACCATCACCCAGAAAGGCGGCGCGAAGCATGCCCGTGATCGGCATGAAGCCGGGGCGCGGCTGGACGACCTGAAGCACATAGAAAGCCACAATCAGCACTGTGATCAGCCCGAGGATGATCAACGCGTCGATGGTGTGGGAGGCGGGCCCTTCCAGGCGCTTCGGCTTCACCACCAGCCTGCGCCAGAGCGCCGCGCCGATGGCAATGAGCACCAGGAGCCCGAAGAAATCTTGACAGGTATTCATCATCCAGTAGATGGGGCCGAGAAACGCAAAGCTGAAGCTGTGGAAAAGGCCGCTGATGAGGCCCTCCAGCGTGCCGAAGGTCAGCACGAAGAAACCCCAGAAGATGAAGGCATGGCCGATGCCCGCGGGCGTGCGCAACACGAGCTTCTGTCCGAAGCCCTTCGACATGAGATCGGCGATGCGGCGGGGGAGGGCATCCAGCCCCAGCGTGCCCTGGCCCAGATTCACCCAGCGGTAAACCTGCCAGAGACGGTGGAAGAAAACCGCGTGCGCGGCCACGATCAACGCGAGGAGGATAAGGGCGCTCATGGGGTGTTGGAAATCCTTGTGCGAGGTGATTGGCGGCCGAAAACCATCAGACTAATCGGACCGATCAGACGAATCAGATCAGTCCGATCCGTCTAATCGGTCCGATTAAAATTCATCCCCGAGCCTTCTGGACGGCTTCGGTCAACAGCGGGCAAATCTCAAACAAGTCCCCCACAATGCCGTAGTCGCAGATCTTGAAGATGTTCGCCTGGGGATCCTTATTGATCGCCACGATGACCTTCGAGGTCCGCATGCCAGCCATGTGCTGGATCGCGCCGGAGATACCGCAGGCCACGTAGACATCCGGGCTCACGACCTTGCCGGTCTGGCCCACCTGATGGCTGTGGTGGATCCACCCCGCGTCCACCACGGCGCGGCTCGCGCCGAAGGCGGCGCCCATGGCCTTCGCCAGGTTTTCGACCACCGGGAGGTGTTCCGGTCCGCCCACACCGCGCCCGGCGGAGACCACGATCTTCGCTTCGGTCAGTTCGACCACGCCCGCCGCCGCATCCGCCGCCGCCTGGATCACCGTGCGAAGGGAGAGGGTGGGCATATCTCGGTGGACCACTTCGGGCGTATCTGCGCCCGATTGCTCCACGGTAACGGTATTGGGCCGCAAGGAGACCATGGCGGGCGATTCATTGACCGCCACCTCGGAAATTACCTTGCCGCCATACACGGGTTTGGTCGCCTTCAGGCCGCCGTCCCAGCGGCAGCCGGTGGCGTCCTGCACGAGTTCCACGCCCAAGCGCGCGGCCACCGACGCACACAATTCCTTGCCCAGAGCCGTGGCCGATCCCACGATCACCGTGGCGCCCAGTTCCCGCGCAAGATCGCGCACGATAGGGACATAGGCATCATTGGAATAGTGGGTCAGTTGGGAATTTTCGTAAGCATAGATCGTTTTGATGCCGAAGCCCGCAAGGGCTCCGGCCTGTTCGGCAATGGACTGGCCGATGTAGACCGCATTCAAGGGGAGACCGGCGGCCTTGGCCACGGCGGAGGCGGCGGAGGCCGCTTCAAAGGCGCAGGGCTTCAGTTCGCCCCGTTGTTCCAGAAGTACCAGTACGCTCATGATTAAAACGCCTTCTCATCTTCTTTGAGGATCCGCACCAACTCGGCCACCTGGACCGCTGCATCGCCGTCGATCAGCCGGGCCAGTCGCTCCTGGCGGGGCAGGGCCATCGATTCCACCGTCACGCGGTTGGCCAGCGTTGCGGCGGAAAGGCCGAGGCTTTCCAGCGTCTTTTCGTCCACCGGCTTCTTCTTCGCCTTCATGATGTTGGGCAGTTTGGGGTATTCCGGCTTGTTCAGGCCCTTCTGGGCCGTAAAGATCGCCGGCAGCGGGATGGATAGCGTCAAGTTGCCGCCTTCCACCTCGCGCTCCACCACCGCATTGCCGCCGTCAAGGGCGAAGCGCGTGATGACCGATGCATGGGGCCATTCCAGCAGTTCAGCGATACGCTCCGCGACTTGCGAGCCGTCGTCGTCCGCCGCCTGCTTGCCTGCGAACACCAGATCGGGTGCCTCGTCCGCAATGACTTTGGCCAGCGCTTCCGCCACGCCCCGGGCTCCCAGGGACTCGATGCCCGGTCCCGTAACAAAGACGGCCCGGTCCGCGCCCATGGCCAGGGCGGGCAGCAGAATTTCTTTCGCGCCCTCATCGCCCAGCGTGATCACGACAACCTCGCAGTCCGAAGCGGCCTTGATATTCACCGCCTCCAGCACCGCGTGCTCGTCATAGGGGCTCATGATGTACTTCAGGCGATCCGTGGACACACCCGTCCCCGTGGCGTTTACTTCAAACGCCGAGGCGGTATCCGGCACCCGCTTCACCAACACAACGATCTTCATGGACTCTCCCTGCGTGCGCGCATCCCTGCAAATGAAAACCTCGCGCCCTCTGCATTCTCCCAGACGGATGTGCTGCCGATCCGTCCCAAATTTTGTGCTAACTTTCGGCGGGCTTCTCTTCCCGGCGCATGTACATCACCTTCCACTCCCCCTCCTGACACACCTTGCCCCGCTGATTTTTAACCTGAATATCGAAAATGATGATGCCCATATCCGGCTTGTGCGTGGTCCGTTTGGTCTTCACGGTCTGAATCACGCAAATCGTATCGCCAATGAAAATCGGTCGCTTGAAATCCCACGTAATCCCCAGCCACGCCACCAACATATGCTGCTGCGCGCCCGGATTGCGGGTCACCAGGCCCGAACTGACCGAAAGGCCCAGCATCCCATGGGCGATGCGTTGGCCGAAATGCATGCTCGCGGCAAAGGTCTCGTCCGTGTGGATGCGGTTAAAATCCCCGGAGATTCCCGCGAAATTTACGATATCCGTCTCTGTAATCGTTCTGCCCGGCGTCGTCGCGCTGTCGCCTTCGTTCAAATCTTCAAAATATATGCCGTTTCCGTATTCCACTACCCACTCCTCTCGCGCCGGGCGATTAAACGGGAAGTTTACCACCGGCATTGCGGTGGTTCAAACGCCGCCCCTTCATGAAGCGGCCATCCTGCTACCCCATGGCCCAGAAACAGGTTGCACCGCCCGATACTAAAACACGAAATCCAAGTCCTGGGAATGCTACACTCCCGTCGGGGAGTTCACGTTTGCACATTTCAGGGAACTGTTGTATGAGTCGTATTGTGGTTGAGGGAGGCCGGCTGCGCATCGGGGAGCGGCTGATCCAGGAAGCACTCATTACCCCGGGGCAACTCGAAGAAGCACTCCAGCGGCAGCAGCAGACCGGCGGCAAGGTCGTGGCGACCCTCATCGCTCTCGGCCATCTGGAACAGGGCGACTTTCTGAAGTTTCTCGCGCGGCAGCCGGGGATCGCCAGTATTCATCTGTCCGGCTATAGCATCCCCTTCGAATTCCTCAAGCTGGTTCCCGCCGAGTTTGCCCGGAAGCATGAAGTCATTCCCATGGA
>JBIJDL010000415.1:0-5794 GCA_044344195.1 Candidatus Hydrogenedentales bacterium
TCCGAACTCACCGTGGGTATGGCCTGCCCGCTGGATGTAACCGTGATCCGCGAATTGGAACGCCTGACCGGCATGCGGGTCAGCGCCCTGCTTGTGGCGCCCGAGGCCATCCAGTCGGCGCTCCTGAAATACTATTCCGACGGACCCACTTCGTCTTCCGGTACCCGCGACTGGGCCGTCGTTGCGCCGCCGGCCTTACCCACCGAGCCAGACCTGCAGCATGTTTCCGTGTCCCTCACCCTCGAAAGCGTGATGGCCCTCGTGCGCGGTGTGTCGTCGCTGCCCGCCATGCCCGAAACGGTCCAGCGCGTCCAGGCCGCTGTGGAAGATCCCGCCATGGGTGCCGCCGATGTGGCTGAAATATTGAAACGGGACCCCGCCCTCTCGGCAAAAATCATCAGTCTGGCCAACGCGCCCGTCCATGGCATCCGGCATCGGATCGATTCCATCGAGGCGGCCACCGCCATGCTCGGCCTGCGCGAGGTCTACACCGTGACCGTGGCCGCCGCTGTGGTGAACCGGCTGGCGGGCTCGTCCGCCTTCGACTACGCCGCCCACTGGCGGAGGTCGGCGGATTGCGGCTCCCTGGCCAAGATCCTCGCCCGCGCCACGGGGAAGAATTTCGGGTCGGGGGTCTATGCTGCGGGGCTGCTGCACGACATTGGCCGAGCCGTTTTCGCCGAAGTTGCGCCAGGGCCCTATGGTGACCTCGACCACGCCGTGACCGACGATACTCTGGTGCGGGCCGAACACGAAGTCTTCGGAATCTCTCACCCGGAAGTTGGCTTTGTCGTTGCAACGAACTGGGCATTGCCCGCGCCCATCAGCGAGTCGATTCGCTTCCACCAGCAACCGGAACGCGCCCAGGACTTCCCCGAACTCGTGCAATTGATCGCGCTGGCCTCGCAGCTCACGGACCACCTCGAGCTCCCCGAAGTCATGCCCCTCGAACGCTGCCTCCCGGCCGCTCTGGACTTCGGTATCGAAGAGCACCGCCTTACGGGTATACTGGATATTGCCCGTGCGTTGCGCAGCGCGAGCAACGAGTAAACCTACAGGCGGTCCGCGCTGTCAGCCCTGATCCCCCACCGGCCCGACCGCGTTCTCATGGAGATTTCAGAATGCCCAATCCAGTAAAAGCCGCCATCGTTACCGGGGCCAGCCGCGGCGTGGGCCGCGCGACCGCCATCGCTCTGGCACGCCAGGGCTATGCCGTCGCCGTCAACTACAGCAAGTCGATGGAGGAAGCCGAGAACGTCGTCCAGCAGATCGACAGTTACGGCGGCCACGCCATTGCCGTTCAGGCCAACGTCTCCGATAACGCCGCCTGTAAAGCGCTCGTGGCGCAGACGATGGACGCCTTCGGACGGATCGACGTGCTGGTGAACAATGCGGGCGTGACCAGCTTCATCCCCCACAACGCCCTTGATCAGGTGCACGACGAAGACTGGGATCGCATCCTGGGAGTCAATCTCATTGGCCCGTTCCAGATGGTTCGCGCCGCCATGCCCGCCCTGACGGCCAGCGGCAACGGCGCCATCGTCAACGTGGCCAGCATCGCCGGCCTTTCCGCCACGGGCAGTTCCATCCCCTATTGTGCTTCCAAGGCCGCGCTGCTCAACATGACTGTAGCCCTGGCGCGAGTCTGTGCCCCCAAAGTGCGCGTCAACGCCGTAGCGCCCGGCTTCATCGAAGGCGAATGGCTTAAACAGGGCCTCGGCCCCGCCTATGAGATGGTGAAGAAGCAGTGCCAGGACCGCTCTCCCCTCCACAAGGTTTGCCAGCCCCAAGACGTGGCCGCAGCCATCCTTTCGCTCGTGTCGGGCAGCGCCATGATTACCGGGCAGACCATCGTCGTCGATGGTGGTATGCTCATCGGGTCCACGCCGTAAGCCGCCTCGAGTTACACCTTGCGCGCCACCAGGAGCGTAAACGCCACGTGGCGAATAATCGTCCCGTGGAATTCGCGATCAATCAGATCCGCAATGGCGGAAAGGAATCTTTCTCGTTGGTCGGGGGTCATGGCAATGGTAGGCGAGAAGGTCCGAAGCAAGTCCACGTAGCGTGCCGATGAATATTCAATCTGCACGGGAAAAACCTCAAAGCAGATTGGCATGAACAGTGTTGGATTGAGTGTGGTGGGCACGATTTTATCCAAGGTGGGGGGCACGTAGTTCGGGGCATCGGGCTCGTCTGAAAATCGTTTGTAGATCGGCTGTGACGCACGAACAAATCGGTCGCCTTCGCCATCGGATACTGGCTCAGTGTGGATCAGGCCGAGGTGCCCGCCCGGCTTCAGCAGTTGATGAGGTTTTGAGAATCGGAGCGGCTCCGATATCCAGTGCAGCGCGGTTGCGGCATAGACGAGGTCGAAGGCAGCCACCGGAAGGGGCATTTCTTCGAAATTGCTCGCAATCACCTCCACGTCTGGATAGGGGGCAAGTCGACACCTCGTCTCTGCCGCCAGATGGGGCCCCAGTTCGACCGCGCAGATCCGGAGCCCCCGCCGTGCGAGAGGTTCGGTCGCTTGGCCAGTGCCCGGTCCAATTTCCAATGCGCGCATGCCGGCGGATACACCGGACTCGATCATCAGTCGCTCAAACAGAACCTCGGGATAGCGCGGTCTCGCCCGCTCATAGCGCAAAGCTTCCAAATCAAAATTGCCACCCGACATTTCCCAGATTCCTTTGAAAGTGTTCAAACTCCAGGCAGCATAGCCTGTGGTGCAAACAGAGTAAAGATCCAGTGCAGTCCACATGGATACGAAAGCGAGTAGTGGTCAGCGGCTGAAGGTATTTTTGTCTCATTTTGGGATTTGAAATCCGATATTTTCCATGTTTGCGGTTTTCCCATGGGGTGTGCGACGATAGAACTCACACTTTTCACCGTTTCACCCTCGTAGTAACCCAAGGAAGCCCCCCTATGCGTCGTCTCTCCCCTATCCTGTTGCCCGCTCTGTGCCTACTCGCCGCCGCTGCTGCGCCAGCCGATGAAGTCTTTCGCGACCGCAGGTTTGCCGGCGGTTTCAATCTGAGCGCTCCAAATTCCGGGGACAAGCCTGTGGAACTTGGCGTGATCCTGCAGGCTGACCGCGAGGCACCCAACGAGTGGCGTCTCGCGCAATGGGGTACACAGTTTAATTTGAAGGGAACCGTGGGCAAGACCCTGCCCGACGGGACCCGCATCATGCGCAATGGCGGAAAGTCGATCAAGATCTTTCCGGGCGGCATGGCGGGGGACGGTATCATGCTGGGGCTGAGCGGTAACGCGGAATTTGGCGGCGTTCCCCGCAAGCAGGGGCAGAAGTGGCCCCATCTTCTATTGGAACAGCAGTTCCCGAGGGACTTCAAACTGGCGGACTCCGCCGCGCTCCCCTTTACCCTCGATTTCCGCGTGGAAAGTTGCAAAAACGGTACGGAATCACGCTTGGACCCGGCGCTCCACACGGCCCAGATCACGGCCTACTGGACGCTCCACAATCGCAACACGAGCAGCCCGGACAATGGGGAAATGATCTGGTTTGGCATCCCGCTTTTCGATGCGCGCCATGAGATTCCGCTGGGCCACCAGGACCTGGACACTGCCGTGGAGAACGGCAAGTTTATCTGCACCATGGAAGGCAGTCGCTTTTTTGAAGGGCCCACGGGCGACGGCCAGTGGCACAAGATTGCCTGCGATCTGATACCCCTCGTGAAGGAGGCACTTGTCGCCACCCAGGCCAAGGGATTCATGCCCAAGACCCGGTTTGAAGATCTCTACGCCACCTCCTTCAATCTGGGCTGGGAAGTGCCCGGTCCCTACGATTGCGAGATATCGCTGAAGAATCTCAGCCTCAATCGCGTGGCCCCCTGAGGCATCGGCGCCAATCCTCGATAGCTCCTGAATAGGACGTGCCCCCGATGGATTCCATCGGGGGCACGTTGCATTCTTGCATGTTTCAGGGGCTACCGCAGTTCGGGCCGCTCCACAATGTCGCCGTTCTCATCCAGATCTGTCTCCCAGATGGCGCCTTCGTCCGCTTCGCCACCGATGCTGCCGTAGACCGTCGTGAGCCCATCCCCTCGCTGGAACACGCCCCAGTTGTCCCGGTTCGGCGTAGCGTTCAATTCGGTGCGCCACAGGATATTGCTGAAGGGATCCAGGCGGTGGACGACAGGAACCTCGCCCTCGTCGCGGGTCAGCCCCGAGAGGATCAGCAGGTCGCCTCCGGCAGCGGGGGAGAAGCGGGCGGTATCCTGTGCCGAGCAATCCGGCACCACCTGAACCCAGCGCATTTCACCGGCCGGAGTGAGGCGCAGCATCATTAGCTCGCCCTCGGTGCCATTCAGGGAGGTCTCGCCCCAGACCAGAAGGTCGCCGTCGTTCAGCGCCACCACCTCGGTCACGGTGTCAAAGGCAAATTCACCCAGATCCAGCTCCCAAACCAGTTCCATCGCGCCGTCGGTGCGTACCAGCAGGGGGGATTCGCTGATCGGCCCGAACGCGCTCTGGTGGGTGAGCGCGGCCCAGCCGCCATCAAGCGTTTGCACCGCCTCCCGTTCTTCTTCGACCGTGATTCGGGTGTCCGGTCCGGTGTTTTTTTCATCCAGGTCCCAGGTCACCGGGTGGGGCTGAATCGCGAGCCCACCACCTTCTTTGGCGCACACGATGTCGAAGGAGTAGTTCACCTTGCCGGTGAACCAACTGTTGGGAAGGGTCAACCCGTTGAAATCGTTTGATCCTTGTGACTTGGCGCTGTTGGTGAAGAGGGTCAGGTTACCGTCGGATACCGCCGCCGCGCCGCCCGCCGCCCGATACAGAATCCCGGCTCCCGTGGTTGGCATGCTCCGGTTCAGGAGGTAGTATCCCTGGCGCGTGTTATTCAGCAGCGCCAGGTTGTTGAAGTCGAGAACGACTAGTTTCCCCGAGGTCACGTTGACCGTTCCGACGAGGCTCCAGACATTGGGCAAGGTCTCGAGACCGGGTGACGGGAAGGCGCACTGGTAGTGGCGGATGTTGTTGGAAGAGCCGCTGGATGAAAAGTCAACCGTATACGAATTCAACTGAAGGTTGCGTAGCGGCAGCAGGTCAAACATGATGCCGTTGAGACCGACGCCCGGATCCGACCAGCCCTGCAGCGTGCGCGTGTGATCGGCGGCGACCGTCAGGGACAGATTGCTGTTGGAGAAGGTGCCCTGGGCGCTGATGAGTTCCATCGTAACGCTGTAGCAGCCGGTTGATGTGTAGGTGTGGGCTGTCGAGGTTCCCGTCACCACGTCGGACTTGCCATCGCCCCAAGTCCAGCGCCGGGAAACACCCGTCAGATTACCCGTGTCCGTCAGGTCCTTGAATGCCACCGTCAGCGGCACAGGACCACTCGTCGTGTCGCCCATCGTGTAATTCAGCACCGGACGCACGAGCACGGGTGTCACGAGGCTGGCCGTCGCCGTGTTGCCCTGGGAGGTGGTGATGGTCAACTCCACATCGTAGGAACCCGCCTTGGTGTAGTTTCGGCTCGCGGTGTTCGTCGTCGTTACCGAGGCACCGCCGTCCTTGAAATCCCAGCTCCGGGACGTAATGGTCAGCCCTCCCGTGCTGGTCACGTCGGTAAAGGTGATCGACACCGGCGCGTCCACGTTGGTCAGATCGCCGCTGAAGCTGATCGGGTGAATGGTGATGTTGACCGGCGTCGGGCTGAGGAAATTCCCGATGGACGTATTCAATGTGACCGTCGCGGCGCGGACCAGTGCGGTGCTCCCGGTATTGGTATAGCGGTGCTGCACCGTGGCGGTGGGGGCGGTGACCGTCTGAGTAG
>JBIJDL010000175.1:0-10996 GCA_044344195.1 Candidatus Hydrogenedentales bacterium
TGTGAAAGGCGCCATCCACGCGGATGCGCGTGAAACCCTGATGCTTCACATCGTCGAAGACCTTCTGATAGGTGCCCTTGCGCTGGCGGATGATGGGCGCGAGCAACTGCACCTTCGTCGACTCCGGCAACGCCAGGATCGAGTCCACAATGCTCTGGGGCGTCTGCGACACGATGACCTTGCCGCACTGGTGGCAGTGGGGCGTGCCGATGCGCGCAAAAAGCAGCCGGAGATAGTCGTAGATCTCCGTCACCGTGCCCACGGTCGAGCGCGGGTTGCGGTGGGTCGTCTTCTGTTCGATGGAGATCGCCGGGCTCAGCCCCTCGATGTGATCCACATCGGGCTTGTCCATCTGATCGAGGAACTGGCGCGCGTAGGCCGAGAGGCTCTCCACATAGCGCCGCTGCCCCTCCGCATAGAGCGTGTCGAAGGCCAGGCTCGACTTGCCCGAACCGCTCAGGCCGGTGATAACCACCAGCTTGTCCCGGGGGATGTCGAGGTTGATGTTCTTAAGATTATGCTCGCGGGCGCCCTTGATGGAGATCACGTGGGTCGGCCCGGACTGTTTCGGAGGCATGGCGATTACTACCTTCTCGCCCGGCAAGGGCGGTGCATGACAAGCCCCATAGCATACCGGCCAACCCCGCGCGCCGCAACCGCGAATGGGATGGCCAGACCGTGCATAGAGTACTAAATATAGGTTCAGTGATTCCAGTGCGCAGTGGGAGTGTCCGGAATGGAGGACGTCGCCCGCAAGCAAGACTGGCAACTGTATTCACCACCCGCCCCGAGGGATGGCACCTCGGATAACTACGCGGGACAGGCCAGAACTTCCAAAAATGACGCCGGGTGCCACCTTCAAAGGGAGGAGCGAAGCGGGGGAACTTTGTGGGCGATGGGAATTCAATCCGGCAAAGCCTTCTTAACACCAATCCAAGTACTCCTACAGCGTGAAGCGCGGCCCCGGAGGTCCCTTTTACGAACCCCCGCGAACGGCGGGCTCCGACTCGTGGGTGCGACGACTTCAGCAACACCTCGGATCTATGCGCATTGCAGGGGTGGTGGTGAACGAGATTTGGAATGACCTTCCATCGTGTGAAGTCTCATCACCCACAAGCGCCCCCGCTGCGCTCCGGGTCTGCTTGAGGGTGGCACCCGATGTTGACTTCCTGTACGGCGGTCGCGTTGGCCTATTCGAAATTCTCCTCGGTTCCAAGCCCAAGCGGGTCGTGCCACCATGTCACCGTAACCGGGTCAACCCCAAGTGCCACGAGTTCGGCGACGGTCTCCTGGCGAAAGCCCAATTGAAAGGAATCCTCGGTTCGCTCATAGACATAGGCATCGCCCATCAGCGGATTCACCGGTAGGCTGCCGCCGAGCGCATCCGCGAAGACGTCCAGCGACTCGGGATAGTTCCCGCTTTCCCGCTTGTGCTTCTCCAAGAGGATCGCAAAACGGATCACGTCGATGGAGGCTTGGTTCCGCGCATTCTGCTCGAACTCATGCCGACTGAGGTTGAGGACGTAGTACCAGCCGGGATTGCCATGGGTAAATTTGAGCGAGTCGATATCAGGCTCCACGTCAAAGTCTTCGCAGAACCGCGCCAAGTCGTCCTTCACCTCAAAATAGGGCCTCTCCGCAAGGTCCAACAGCCGGTCCATGGCCCGGTTGAATCGGTCGAAATCGTGGTTAAAGAGTGCTGGCGTGATTCGTGGGTAGGCCCAACTCCGGACGTAGGTAACCGGGGCCTCGGAAAACTTGAATGACGGTAGGTCGTCGGCCCAGGTCTCAAAACTCGCCACAATCCAGGCGGTGTCGCGTCGGACACATTTCAGAAAATGCTGCTGGCTGCGTCCAACGTCCAGAATCTCATTCAATCGATTCCATTGCTGTTCGTCCACGCTTCCATCTTCAATTGTTGGCTTCAAGAGGAGCCAGTTCGTCACTTCACCGACGCTCCAATCAAAGTAACGAAAGCCCGCGAACTCGTAGGTCGCCAGATAGGAAAGGGAGTTGAAGGCATCGAGCACGCCCACGTCATCGCCCAACGCCGCGTTGAGCCAGAAACTCCTTCGCACTTCCCAGTTTAATCGCGAGGCGCCTTCCCTGCTGTTTGCGCGCTGGAAAAGGTCGTTCAAATCGAAGAGCGCGTCCAAACCCGGCTCCACGTCGCGCAGCGCTCGAAGTTCGTCCATCGTCGGCCCGACACAGGTCTGGTACTCGAGCAATGCTTGTCGAACTTCCCCGTCCAACGCGGGCGATTCGGGTTCAACGACGCTCCCGGTCGCCAGCTGCCAAACTTCTTTGGAGCCCCTGCACGCGTCATTTACTTCCTTCATTTTGTCAAAGAGCGCAATCCACCGCTTGCGGAGGGTGTCCGCTTCAATCCGTTCAGGTACGACGTCCGGAATCATGGGAAGCGTCGTCTCGGCAGATGAGGTGGCCTGCACACCTCCCACAGCCTCCCGTTCCGCCTCCAGCCGCGCCAGCTTCTCTTTCAACACCGCCACCGACGCTTCCCGCGCACGCCCGGTGGTCGTGGCAAGCATCTGCCCCACCACGACGGCCATGAGCGCGATGGCGACGATGGTCACCAGGCTCCATTGAATAAACTTTCGCATGATCCAAGCTCCCTGGACAGTTGATAGTTGATAGTTGATAGTTGATAGTTGATAGTGGGGGACTGTGATGTGCCCTCGGTGTCTATAGGACGAATTGGACGGATACGACCGATTCGTGCATCCGTCCTATCCGTCTCATCCGTCCTATCCTCCGAATATCCACCTTTTCGCTGTCAACTGTCAATTGTTCACTGTCAACTGAATTTGTGCAGCCCGCCGCCTTTTTTGGTAGAGTATCGCTTTCATGGTTTTCACTCAGGAAGGAAGCGACCCATGCATCATACTCCATTCAAGGCCCTCGCGCTGGCAGCGATTGCCGCAATCGGCACGCTGGCGGGCCCCGCCCAGGCGCAACCGGGCGACGAGGACATTCATATTCAGAACGGCATTCTCACGCGGGACAACCGCGAGGTTAAGGTGCGCGCCATCATGGCGCCGGACCTGATTACCAAGAAGGATGTCCTGGCCGATACCGCGCCGGTCCTGGCGGGCATCGCTAACGTGGGCGGAAACGCCGTCTGCGCCGACCTGCCCGGCTTCAATCCCGAAGGCACCTTCCTGTCTCCCGAAAGCGTGGCGACGGTGGGGCTGCTGGGCCATCGCACCAAGGCGCAGCACATGTCCTTCGTGGTGCGGGTGCTGGGCGGCAACAATGATGCGGCGTTCTGCGCCAACGCGGTGAAGACGGCGGCGACGGCCCTGGGCGGCGAGCGCCGGGCCATCTACTACTTCGACGGCCCCGATGCGGACAAGTGGGCGGCGGAATTCCGCGCCCTGGCGCCGAATCTCGTGGTGGCATCGCCCACTGCGGGCCACGTGAAGGTCGTGACGGAAGTGCCGGCGGAGCCTTGCGCGAAGCCGACCCTGGTCGTGGGAACGCCCAATGCCAGCATGGATGTGAACACCCACTTTCTCGTGGCCGGTGAACAGGCTGGCTACGACGCGGTGGAGGCGGCCCTGACCAACGACGTGCAGAAGGCCCCGTGGGAACCCGATAACGCGCGACTTTCCGAGGCGGAGCGCAACGAAGGTTTCATCGCGCTGAACAACGGCAAGGATTTTTCCGGCTGGTGGTATCCCTTCGAGAAGAACAGCTTCATGGTCAATGCCGAGGGCGACTTCGAGTTCAAGGAGCAGGGCGGCAAGGCTATCCTCACGCGCAATCGCTACGACAACTTCATTCTCCGCCTGGACTACAAGATCGCCGAAGGCGGCAACAGCGGCGTCTTCCTCCGCGCACCCCGCGCCGCGCGCCAGTCGAAGATCGGCATGGAATTCCAGATCCACGGCGACGTGGGCGCGCCCGTGGGCGACGACATGACCGGCGCCATCTATCTGGTGGTCCCGCCGACGGTGAACGCGACCAATCCCCCGATGACGTGGAACAGCCTGGAAATCGAGTTGAACGGCAGCCACATGAAGGCCACGCTGAACGGGCAGGTGGTCCACGATTTCGACATGGACACGGTGGAAGAACTGAAGTACCGCCTGAAGGATGGCTTTATCGGCCTTCAGGATCACAATCATTTTGTGGCGTTCCGCAACGTGCGGATCAAGGAACTTTAATCCCTCAATTGCTCACTATGGAGAGGCAAGCAATGAATAAATCGAGAAGAATGTTCATCGGCCAGTTGGCCGCCATCCCCGCCGTGGCCGCCCTCGCGGGCAAGGCCGTTGCCGCCCCCGGACCCGCCTGGCGCCTGGGCACCCAAAGCTACAGCTTCCGCAACTTCGACACCATCGGCGCGATCACGGAAGCCAAGAAGATCGGCCTGACGAATATCGAGTTCTGCTCGGTGCATTTTCCCTGCGATGCGAACGACCCCGGCCTCGAAGCGGTCAAGGCGATGATCAAGGAGCAGGGCGTCAATGTGCTGTGCTACGGCGTGGAAGAATTCGGCGCGGACGAAGCCAAGAACCGCGCGAAGTTCGACTTTGCCAAGGCCCTCGGCATCAAGATCATCACCGCCAATCCGGAAGCGAACTCCTTCGACAACCTCGACAAACTCACCGAGGAATACGACATTAAGATCGCCATCCACAACCATGGCCCCGGCGCTCGCTATGACGGCGTGCAGATGACCCTCGACGCGATTAAGGATCACAGCAAGCTCATCGGCGCCTGCGTCGACACGGGCCACGCGATCCGCTCCGGCGAGAAGCCCCACGAAGTGATCGCCGCCCTGGGTGACCGCGTCCACTCCCTCCACCTCAAAGATTGGATCACGGGCGGTGAAGAAAAGATCCTCGGCGAAGGCGATATGAAATTGGTCGAAGTCGTCACGGCCCTCAAAGCGATCAAGTTCAAAGGCCCGCTCATGATCGAATACGAGAACACGCCCGACAATCCAGGCCCGGATATGGCCATCGGGATCGCGAACTTCCAGAAGGCCGTGGACGAAGTCTACAAGGCGTAGCCCTGGTTTCTTTTTGTGTTGCCAGCGCGCCCGGCCCTTTGCCGGGCGCGTTGTTTATATGGGTCTTATGGGGCGCGTGGGCCTCACTAATATCATAGGACCCATAAGACCCATACGACCTATTCTTCTAACGTGAAAGGCTGTTCACTATGACCGCACTCTTGCTCGCCACACTCCTAGCCGTCCTGGGCGCCGACGGCGTGGAAGACACCAACTTCCACAGCTACGAATCCCGCAAACTCTCCGTGGTGATCGGCGACAACGCCGCGCTGGGCGAGCACAAGGCGCGTTACAACGGCATCTACAGCCTCACGACACCCAAGCTGAAGGTGTCGCCCTTCGTGCCGGACTACGCCGGGCTGAACCTCGAGCACTACTTCGACATGCGGCCCGACATCAACAAAGACAACAACGTCTTCTTCGAGCCGCGCATTGCCCCCATGACCTTCAAGCAACTCGACGAGCACACTTCCGAGCTCTTTCAGCCCGAGACCCCCTACTGGGGCGTCGAAAGCACCACGCGCTTCACCGTGGATTCCGAAGGGCACATCGACCTCGATTTCACCTGTACGCCAAAGCGCGATCACTTCGTGGGCGGTTTTCTGGGCGTCTTCTGGGCCTCCTACATCAACGCGCCCGAGGACAAGAGCATCTACTTCCTCCAGGCAGGCTCCACCCTGGACGCGCCCAAGTGGGTCCAATACTGCACCCAGCGCCACGGCCTCCACAGCACGGTGCGCGCGGCGGACGACCAGCTCCCCATGGAAGGCCCCGAGAGTACCACCAACCTTTTCATGAGCACCTCACCCCTCCGCTACGCCATGCCCTTCTACTACGGGCGCTTCGGCGATCAGGTGCTGATCTTTATGTACGAGGCGGGTGAAGGCGGCCTGATCCGCTTGGCCCACTCGCCATCAGGCGGCGGCGACACCCCGGACAAGACCGACACCAACCCCGCGTGGGACGTGCAGTTGATCGTGCCCAATCCCGTCGTGGGCCAGGCCTACGGCATGAAGGCGCGCCTCGTCGTGAAACCCTGGAAAGACCGCGCCGACGTGCTAGCGATCGTGAAGGACTACTACGGGAAGTGAGGACCCCCAGAACGCGAAGGGCTATCCTTCATCCTTCATCCCTCATCCCTCATCCTTCATCCCTCATCCCTCATCCTTCATCCTTCATCAATTTCTGGCAACCAGACCCTCGGATCCACTATGATTTTGTGGCAGCGTCAACCCCCTGAACAGAAGAGATCCCCATGACCGCCCCCTATACCGCGTTGAGCCCCGCCCGTCTTGCCCAATTGTCCGCCACCTATCGCGACGGTCTTCTCGAAGATATCGTGCCCTTCTGGCTGCGCCACGGTCTCGACCGGGAGCATGGGGGCATCATGACCGCCCTCAACCGTGATGGTGCCGTGCTCGATACGGACAAGGGCCTCTGGCAGCAGGGCCGCTTCGTGTGGCTCCTGGCGACGCTCTGCCATTCCGTGGAGCCCCGCGAGGAGTGGATCGCGGCGGCGGCGTCGACGGTGGATTTCATTCACAAATCCGCCCACACCGAAGATGATCTCATGTATTTCCAGGTGACCCGCGAGGGCAAGCCCCTGCGCCGCCGCCGCTATGTCTACACCGAGTCCTTCGCGGCCATTGCCCTAGCGGCCTGGTCGCGCATTTCGGGAGACCCGGATGCCCGCGTAGAGGCCATCGATCACTTCCAGCGCTTTGTGGACTACAACCGCACCCCCGGCTGGATTGCCCCCAAAGTTGATCTGGCCACCCGGCCCAGTCAGGGGCTCGGACCCAACCTCATCCTCATCAACACCTGCCGCGTCCTTCGTGATTCCATCGGCTTCGACAAGGCCGACACCTACATTGCCGAGGCCATCGATATCATCGAGCGCTGCTTCATCAATGAAGAGTACCAGGCCGTCCTGGAAACGGTGGGGCCCGAAGGCGAAATCATCGATCACTTCGACGGGCGCCTGCTCAACCCCGGCCACGCCATCGAACTGGCCTGGTTCATCCTCCACGAAGCCTGGCAGCGCGATAACGACGCCCGGCTCCTCGCCCTCGGCTGCAAGATCCTCGATTGGACCTGGGCCCGCGGCTGGGATCAGGAGTACGGCGGCATCCTCTACTTCCGGGACCTCAAGGGCCTCCCCGTGCAGGAGTACTGGCAGGACATGAAGTTCTGGTGGCCGCAAAACGAGGCGATCATCGCCACCCTGCTGGCCTATGCCCTGACCGGCGACGCGAAGTACGCCCAATGGCACACCCAGATTCACGACTGGACCCACAGTCTCTTCCCTGACCCCGAATACGGCGAGTGGTTTGGCTACCTCCACCGCGATGGTCGGATTTCCGTGCCCCTCAAAGGCAACATCTGGAAAGGCCCCTTCCACATTCCCCGGATGCAGTGGTACTGCTGGCAGCTCTGTGATCGCATGATCGCCCGCGAAGGCGACGCGCCCATCGCCCCCATCAGCTTCTGAGCGGAGGGCTGATCAACCCGCCGCCTTGTCATCGCTCCACCGCATTGCTAAACTCTCCCCTTATCCAATCCACCAACCCAACGGGGAGAATTGATCCATGGGGCAACTGACCCTGCCCGAACTCGAACGGCACCTCTGGGGCGCGGCGGATTTGCTACGTGGCTCCATCGATTCCGGCGACTTCAAGCACTATATCTTCGGCCTGCTGTTCTACAAGCGCCTCTGCGACGTGTGGGAGGAGGAATACGACACCCTCATGGCGGAGTTCAAAGGCGACAAGGCCGTGGCCCTGGATCCCGGCGAGCACCGCTTCGACATCCCCAAAGACTGCATGTGGCGCGACGTGCGCAAGGTCTCCGTCGATATCGGAACCCAGCTCAACATCGCCTTCCGCGCCATTGAAGACGCCAACCCCCGCCTCAAAGGCGTCTTCCAGGATGTGGACTTCGCCAACAAGGAGCGCTTCCCCGACCGCCTGCTGGAGAACCTGCTCCACCACTTCGAGAAATACCGCATGCGCCGGGCCGACGTGCCCTCCACCGTCCTGGGCGACGCCTACGAATACCTCATCGCCCAGTTCGCCGACGACGCCGGGAAGAAGGGCGGCGAGTTCTACACGCCCAAGCAGGTCGTGCGCCTCATGGTCGAGATCCTCCGCCCCGAAAAGGGTATGACCGTCTACGATCCCACCTGCGGCTCCGGCGGTATGCTCCTCGAAGCCATCCACTACCTCGAACGCCAGGGCGGATGCGCCAGCGACCTCACCCTCTACGGCCAGGAGAAAAACCTCAACACGTGGGCCATCTGCAAGATGTCTCTCTTCCTCCACGACATCGACGACGCCTTCGTGGAGCGCGGCGATACCCTCGACAACCCGCGCCACACCACCGGCGAAAACACCCTGAAAACCTTCGACCTCGTCATCGCCAATCCCCCCTTCAGCCTGAAAAACTGGGGCCACGCCAAGTGGTCCAAGGGCGACCCCTTCGGGCGCGACGCCTTCGGCTGCCCGCCCCAGTCCTACGGCGACCTCGCCTTCATCCAGCACATGGTCGCCAGCCTCAGCGAAAAAGGCCGCATGGCCGTCGTCTGCCCCCACGGCGTCCTCTTTCGCGGCGGTGCCGAAGGCAAAATCCGCCAGGGCCTCCTGGAGGCCGACCTCGTCGAAGCCGTCGTCGGCCTCGGGCAGAATCTCTTCTACGGCACCGGTATTCCCGCCGCCATCCTCGTGCTCAACCGCGCCAAGCCGAAGAAGCACAAGGGCCAGGTCCTCATCGTCAACGGCGACAAAGACATCGTCCCCGGCAAAAACCAGAACAGCCTCTCCGACGCAAACGTCGCCAAACTCGCCCAGGCGGTCCACGACTACAAAGACCAGGAGCGGCTCTGCCGCGTCGTGTCGCTGGACGAAATCCGTGAGAACGACCACAACCTGAATTTGACGCGCTACGTCCAGACCGACGAAGCCGCCGACGCGATCCATGTGAAGGACGAAGTGACCAAACTCGTGGAATTGATGGCCAAGCGCGACGAGGCGGAGGCGAAGATGATGGGATTTCTGAAGGAGTTGGGTTATGCGGGGTGATGTGCCGGAGGGGTGGAGCATCGCGCCTCTTGGAAACGTCGCAACTGTGTTGTTGAGCAACGTGGACAAGAAGGCAAAGGAGGGCGAGCCAGAGGTCAAGCTATGCAACTATATGGACGTGTACTCCAATGATTCCATCACCTCTGCCATAGACTTTATGAAGGCAACGGCAAGCCTCGCCCAGATTAAAAAGTTCGGGCTCAAGGCTGGCGACGTGATGATTACGAAGGATTCTGAGGATCCAACCGATATCGCAATTCCTTCTGTTGTCTTGGAGGAGTTCGATGAACCGGTCCTTTGCGGATATCACCTCGCGTTGTTGCGCCCTCAGAGAGATGTAGATGGACAGTTTCTCGCGTACGCACTGCGATCTAGAGACGTCAATGACCAGTTCGTTCGCGGTGCCAATGGTTCAACTCGTTTTGGCCTTACCTCCAATGTGATTCACAATGCCCGGCTTCCCGTCCCGCCCCTCGCCGAACAACGCAAAATCGCGGCCATCCTCACGTCGGTGGACGAGGCCATCCAGGCGACGGAGGCGGTCATCGCCCAGACCCGCCGCGTCAAAGAAGGGCTCCTTCAGGAACTCCTGACCAAAGGCATCGGCCACACCCGCTTCAAGCAGACCGAGATCGGCGAGCTTCCGGAGACGTGGGAGGTGCGGAGGCTTGTGGAGGTCAGCGCCGGTGGAATACGAAACGGAATCTTCAAGAAGCGCGAGGAATTTGGCGATGGTGGTGTCCCGATGATCAATGTGCTTGACTGCTTTACCGGCCCGCCAGTGAGGCTACACACGCTTGAGCGGGTGCTCGCTGATCACGGGGAAATAGACAGATTTGAAGTTGCGAACGGCGATCTTCTTTTCATCAGGTCATCGTTGAATGTCGAAGGTATTGGGCACTCGGCGATTGTCCAGGGTCTTACTGAGCGAACTGTATTCGAATGCCATGTAATGCGTGTTCGTCCGATCAAGGAGATAGTGCCAGATTTTTTGTACCACTATACCAAGAGCAAGAGTTTCAGGTGCAGAATCATGGGAAATGCGCAGACCACGACAATGACCACACTTCCTCAAGATGGACTGGGCTCTCTTCAAGTGCCAATACCGCCGATAGAGGAACAACAGCAAATTGCAGACACCCTGAATTCTTTAGATCGTCAGGTCCGCGAGCATGAAAATGCGCAAATTGGAAATCGTCAAGTCAAGACTGGGCTCCTGCAAGACCTTCTGACCGGTCGGGTGCGCGTAACGCCATGAGCACGCGCAAAGGGGGTTGACCATTCATGGTCGACACAAGGTGTGCCTCAGGTTCCGGGGAGACCGATACTGTTGTGAAGCTGGTCCAGACTGACCAGGAGAGATTTTCCTGCGCCCGACGCGGCCTGGCTATCGCAGTATGGGTCTGTGATCGTCACAGTTTCCTTTGTGCCGACCATGAATGGTCAACCCCCTTTGGCGCACGTCGGTGTCCACAGCGCATTGCGAGCTTGTCCAGACGACGGTGATCGCCGACATCGCGACGTTGGTGACCCACGCGTATTTCCCTGTTTTTCTGGCATTTTGGCGATTGGCTTGGGCTTTTTGTCGACCATGAATGGTCAACCCCCTTTGGGTTTTGATCATCACAGTTTCCTTTTTGTCGACTATGAATGGTCAATCCCCTTCGGCGCGCCAAAGGGGCTTGGGCATTCCTGCCTGAGACAAGGCGCACGTCGGTGTCCACAGCGCATTGCGAGCTTGTCCAGACGACGGTGATCGCCAATCCGTATAGCCGCGAAGCGGCGGCATATCGTAGCCCAGGATGGAGCGAGGAACGAGCGCAATCCTGGGATCACGGACGAAAAAACGACGAACCCCGCAGGGGTGGCATAGGGGACGTGT
>JBIJDL010000176.1:0-10976 GCA_044344195.1 Candidatus Hydrogenedentales bacterium
GGTGGCGGTCATGCTGGTGGCGGTGACTCTGCTGGCGGTCACGTGGGGCCAGGTGCTATCCAACACGAAGTCGGGCTCCGAGAGCGATGCGGCGCGCACCTGGTTCTGGATCGCCGTCGGCGTGGCTGGCCAGGGACTCTTTGCGTGCCGGTTCCTTATCCAGTGGATCACGTCGGAGCGGAAGAAAGAAAGTGTCATCCCGGTCGCCTTCTGGTACCTTAGTATTGTCGCATCTTTCCTGATGCTGGCCTCTTTCATCCAGTTGGGCGAGTTGATCTTCGGGTTGGGCATGCTGTTGACCCTGCCCATCTACACGCGAAACTTGTGGATGATCCACCGGAAGAAGCAGGCCTTTTCCGAGGCCGCGTAGCGCGGGAGTTACCAAACGTGGCGGTACCGAGCCCCGATAGCACACGCGCCGTCTGGCGGATGGTATTCGTTCTGGCGGCCCTGGCGCTGCTCCAGTGGGCAACCGCCGGGGAATCGACCGAGCGGCTCCCGTTGTGGCGTATTCTGGAGAAGCTGCTTGCCCAGGAGGCCGTGCAACCCCTCCCCCCGGACGCGGGCTCCGACCTCCCCTATCCGCCTGATCGCCAATTTCTTTTCGACGAGATCCTCGCCCTTGAGCCCGATGCGCTTCTTCGCGGGATGGCCTACGTGACCGTCCGCAACCCCGCCCCGGCCCAGGCCGACGCAGCGGCGCTGGCCGCCCATGCGCGCCAGGTGGAAGAGGACCTTCAGGCCGTGCTGGAGTACTATCCCCTGATCGCCCGTTCGCGCGAGGACTTCTTGAAACTCACGGAGCTGATCGCCAGTGGCAAGCAGCCTCTGGCGCTGCGGCGTTACCTGCTCAGAAATTGCGCGCCGCAGACGGGGCAGCCCGGCGCGTTGTGCGCCTACCTGAGGGACCATCTGGCGGATGGCGCGCCGACCTTTCAAGATATACTTCTATCCCTCCTGCAAAATCCCACGGAAGATCCGACCCTCCAGATTCAGGCCGCGGGCCTGACCGAAGTTCTGATTTCCGATTCCTTCAACGGAATCCTCGCCCACAGCAAAGAAGCGAGGGCCTTTGCCGCACAGACGGGCCAACCCCTCGATATCCGCAGCGAACTCCTCGCGCCCGGCTCCATTCCGCTGGAGAAGGCCGATCAGGTGCGGGTGGAGCAGCAGCGACAGGGCGCGGGCACGGCAGCGGCCGTGCTGGAAATGATCGCCCGCGACGGAAGCCGGGAGGAGGCGCTCCGGCAGGACGCCCGCGAGACGGCCACCCGACTCCGGGAGTCCTATCCCTTGCCGCGCCCGGAAGACGTGCTTCCGCCGCCACCGCCCATCCCTTTGCCGGAGGGGAATTGAATCCGGAACTGGCCCCGTGTAGCATAGCCGTGGCTACCCAATACAACACCATCCCGAGCGGGCTTTGTTCCCGCGGAAACCCATCAGGAATCTTGCCATGCCCATGCCTGTAACCATTGAAAATGCCCCTCTGGACGGGCTCCTGATCGTGAAGACGGGGGTGTTCCACGATGACCGGGGCTTTTTCTCCGAGTCCTATTCGCGGGATATGTGGAAAGCGGCTGGCTTTGAACTGCCCTTCGTGCAGGACAACCTGAGCAAGTCGAAGAAGGGCACGCTTCGCGGGATGCACTACCAGATCCGACCAGAGGAAATGGGCAAACTGGTGCGCTGCGTGCAGGGCGCGGTATTCGACGTGGCGGTGGATCTGCGGAAGGGTTCACCGTCGTACGGCAAGTGGTTTGGCTTGGAACTTTCGGGCGGGAACCATCTGTCCCTGTGGGTGCCTGCGGGCTTTGCCCACGGCTTCGTGGCGCTGGAGGACAACAGCCTGGTGCATTACAAGTGCACGGCACACCATGCACCGGCTTATGAGCGTGCGCTGAATTTTCGCTGTCCCAAGGTGGGGATCGTATGGCCCATCGAGGCGTCGATCGTGACACAGAAGGACCAGGACGCGCCGATGCTGGATGACGTGGATACGAATTTCGTGTATTGAGTGCGCACTGACGAGAGCCTGTTGTGGACTTGGTGGACATGGTGGACGCTCCCCAAAGGTTGAAGGATTCTTGCGTCCACTCGGTCCACAATGTCCACTCCGTCCATTCGCTTTAGTGAGCCCTACGCGTCTTCGATCACCCGCTCCAGGCACTCCAGAAACTCATCTGCCTTGCTGTTGCGCGTGTAGTGGGCCACCACGTGGGCGCGGCCATTGGCCCCGAAGCGTTCGCATAGCACGGGATCTCCGGCGAGTTGCTCAATCGCAGTGCGATAGGCCTCGGCGTTTTCCGGCTCCACGGCGATGCCCGCGTCTGCTTCGCCGAGTAGTTGACGCGCCTGGCCTTCTGCCCCGAGGATGATGGGCCGGGCGCAGGCCATAATCTCGAACATTTTCGAGGGGATGTTGTAGCGGAAGACATCCCGTTTTTTCAGGGGCACCAGACACGCATCGGCGGCGGCGTAGTAATCGGGCATGGCGGCCTTCGGCTGACTCGGCAGGAACTCGGTATTGCGCAGACCCCGAACCCGGGCCAGATCGATCAGTTTGTCCCACTCCGCGCCACTGCCCACGAAGACGAAATGGAAGCGCGAATCGTCCGCGAGCAGTTCGGCCGTATCCAGGATGGTGTCGAGCCCCTGGGAGAGGCCGTGCGTGCCGATGTAGAGTGCGACGAACTTGTCGCTCCAGCCACGCGCCGCGCGTAGGCGATTCTTCTCCTTTGGCACAAAGAACTGTTCGTCGATCCCGTTCGTGATGGTGAAAAGTTTCTCTGGGGCGATGCCACGCTCCTCGATGTACCGTCGGGACGCTTCAGAGACGGTGATGACGGCGCGACTGCGTCGGTAAAGAAACATCTCCAATCGCTGGAGGCCGCGAATGACGATGGGGTTGGTAATGGTGCCAAGATCGATGATGTGCTTGGGCCAAAGATCGCGCACTTCGAGAACGAAGGGGCGGCGCTTGACGCGGGAAACGAGGTAGCCGCCCAGGGCGCAGAGCATCTGGGGCGTGGTGCCCACGATCACGTCGCACTTGCCGGTGGCAAAAATGCCGAAGCCCAAAGCGGACACCATGAAAGAGAGGAAGCTGATGCAGCGCTTGAATACGCCCCGATTGGGGGCGACCACGAACCAGCAGCGGAGCACCTGAATGCCGTCTATCGTCTCGCGGTACAGCCACCTGCCGCGGTAGGTCGAGGGCACGATGCCATCGGGGTGATTGGGCAGTCCGCAGAGCACGGTCACCTGGTGGCCCTGGTCCACCCAGCGGCGGGCATGCTCGTGGGTCCGTGCGGCGGGGGCACCGACTTCAGGCGTAAAGTACTGGCAAAAGAACAAAATCCGCACGGGGACCCTTTGGAATTAAGAATTATGAATTGAGAATTAAGAATCGCACCTTGAGAATAGTGAATCGGAGCAATGCAGGCAAACTTTCTATTCCACGCCCCTCAAGACTTGATCCTTCATTCATAATTCGTAATTCATCATTCTCATCCTTCCCTTGACAGCGGCTGGGCCATCTGATTAGAGTCATGGGCAATCTGAACCGGGGAGTCTGGGATGGGACAACGGCTGCAGAAAAGCTTGCTGTACTGGCGCACTGCGCGGCACTTGAAGCCGTCGCAGGTTTTCTGGCGTCTGCGCTACCGGCTGGGCAATGGCCGGGTGCCCCGCTACATCGCCCCCAACCCCCTGCCATCCATGGATGAACCGGTCGCCGAACAGATCCGGGGACTGGCGCGCCACTGGACGGTGGCGGTGCCGCCGGACATCGTGCGGGTACAGTCTTTTTTGCGGGGGCGCTTCACCTTTGTCAACAAGACCGTTCAGAGCGCCCGTCCACTTTGGCGCGGTCTGGATGTACCCAAACTCTGGGCCTATAATCTCCACTACTTCGACTATGGCCGTGAGATCGCCCTGCTCCATCCCGACCCGGCTTCACCGGAGGCCACGACCTTGCGGACGTGGATGGAGGACTGGATGGCAAAGAATCCCCGAGGCGCCTCGCCGGCGTGGGACGCCTTCCCCCTGTCGGCGCGGCTGATCAACTGGTCGATGATCGCATCGGTTTACGGGTGGCGCGACTTTGAGCTGGTGTCGAGTCTGCATGAGCAATTGGACTACCTGGCGGGACACCTGGAACGGGACCTGCTCGGAAATCACCTCCTGAAGAATGCCGCCGCCATGACGGTGGCCGGGGCTTTGCTGAACAGTCCCCGGGCGGAAGAGGGGCTGGCGCTGCTGAAGGATCAGGTCCTGATCCAATTTCTGCCGGACGGTGGCCATGTTGAACGCAGTCCCATGTATCACGCGCTGGCATTGCAGGATCTGATCTTTGCATGTGCCGTGCTCGAACCGCGCCCGTCGTGGCTGGAAGACAGCATCGAACGGGGCCTCGCTTTTCTTCAAGGGATATCCCACGAAGATGGACATGTCGCCCAGTTCAATGACGGTGCCGCCAATGAGGGACCTTCGAGCGCTGTGCTGCGCGCCCTGGCCCTCTATTTCGATCCGGAGCTCCCGCCTATGTGCGGGGGTTCGGCAGCGTTTCCCGACAGCGGCCTTTACCGCCTCGAGCCCGGCGGTGTGGGCGGGCTCATGCTGGTCAAGGCGGGCGACTCTACGGTGAACTACCAGCCGGGCCACGCCCACAGCGACCTGCTCAGTTTCGAGTACAGCCTGCGCGGCGAGCGCCTGCTGGTGAACACGGGCACCCACGGCTATGCGGAGAGCGCCTGCCGGACCTACTGCCAATCCGCCGCCTCGCACAACACCCTCCGCATCAACGGCGAAGAGCAACTGGAACATTGGTCGACGTTTCGCGTGGCGCGACGAATCCACGGTGAAGTCATCCACTGGGATCCCTGCGAGCCCGCGCTCAGGGCCGCCTATACGACCCGACGGGGTGTCCGACATGAGCGACTCTTCGCCTGGGACAGCGGCGGCTGGTGCCGGGTGCAGGACAAGATCTCGGGCAAGGGCGCGCTATCGGTGGAAACCTTCCTTCACTTCCACCCTGAATGCCGGGTGGAGGCTATGGAGGAACGGCCCTGCTCGGGGGTGTATCGTCCTTTCCGACTCCGTACCGGTACACAGATCCTCCAGTTACTTATTTTCGGCGCGAATCTTGTAACCCATCATCGCGGGAAGGTGCCGCTGGGGCCCGGCTGGTATTTTCCCCGCTTCGGCGAGGCCGTGGCGGCGGATACGCTGGTGGCCCGATCGGAGGGGAACAAGGAGATGACCATCAGCTTCGTGATTGCGCCTTGCGATGAACAGGGCCTGCCGCCGAAGATCATCCAGAATTTCCTCTCGGCCTGGCACCAGCGCAACGGCGCTTCATGATCGTCCCGGGACCGGACAACCCCACGTTTCGCTTTCTACGCGGAGCAATCTATCTCTGGATCGCGGCGCTGGTGCTCGCTCTGGATCCACGCACGGAAGATCCCGCAGCACCCATCAAGCATGTGGCGAGCGCGGTGGTGGCCGTGGGCATGGTCGTTGTCTGGGCGATAGCGCTCCGAAAGAACCGCGTGCCCTACCGCAACATGAGCCATACCCTCTCGTGTCTTCTCCTTTTTTTCGGTGTCCTTATGGTTTCCGCTGCGGTTTCCGACGCGTCGTACCGAGGCATTCAGGCGGTGTGTCCGTGGGTGGTCTTTGCGGCCATAGCCTTTGTTGCCTATCAGACTTTTCCCCACACCCGGCATCTACGCAACCTGATGCGGGTGATTGTGGCCTGCGTGGCTCTTTCCAGTGTCTACGGACTGGCGCAGCATTTCGGGTGGGATCCTTTTCCCTGGGCGATGCGCGATGTGGAAGAGTACCGCGCGCTGCCCGCGACTTATGGCAACCCCAATCTCGCGGCCCACTCGCTGGTCGTCGCGCTGGTGCTCTGCGCCGGGCTGCTGGCCGATGCCTGGCAGCGCAAGCGATGGCCGGAGCTTCTGGCGTACCTTGTGCCGGGCACCCTGATGGCCGCGCATCTGGGCTTTACGCAAATGCGGAGCGGCCCGGTGGCTCTGGGGATGGCCCTGGCCTTTGTGGCGATCACGCTCATCCTGCTGCCCCGCGTGAAACGCCCCTGGCAGACCGCCGGCGTGGCCCTGTCCGCTTGTGTAGGCCTGCTCTTTATCGCCGTGATCGCGGTGCTGCTGCTGGCGCCGGGTTTGCCTCTGGACAGCTCCCTGCAGCTTCGGCTCAATGGTTACGCAGGGGCGGCGGCGCTGTTTCTGGAGAATCCGATCTTCGGTGTTGGGCCTGGGAGCTACGCCTTTCGCAACATACCGTATTGGAGTTCCTTCGAGGCGCTGTGGTACGCGCTGGAGAACAGGCGGAATTTTCATGCGCACAACGAGTGGCTGGAAATGGCGGCCGAGTGCGGCATCCCGGGCTTGGCGGCTCTCATTGGTCTCTTCCTCTTTTCTGTCGTCACGTTTTTCGAGAACCCCTGGTTGGCTGCGGAAAAGCACTGGGGTCTCCTCCTGGCCCTGCCGACTGCGATGGTGGCCATGGCCACGGATGCGTGCTTTGGCTTCAACCTTCACGCGCCGGTCAGTGCGGGGCTTTTCTTTCTGCTTCTCGCGTTGCGCCCCGCGCGGCCCTATTACAGTGCACCCACGCAAAAATCGGCGCGGCGCTGCACGGTGCCACTCTGCGTGGTGACGCTGGCCGCCGCCTGGTTGCTGTGGAACGACTACGGCCACGAGCGGCAGTATCAACGGTGTGCTGGCGCTGTGGACTGGGAACGGGGGCAACAAGATTCGGGGACATCCGTGGAAGACGCGGAAAATGTGTCCGATCTGCTCGAAGCGCTGACGGAATCGCGCCCTCTCGATTACCGGGGCTGGATGCTGCGAGGTGACCATGCCCTGATACGGGGAGAGGCAAAACAGGCCGCAGACGCCTACGGGCGGGCCTTGTGGGTGCACCCCCATTTACCGCGTTTGCACGTTCAGCGGGCTCGGGCCCTGATACTCCTGGCACAGCAGGAGAACGTCGAATCAGCCGTGACGCTGGCCAATAAGCACGCGAATCTTGCTCTGGCGCTGTGTCCCGAACTGGCGGAGGCCCATGCCATGCTGGGCTGGGTCGCCTATGTGAAGATGTCCTATTCAGCGCTGGATCCTTCGGATGCCGACCTGCGCGTCGCTGTGGATCATTTTAATCAGGCCAGGGAGCTTGGCCTGGTTGGCGACCCAAACATTGATGCCGCGCTGGGCGAGTCTCATGGGCGCCTCGGGGCCTGGGGCGATGCCACGGTCGCCTATCAACGCTCTGTTGCTGCGTGGTCCTACGACCTCGGGCGCTGGATGCGCTTGCACGATGCCGCCACCCGGGCGGGCGGCACGGCGCTTGCCGAGTACCGCCAGACGTTGCTGCATCGTCTCGCGCCGTCGAACGAGAGCAAGTTGCCACACTCACCCGAATTGACCGTCTGGCTGGCCAGCCAGATCGCGGCCTTATCGCAAAGTCCCGCGCAGGTGGCCGTGGCGGAACGGGCCCTGAGCGATGCGGTCAACGCCAAAGCATCCTTAACTGGGCTGTGGAGCGCCTGCCTGGGACTTGCACCGGAAGGTTCCCGCGCCGAAACGCTTACGCGCATAGTTTCATCATTTCCCGAGTCGCAGCGGGTGGAAATCTCGCCGACGATTGTGGCGCTGAATGATGCCCTGATCGCGCCGCATGCAGATTCTCTGACAACGGCGGCAACGGCGCTGGCACGGGAGCTCGCCACGGCGCCTGGAACGGAGGACTTCGAGCGTGCATCGGTTCATGCGCCGCTTGTGTCCATGCTTGGCGATGCCCTGCGCGACAGCGGATTGCCAAATGAGGCGATGGGTCCGGCGCTTCAGGCTCTGGGTGCCGCTCAGTTTGAATCGGGCGACCTACGGGGCGCGGACGAAACGCTGCGGGCTGCCGAAGCCGCTTTACCCGCCGGGGAACTGGCGCAGGCGTGGTACTACCACGCGCGGACCCTGGCGGCATTGGGACAGCACGAGCCGGCGCTGGCCATGGCGAAAGCCGCACAAAGCACGGATAGTGGCGTGGTGGAATATCAGTGGCAACTCGCCCGCTGCCTCGCGGCGGGAGGACACGGTTCGGCCGCGCGCTTTGCCTTTGACTCGCTGCTTGGAACGCTGGCTCCGGATCATCCCTACCGTGCGCTCGTGGAACGTGACCGCCAGGCGCTGGCCCTGCGGGAGACGTCGCCATGAACGCGAAACGGCGAGCGCTGTGCAAGCGCCTTTTCACGGTATCCGTTGTCCTGTCGCTGATTCTTACGGCCATGGCCCTGGTGCTGACCGGGTGGGGCTCACTTGTGCTGCCCGGCCTGTCGGAATCGCTGGCGGAGGTGGCGATGGAGCAGGGAGAGCGCCGGGAGGCCGCTGGAAATCTTAAAGAAGCTCCGGCCTTCTATGAGCAGGCGCTGGCGGGTCGGTTTCACGGTGAGGCGAACCGCAACCATTGCGAGAAGCGGCTGGGGGTCGTGCTGTTTCGACTCGGCGAGCATAAGGCGGCTTTGGGATATCTCGCAAGTGCACAGGCGAGTCCGCTACGGAGTGTGAACGGCTTTGGTCCGCTGGTGGAAGTGTTGATGGCGCTGGGACACTGGGAGGAGGCGAAGCGCGAGGCCGAGCGATGGCTTGTGGAATCGGGGGATGAGCCCATCAATCGATCAAGCGCTCATCAGGCCCTCGGCCTGATCGCGCTTCAGGGGGGTGACCTTGATGATGCGGAACGGCATTTTCGGGAGGCGTTGTCGACGAACTCCGCCCACGCTGCCCGTGCGGGCCTGGCGAGGGTGTACGCCGCGCGGGGAGATATGGCGAAGGCGCGCGACACAATGGCCGGGTATCTCGCCAGCGCGCCGCCGGACAAGGACACGGCGGCGAACTGGGCGCTGCTGGAGTCGTGGATGCCGTAACTGGAGGGCGACACCAATGGCATAACTTCAGGCCTTGATCAAGGCGATCAGAAGCACCTCCATGGGTGCCGCCTGCTCTCAGTCTCTCAGCGGAAATACACTTTGATCGTCTTGATCTCGAAGGGCGTGAAGCTCAGCTCGACCTCGTCGCCATGGACGGTTAATGAATCGCCGTTTTCTTCCATCAGATTGCAGTGGAAAGATCGCTTCACAGGACGACTGAAACTCACCAAAGCGATGCCGCGGGTATTACCGGCCTCGTAGAATCGCACGATGATCGCGTCGTCCTCCTCGGCTTTCTTGACGGTGTCCACAATCAAATGGGGATCGCTCACGCGGCAGAAATCGATGATGCTTTCCGCGCCGCTGGGAATGGCGGCACCGGCTGCGATCAGGGGCACGTTGAGGGCCCAGGCTTCGCGCACGACGGTCTCCACGGAGAAAGGGCCATCGTGGGGAAAGAGGGCATAGGTAAATTCGTGATCGCCGATATCCGCGATTTCATCGGGACAGCGCGGCGAGCGCAGCAATGTGAGGGACACTTTTCCGTCGAGGGTATCATATCCGTATTTACAGTCGTTGAGCAGCGCCACGCCGTAGTTGCCTTCGGACATATCGACCCACTTGTGGGCGCAGGCCTCGAACTTCGCGCGGTCCCAGGTGGTATTTTCATGGGCGTTGCGCATGACGTGGCCGAACTGGATCTCGGCGCGGATCTGGGCGGAGTGAATGTCCAGCGCGAAGCCGGTCTTGAGCAGCGTGCGCTCCTCCTGCCAGTCCACCTGGGTCTTGAAGTCAATGCGGCGGGTATGGGCGTAGACGGTCATATCCTGCGTGATTCGCGAACGGCGCCCCACGGCCCAGGTGGAGCGAATGGTCAGGAAGAGGGGACCATCGGCAACGAGTTCGCGGGATTCAAGCGCATCAATGAATTTCACATGATCCCGATAGAAGCGATCGATATCCCAGGCATCCCAAAAGAGGGGCATGTCCTCGGCAATGTAGAACTCGTTCAACTTGCCGCCCGGAACCACCACCTCCCGCCGCGCCGATTTGTTGAAGAGCTGCTTGATGCGTCCGGCCTTGTCGAAGGCGATGGTGTAGTGGGGTGTCTCCAGGGCCTTGCCGCTGTAGGTAAAAGGCGAGGCATCATCCCGCGCTTTCTCGCGCAGGGCGACCGGCGCAATGCTGAGGCCCGCCGCGCGCACGAGTACCGCCAGGCCATCCTCGGTCTCTTGACAAGGCAGATAGTGCCCCTCGCCATCGCAGGCGGCGGTGGCGCGGTCGCCGTGAAGCACCACGATGTCCTCGCGGGGCCAGGACACCGAATTGGCCACCACTTGGGCGCGACCCTGGCCATCGGGCAGCAGTTCGCGGCCGAGGGTGTCGAGGGCCTTCCCGCGCAAGGCCAGGAGTTCATGCTCCATGTCAGCATACTCGGACTCGGCGACTTCATAGACGCTGCGCACGCTGGAGCCGGGGATGATGTCGTGGAACTGGTTCGTCAATAGCGTGCGCCAGTGCTTCTGCAAGGCGGCGGAAGGATAGGCGAGGCCGTGGACCATGGCCATCGCGGAATACAGCTCCACTTCGCGCAGGAGGAATTCCAGCTTACGGTTGTAACGCTTCGTGCGGGCCTGGGTCGTGTAGGTACCACGGTGATACTCCAGGTAAAGCTCGCCCACCCACACGGGTCGCTTCACTTCATCCTCGCGCAGCCGCTCCAGGAATTTGGAGACGTTTACCCACTCCGTCTTCGGGCAGCCTTCGAGGTTTTTCATGCGGTTGGCATTTTCGCACATCTCGCGGCTGGGCCCGCCGCCGCCGTCGCCCCAACCCACGGAGCTAAGGGTACAATCCTGCGTCTCTTTGTACTGCACGCGGCTCCACACATGCTGGGAGGAATCGGGCCGGACAAAGGCGTTGTAGCCCATGTAATCCTTTCCCTCGTAGAGCCCCATCATGTTGATGTAGTGGGTGAAGATGCGGGTGCCGTCGATGCCCTCCCAATGGAAGGTGTCGAAGGGGAACC
>JBIJDL010000008.1:0-35261 GCA_044344195.1 Candidatus Hydrogenedentales bacterium
TGTACGATGACGAGCCCCCCGGCATCAACCACATTCTGTAGGCTCCGGGAACCGTCACTCCCCGTGCCACTTAGAATAATCGCAACCGCTCGTTCCCCCTGGTCGCTCGCCAGTGACCGAAAGAAGGTGTCAATCGGCAGGGTCAGCTTGTCCCGGGGATCCTTCTCCGAAAGCAGCAGCTTTCCCCGCGAAATGATCATGTCCTTGCGGGGCGGGTTGAGATAGACGGTGTCGGGCTCGACGACCATGTCGTTTTCCGCGAGGAGAACCCGCATCTTGGTGTGTCGGAGCAGCAATTCATCCATCAGACTCTTAAAGTCTGGAGATAGATGTTGCACCACCACAATAGCCATTCCACATGGAACAGGCATGGAATCAAAAAAGGTCTGGAGCGCCTCCAGTCCACCCGCTGAAGCGCCGATCCCTACCACCCGATGAAGCGACTGTTCTGTTAACACGGTCTTCCTCTGCAACCATAACGCGTACCTGTGCACGCACTTCACCCCTTGCCGCGAACAGAATCCACGCTGCAGAAATTCCCCCACTATGTGCGTGCTTAACCGCACATCTGTAATGAATATACCACCCCCTCACGGCATCTTCAATCAGAACACAATAAAAGTGTAGAAAATTCCCTCCGGATGGCAAGAGACTATAGCGCCGCATGGGCGAAAAAAACCACTACGCCTGACACTTTTGCGCATTGCCACTTCCCCAAACGCCCTCACCTTGCGCTGGTGCGACGCCGCACCAGGATCGTTGAGCAGACGCGAGCGGTTCGTGGTGCGGGTGAGTCGCGTCCCCCGATTAATCCGAAATACTGGGGTTTTCCGGACCCCCGCTCGCACAATGCGTACCGGGCCTGGCTCCCCCTACCCATTGCCGCAGAAGAACTGAACAGAACCGATCACCCGCTGGTCAGAATACGAACACCTATGTCTCGCCTGCACAGATTTGCCAAACTGAACACTTTATGCTCAATGATTGAACAGTGAAGGCCTTTCCGAACGCTCAACGGACGCTGGCCTGCCTGCCATGCTTACAACACGTGGGCAAGAGCCGTCACGCGATCAATTCGTCTCCGGCAGGCGCTGCTGAAGTATGCCGCTCAGGTCGAGCAGGTGCACCTGGCGCCTTCCATCCAGGTACATCGCGTCGATGGTTATTTTGTTGCCGTCGCGGCTCCAGCGGGGGTGAAGATCGCAGCGCCACTCGTCGTCGGCGGGTTTGGGCCGATAAATCTGGGCGAGTTCAATCAGCCTCTTCTCCGCAATGTTGTACAGCAGCAACTGGTGCATGTTGTTCTTGTCGGGATAGGTGTCGGTGAGGATCCACTTGCGATCCGGCGAGTAGGTGCAGTGACCATCGCGGAAAAAGACCTCTCCCCCCACCACCTCGACCGCTTCACTCTGATCTGTATAGAGGTGATAAGCCTTGCCCGTCTCCGGCTCTTCAGACCAGGCCATGAGGTGCTTCGGGTCGCGCCAGATGAAGTGGCTCACCATGCCGCTGTCGGCCACGATGTGCGGGCCGCCGCCCTCCGCACTTGCTGTGAACATGCGCGTGGCCCAGGGCTTCTTTACGCCCGGGGTGACATGAGCGCGGCTGAGGAAGATGAATCGGGTCCCATCGGTATTGAAAAGGAGATGGTTAAACCAATACTTGCCCTGAGGCGCGGCGGGCCACGGAATCGCCTTCATGTCGGCATAGGAAAAGAGCAGCTTCGACTCGCCCGTGGCGATGTCCACGCGCCAGATGCCGTCGCCCTCGGGGGCGATCTCCTCCGCGCCGGGATCGATGCCGCCCTGGTAACCATAGCCCGGTCGGCAATCCTGAAGCCGCGCGAAATTGATGCTCAACCCGGTCTTCCCGTCGGGGCTCAGGGTATAAATTGCGCGGGGTAGTTTCCGATCTTCCCCGGTTACAACGTCCTTCAGCACCGCGATGTGCCTGCCTTCCTCGCGGGTGTTGTAGAGGATGGTAGCGTTGGTCTCGGGCACCCACTGGAGCATGCATCCCTGTTGCCAGCCCCAGGCGGTGCTTTCACCAAGGGGAATCCAGGCGTCGCCCTTTTGCGTGTCCACCATGCCGAGTCGTATGGCGTCATGGGCGGTGGGTGATCGATCTTCGAAGTCCACTTCCGCAGCGAGGACGTAGCGTTCCGTGGGGTCGAAGGCCTCCTTGTCGTAGTAGCCAAACCAATGGGCTTTTCCGCTGGTGATGGCGCGGATGGGTACGATGCACTTTATTCTCTCGCCCGTCTCCGGGAGTTGTGCATCGGCGGTGCGGCCGGAGGCCAGAGAAGCGAGAAGCGCAACGACAAACAAGAAGCGCAAGAATCCACAAAACCGCGGCGCTTGTTTCAGCCGCCCGATTGATGTCGTTTTCAATGCATTCGCCATGAGTTGCTCCATTTCAGCGCGTCGAAAGGCCGTCGCGCCGAGATTTTTACACATTACGCTCTTGTCAATAAACGACAAGGCCCTTACAATAGACGATTCCAGCACCCGCCTCTTCGGCGCCGGCCACGCCCCTCAAGAAAGGACTCTTCAATGTACCGCATTGTCTATGTGATTCTCCCCTTACTGCTGACGGGCTTCGCCACGGCCCAGGTGGGTACGCACCCGACGGTTCACGATGTGGCTGCGGGGGTCGCACAGCGACTTCAGGAATCGCTCCCGGCGGAACAGCTACTTAAGATTTCGGTCGAAGAGGTAATGCCGTTCATCACGGATGAGGACTGGCAGGTACTGGGTGAGAAGCACCTGTCCTTCCGCGTCAACGTGCCGTCGACGGTCTACGTCTTCCGAGATTCGGAAGATCCCAACGTGGTACACTGGCTCACGTCCCGCGGCTTTGTAAACTCGGGACTTTCGGTGAAGACGGACAGTCAGGCCTTTGACGGGTGGTCGAGAGATTTCGAGCCCGGTGTGGTGGGGCTGGGCGTGCCCTCCATCGACGGTGACGCCGAGCACTACTTCGTGGTCGTGGTTCCGAAGCAGAAGGACGACGCGCTGAAGGTTACCGAGGTAACACCCTCCACCCACACGGCAGGCACGCTGGTCGCGGGCGAGCGCATCGGAATAAGTTGGAATGACACGAAAGTCACCGAGGCGCCCGACGCGCTGCAGGGGGCGTTGATCCTGCTGGGCGATCCGAACAAGCGGCGCTCGGCCCGGCTTACTCAGATCTTTCAGACCACGGAATACCCCGCCACACCCACGCCCGACCACGTGGTACTGACCTGGGGCGACGATCCCACGAGCACCCAGTCCATCCAGTGGCGCACGAGCACGGCGACCGAAAAGGGCGTGGTGCGCTATCGCGTGCAGGGCACAGAGTCCTGGGCAGAGCAGGCGGCCGAGACCCTGCGCCTGGAGAACCACAACACGGTAAACGATCCGCTTTCCAACTGGCACACGGTGCGATTGCGCGATCTGAAACCTGGAACGAAATATGAGTATCGGGTGGGTACAGGCGCGGAAGTGGGCTGGATTGCGCCGGCGGTATTTGAGACTGCGCCGGACAAAGCGGAACCCTTCTCGTTCATCTACCTGGGCGACGCGCAGGCGGGTTTCGACGACTGGGGCAAGCTGCTGCACCAGTGCTACACAGAAAATCCGGAAGCAGCCTTCTATGTCATGGCAGGCGACTTAGTCAACCGCGGCAACGAACGGGCCGACTGGGACCGCCTCTTCCAAAATGCCGAAGGCGTATTCAATTATCGCCCGTTGGTGCCCAGCATCGGCAATCACGAAGTCCAGGGCGACAAAGGCCCCTGGATGTATCTGGAGCTACTCGACCTGCCGAAGAATGGCCCAAAGGGCGTAACACCCGAGCGCGCCTACAGCTTCACCTACGGCAACGTGCTCGTGATTTCGCTGGACGCGAACGTGGAGCCCGCCGAGCAAACCGCGTGGCTGGAGAATGAATTGAAGAACACGGAGGCGACGTGGAAGTTCGTGACCTATCACCAGCCCGCCTATTCCTCGGGTGCGAATCGGGACAACCCGGAAGTGCGGGCACTCTGGGGTGCCCTCTTCGACAAGTACCACGTGGACCTTGCACTCCAGGGTCACGACCACGCCTACCTGCGCACGTGGCCCATGTACAACCAGAAGCGCGTGGCTACGGCGGCCGAAGGCACGATCTATATCGTGTCCACGTCGGGCACGAAGTACTACGATCAGGGCCAATTCGATTACACCGAAGTCGGTTTCACCAAAACGAACACGTATCAGGTGCTCGACATCAAGATCGACGGCGACACGCTGACTTACAAGGCCCATGGCGCAGACGGCAAGGTGCTGGACGAGTTCGTGATCGAGAAATAACATCCGCAGATCTATGGGGGCGCGCCTGCGGACGGGCGCGCCCCTTTTTGTATCCGCCGTCTTTGGTGTTTACAATGCCCTAACATACAGACGCTATACTGGCGCGGGAAAGCAACAGCCCCCACGGCATTCCCTTCCAGCGGCCTGGTGCCGCGCGCCGACTTACCCTCGAAAGGAGAATCCAGATGCGCCGCCTCTTTTTATTGTCCCTGATGTGCCTCATGGCCGGCTTGGCCCAGGCCCACGTGGGCAATCACCCTTCGGTCCACGACACGGTGGCCACGATTATCGAACGCTTCGCCAAGACGATTCCGGCGGAGGAGCTGAAGAGCTTTACGGTGGAGAAGGTACTCGCCGCATTGACCGAGCACGAACGCGAGATCCTGGGACAGGAGCATCTCACCTTTCGCGTCAACGTGCCCGTCACCGTTCAAGTGCTGCGTCCGGAAGACATGAAAGAGGAAGTGTTCTGGCTTGCGGAACGTGGATTCTCGAAATCTGAGCTCACGGTGGCTACCAACGAGGGCACCTTTGTCGCGTGGTCCAAGGCCTTCCCGGCGGGTGAGGTCGGCCTCGGCGTGAATTCCCTCAGCGGCGACGGAGACCACTACTTCGTGGCCATCACGCCTCAGAACGTTGGCGATGTGATCGAGCTTTCCGAGATCTATCCCGGCCAGCACACGGTGGGCGCGATGAATCCCGGCGAGCGAGTCTACTCAAGCTGGGACACGACGGTGCTGAAGGAAGTGCCCGAGGCGCTCGCGGGACAGATGCTGCTGCGGGGCAACGAGAATGCCCGCCGTGCCGCGCGTCTCACCAGCGTCTACCAGGTGACCAAGTACCCCGCCACGGCGGCCCCCGATCAGGTGACCCTCACTTGGGCCAGCGATCCGAAGACGACTCAAGCGGTCCAGTGGCGCACCAGCACGGAAGTGGCGCAGGGCGCGGTACGCTATCGGATGAAGAAGACGGCGGGTGCGGAGTTGGCGGATAAGTGGATCACCGTGGCGGCGCAGACGACCCCCCTCGTGAATCACAACACCGTGAACGATCCCATCGTACACCGGCATTCGGTAAACCTGATCGGCCTGGAGCCCGCCACGACGTATGAATACGAAGTCGGCGATGGCGGCGCGACGGGCTGGACCCTCCCCTTCGAGTTCACAACGGCGCCCGACAAAACGACGCCCTTCAAGTTTATCTACATGGGCGATGCGCAGAATGGCCTCGACATGTGGGGCAAGCTGGTGAAAAATGCACACGCCGAAGAGCCCGACGCTGCGTTCTACATCATGGCGGGCGACTTGGTCAATCGCGGCAACGAGCGGGACGACTGGGACGACTTCTTCCACAACGCGAAGGGCGTCTACGACCGCAAGCAGCTCGTGCCCTGTATCGGCAACCACGAGAATCAGGGCGAACTGGGCCCGTGGATGTATCTAGACCTCTTCGACCTGCCTGAGAACGGCCCGGCGAATATCGAGCCGGAGCGCGCCTACAGTTTCACCTATAGCAACGCTTTGTTCATCGTGCTCGATTCGAATCTGCTTCCCGCCGATCAGGTGGAATGGCTCGACGCCGAGTTGGCGGCCTCAGACGCCACGTGGAAGTTCGTGGTCTATCATCACCCCGCCTACTCTTCGGGAGCCAGCCGGGACAATCCGGACGTGCGCGATCTCTGGACGCCAATCTTCGACAAATACCACGTGGATCTTGCGCTGCAAGGGCATGACCACGCCTACCTGCGCACCTGGCCTATGAAGGGCAACCAAAAGGTCGGGAGCGCCGCGGAGGGAACGATCTACATCGTGTCGGTGTCGGGCACGAAATTCTACGAACAGGGCGAGTTCGACTACACCGAGTTCGGCATGACCAACGTGGCCACCTATCAGGTGCTCGACCTGCGCATCGACGGCAACAAGCTGACCTACAAGTCGTATGACATCGAGGGCAAGGTGCGGGATGAGTTTGTGATCGAGAAGTAGATTACGAGAACAATAAATTATTCTTACGAGGGCGCAACTTGGCCGTTGCGCCCTTGTTGTTTCGTGTTTCCAGATAGGTGGTTATATTCGAATTACGACTTGCACGTGAGTTAGTCGAATCCAGAAAGAGTCTTCCATTTTGGCAACCGAGGTAATACGACGGATCGTTCAGTTCGCCACCTTTCGCAAATTTTCCCGTTCCCCATCCCCACGGCTCTCAGCCTCCCCGCTTCCCAGCTTAACTCTCCCCCCCGCCACGTGTTATGCTTTTGAGTGTTCGCGATTTATGCGGAATACTTGGAGTTTGCCCCCATGCCCCGAATTCTTTGCCTGTTGCTCATTGCCTGTGCCTGCACTGCGGCGGTTCACGCCGCGCCCCTGGCCCTTCAGGTTCATCCAGATGGCGCGGAAGGCGCTTTCAAAACCTTGGAGGAAGCCCGCGACGCCATACGCGCCGCGAAGGTTGCCGGTACGCTTACCGAAGGGGCCGAGGTGCGTATTCAGGGCGGAGACTACGTCCGCCAGGCCCCCTTCACGCTCGGTGAAGAAGACTCCGGCACCGCAGCGGCTCCTATTCGCTATATCGCCGATCCGAAGGCCCCCGCGCGGTTGCTGGCGGGCCGGATCATCCAGGGCTTTGTCCCGGTCAGCGATCCGGCCATTCTGGGGCGCATCGACGAGGCCGTGCGCGCGAATGTGTTGCAGCTTGACCTGAAGGCCCTCGGGGTGGCGGATTTTGGCTCCCCCGCCAGCGGCGGTTTGGAACTCTTTTTCAATGGGAAGCGCATGGTGCTCTCGCGCTGGCCCAACGAGGGCTTTACCCACATCGCGGACCTGGTGGTGCAGGACGGCCACGAGATCCACGGCGCGCCGGGCAGTCTGGTGGGACAGTTCAAATATGAGGGCGACCGGCCTGGCCGGTGGCTGGGCGAGAAAGACGCCTGGCTCCACGGCTACTGGTTCTGGGACTGGGCGGAGCAGCGCCACCAGATTGCGTCGATTGATGTCGCGACGACCACCATTACCGTGAAGGAGCCTTACCACGGGTACGGCTACCGCAAGGGTCAGTGGTACTACGCCTTCAACGTGCTGTCCGAGCTTGATTCCCCCGGTGAGTGGTATCTCGACCGCGACACCGGCCTGCTGTATTTCTGGCCGCCCTCCGATCCCGCCAAGGCGGAGGTCATGGTTTCGGTACTGCCCAATCTCGTCGCCATGGACAAGGTCTCCCACGTGACCTTTCAGGGCCTGGTGCTCGAAGGTGCACGGGACACGGTCATCACCGTGCGCGATGGCGAGAGCGTGCGGCTGAACGCCCTGACCATTCGCAATAGCGGCGGCAATGCCATATCGGCGGGCGGCGGCAAGGACCATGGTATTCAAGCGTGCGAGATCTACGGCATGGGCGGCGCGGGCATCAGCATCGACGGTGGCGACCGCACGACGCTCACCCCGGCGGGCCACTTCGCGGTGAACAACCACATCCACCACTATGCCGAGATCAACCGGGTCTATCACGCGGGCATTCACGTGCAGGGCGTGGGCAGTCGCGTGGCCAACAATTACATCCACGACGCGCCCCACATGGCCATCGGCTTTGGCGGCAACGACCACGTTATCGAGTTCAATGAAATTCACGACGTGTGCCTGGAGTCCAACGACGCGGGCGCGCTCTACACTGGGCGCAATTGGACCATGCGCGGCCACGTCATCCGCTACAATCACCTCTACGACGTGACGGGCTACCTCGGCAAGGGGTCGGTCGGCGTCTATCTCGATGACATGTTTTCGTCCGCGGAGATTTATGGCAACCTCTTCCGCAACGTGACCCATGCCGCCTTCATCGGCGGCGGGCGCGACTGCACCGTGGAGAACAACATCTTCATCGACTGCAAAATGGGCCTGCACATCGACTCCCGCGCCCTGGGCTGGGCACACCAGCACGCCGACGACTGGATCACCGAAGCCGCCGAGAAGGGCACGATCCTAGGCATCGCCTGGAACAAGCCGCCCTATTCGGAGCGCTATCCGAAGCTGGTGAATATCCTCGAAAACAACCCGAAGGCCCCGGTCGGCAATGTGGTTGCACGGAATGTTTTCGTGGGCGAAGGCTGGAAACATGTAGACGAGCAGGCCGAGCCCCTCGTGACGTATGTGGACAATCTGGCCGACACCGACCCGCTCTTTGTGGACCCCGCCAAAGGGGATTATCGGTTGAAACCGGAGTCCCCCGCCGTGGCATTGGGTTTCAAAGAGATTCCCTTTGAGAAAATCGGGCTTTATTTGGATGAGCTCCGGACGGAGAAGTAATGGGACTGTCCAACAAGATGGCCTAGAATGCTGGAGATCGCTTCAATCGAGTCTGCACATTGTTCGTCCCAAGGGCCCCCACCCAATAGGACTGTCCCACGCATTTGGATACCTCCGATGACTCAAATACGTGGGACGGTCCCATCGGTGCCTCCCAAATAAGGTTCAATTCATGAAGTACATATCGGCAATCCTTTCCCTGATCACCTTCCTCTCCGTCTGCCCCGCGGAGACTTTTTCGCCGAATCCGGGGGTGCCCTGGCCCGCGACGGATGCCCTCGGGCGCACCTTGCCCACTTCGGAGGAAGTCGGCCCGCCCAAGTCTGATCGCTTCGTGGGCATCTTTTATTTCCTTTGGAATGGCCAACACGACGGCAGTCAGGAAGGCCCGTTTGACGTTTCCAAGATTATGGCAGCCCACCCCGATGCGTTGCAGACGCCCACATCGCCGCCCTGGGGTCCCGCGGGCCATATGCACTTCTGGAACGAGCCTCTGTTTGGCTACTACATGAATGCCGACCCGTGGGTGCTGCGCCGCCACGCCCATCTGTTGGCCGATGCGGGCGTGGATGTGCTCATCTTCGACACGACGAATCGCGTTACGTATAAGGATGTGTACATGAAGCTGTGCAAGGTGTTCACGGAAGTGCGCGCTTCCGGCGGACACACGCCGCAGATCACCTTCATGACCAATACCGAGGCGGGGGCCACGGCGGACGAGCTTTACAAGGATCTTTACGAGCCCGGGCTTTACAAGGAGCTCTGGTTTCACTGGGAGGGCAAACCGCTGCTCATCGTCGACCCGGCGGCGGCCAGTGAGACGGTCAAAGGCTTCTTTACCCTGCGCAAGGCCCACTGGCCCTTTGAAATGGTCAACACCGAGCGCGCGTGGCATTGGGAAGCCACCTTTCCCCAGCCCTACGGCTTTACGGACGATCCCGGCAAGCCCGAGCAGGTCAACGTGTCCGTTGCGCAGAACCTGCGCGCCAGCGACGGAAAGGTGACGGACATGAGTCGGGGCGATGCGCGGGGCCGGACCTTTCACAAGGGTGCCATCGACCGCAGCCCAGACGCGATTCTCCATGGGTACAACTTCGCGGAGCAGTGGACCCGGGCCTGGGAGCTGGATCCGCCGATTGTCATGGTGACGGGTTGGAACGAGTGGATCGCGGGACGTTTCGAGCGCGAGGGGCTTCCCGTGGCTTTCGTCGATCAATTTGATGCGACCAACAGCCGCGACATTGAGATGATGAAGGGGGGACATGGCGACAACTATTACTATCAACTCGTGGACGGTATCCGACGCTACAAAGGCGCGCCCGCGCTGCCCGCCGCGAGTGGGCCTGCGACAATCAACATCAACGACGATTTTGCGCCGTGGGGAGCCGTCGAGCCACGCTACACCGATGCGCCCGACGATACTATCGCTCGGGACCATGCGGGCGTGAATAAATTGCACTACACCAACACGACGGGGCGCAACGAGCTGCTGAACTTCAAGGTGGCGCGGGATAATGAAAACGTGTACTTCTACGCGGCGACAGGGAAGGACCTCTCCCCCATCGATGGGCCCAATTGGATGCACCTGTTGATTGACGCGGACCAGAACACTGCGACTGGCTGGCTGGGCTACGATTTTCTCGTCAGTGGCAATGCCCTGCACCGCCACCAGGCGCCGGCCGAGGGAGCGGCTCCCTCCTTCACCTGGACGAAAGTGCAAGACATCACAAAGCATATTGGTGTGCGCGAATTGCACTTGGCCATTCCCCGCGCGGCCCTCGGGCTGACGGCGGGGGAAACGCCTGTGGCTTTCGACTTCAAGTGGGCGGATAATCTGCAAGCCCCGAACGACCCCATGGATTTTTACGTCAGCGGCGATGTGGCCCCGGACGGACGTTTCAGCTATCGGTATAACGCGAATTGAGGGGGTTGTGGGGCGCATGGACTATCAACTAACGCAACACGCAACCGACGCGCTGGCGAAGCGCCAGATCCCCCTGGCGTGGGTGGAACAAGTACTTTCCACTCCGGATTGGACGGAGCCCGACGCTATCGACGGGGAACTGGAGCACCGGCTGGGCAGGATTTCGGATTTCCAAGGCCGGGTTCTTCGTGTTATTGTTAATCCGCAGGTTATACCACTGCGGGTCGTGACGGTGTACTTCGACCGAAGGAGTTCGAATTCATGAAGCTGAAGATAGACCACGAAGCCGATGCGCTCTATTTGAGCCTGGCCGATTGTCTGGCGGCGTCGTCCGAAGAAGTGGCCCCCGGCCTGATCGTCGACTATGATGCGGACGGACGCGCCGTGGGCTTTGAGATGCTGCATCTCTCCAAGCGCGCTCCCCATGCCGATGTACAGCGCCTGCTGTTTGAACAGGTCCCACTGGCGGGCTAGCCGCGCTGTCTAAAGCATTCGTATACTCCGGAGCGTGCGTCGTGCAGCGCTCGGCTACTTCAACGCGCCATCCCCTCGGTTATGAACCCTCTCCCCCACATTTACATCGACGCCGACGGCTCGCCGGTCAAGGACGAAGTTTACAAAGTCGCCCAGCGCTATGGGCTTCAGGTGACGCTTGTGGCGAACAAATGGATGCACTCGCCCGCCCACCCGTGGCTTCACCTCGAAGTCGTGGGCGATGGCTTCGACGAGGCGGACGATTGGATCGTGGAGCATTGCGGTCCGGAAGACATTGTCATCGCGATCGATATCCCTCTGGCGGATCGCTGTCTGAAGAAAGGCGCGCGGGTCCTGGGCCACAAGGGCAAACCCTTTACCGTGGAGTCCATCGGCGGTGCGCTCGTGGGTCGCGAGATTTCATCCAACCTGCGTGACGCGGGTATCATGACGGGCGGTCCAGCCCCTTTTGGCCCGCAGGATCGCTCGCGCTTTCTGCAGGCCCTGGACAAAGAAGTGAACGCCGCCATACGAAAACTGAAAGGTACCCTGAGATGACGTTTCTTCGCGCTGTCGCCGTCTTCCTGACTATCATCACTGCCTTCATCGCCCCTGCGGAGCCGGTTTACGACATCGTCATTTATGGCGGCACCTCCGGCGGCATCGCGGCTGCGGTGCAGGCATCGCGCATGGGCAAGACCGCGATCATCATCGAGCCGGGCCAGCATCTCGGCGGCCTTAGCTCGGGCGGCCTGGGAGCCACCGATATCGGAAACAAGGCGGCCATCGGCGGTATCTCCCGTGAGTTCTACAAGCGCCTTGGCAAGCACTATGGCAATGACGAGAACTGGACCTTTGAGCCCCACGTGGCGGAGGCGACTTTTGAGGCGATGATCGCCGAGGCGAAGGTGCCTGTGGTTCGGGGTGAGCGGCTGGACCTGAAAGAGGGTGTTACGAAAGAAGACGGGGCCATCACCGCCATCCGCATGGAGAGCGGCAAGGCGTACCGAGGCAAGGTGTTTATCGACGCGACCTACGAGGGCGATTTGATGGCGAAGGCCGGGGTGCCCTATCACGTGGGCCGCGAGTCCAATGCTACGTACGGCGAGACCTTGAACGGCGTGCAGACGAAGCAGGCCATTTATCATCAATTCGAAGTGCCCATCGATCCCTATGTGGTTCCCGGCGATCCGTCCAGTGGGCTCCTCCCCCATATTCAGGCGGAAGGGCCGGGTGAGGAAGGCAGCGGCGATCACCGGGTGCAGGCCTACTGTTTCCGCATGTGCCTTACGAACAATCCTGATAACCGCATGACCTTCCCGAAGCCCGCGAACTACAACGCGGATGAGTTCGAATTGTTGCTCCGCTATCTGAACGCGGGACACTGGACCGTGATGAAACTGTCCAAAGAGATGCCCAACGCGAAGACGGACACGAACAACAAGGGCGCTTTCGCAACCGATTTCATTGGCGGGAACTACGACTACCCCGATGGCGACTATGCCACCCGTGAGCATATCATTCAGGCGCACAAGGATTACCAGCAGGGCCTGATGTGGTTCCTCGCCAACGATCCGCGGGTGCCACAGGCGGTCCACGATGAAATGCAGCAGTGGGGATTGCCGAAGGATGAGTTTACGGATAACGGCGGTTGGCCCCATCAACTCTACATCCGCGAGGCGCGCCGCATGATCTCGGACTACGTCATGACGGAGCACAATTGCACAGGGGCGCGCACGGTGGACGATGCCGTGAGCCTTGCGGCCTACACCATGGATTCGCACCACATGCAGCGCTACGTGCAGGATGGGCGCGTACTCAACGAGGGAGACGTGGAAGTCGGCGGCTTTGAGCCCTATCCGATTTCGTATCGTTCGATTGTGCCGCGCAAGAACGACTGCACCAACCTGCTTGTGCCCGTGTGTCTGGCCGCCTCTCACATCGCCTACGGGTCTATCCGCATGGAGCCCGTGTTCATGATCCTCGGGCAGTCCGCTGCGACGGCGGCAGCCATGGCTATCGACGGCGGTGTCGCGCTTCAGGATATTGACGTGCCCAAACTGCAGGAACGCCTGCTGGCCGACGGGCAGGTGCTTTCGTGGAGGGCAGCGACGCCTCCATAAGCATCTACGGCCGGATGGTCGCGGAGGGCCTTGGCCACGAGCGCGGGGGTATTTGCGCTCGTATTGATTGACTCTCAGGGCGTGCTGGCGTATGCTTTGAGAGACGCAACCAGTAATAATAGGAGAGAGCATTATGAGTAGTATGCGTGTTTGGCAGTTTTTTCTTGCGGCCCCTCTGGTCGCCATGACCTTGTTGGCGCCATTGGCTCAGGCCGACAGTCCTTACACGGACAGCGTCAGCGACAGCGCGCTGAACAGTATGGACCCGCGCTATCGACGGGCTACGATCCACCCCACGCTGGTCCATGTGGAGCCCGGCGCGGATCAGAAGTTCAAGGTCGTGATGAAGACGAACCGCCTGATGGCCGCCGAACCCGCAGAGGGCGTAACGTGGTCGGTGAACGACATTCCCGGCGGGGATGCAACGGTGGGCACGATTGACGCGGAAGGACTTTACACCGCGCCGGCGACGATGCCCTCGCCCCGCGAGCTTAACATTGTGGCCCATTCCCCGAACTCGGCCAACGACTACCTGTTCTCGACCGTGATCATCGGGGCCGCGCCCGTCGAGTACCAGTCGATCCATATCTGGTCGGAAAAACACGGCGAGGCGGGCACCCACTTGATCCAGCCCCACGGCATCGGCATGGACAAAGATGGCAACGTCCTTATCGCCGATCAGAAAGCCAACCAGGTCCATCGCTACTCACGCGAAGGCCAGCATCTGGGCGTAGTGAATGAAGGCTCCGGGCGCGAGCCTGGCCAGGTGAGTGAGCCCCGGGAAGTCCAAAGCGATGTAGAAGGGCGAATCTTCATTACCGACAGCAAGGGTGATCGGCCGCGTATCCAGGTTTTCACGCATGAGGGAAAATTTCTGCAGATCTTCGGTGAAAAGGGACGCCTTCCCGGCATGCTCCTCCGGGCCCACGGCATGGGCTTTGACCGCGCGCGCAATCTCTTCGTGGTCGATGTGGACAACATGCGGGTCAACGTCTATGACCAGTTCGGCAAGTCCCTGCGCGGCTGGGGCAAAGAGGGGATCCTTCCCGGCGAATTCAACGCGCCCCATGGACTTTTCGTGGATCGAAGCGGCGACGTGTTTGTCACGGGCTACTATGGCCCCACGCAGAAATACAACGGCCATGGCGATTTTGTCACCGAATTCGCCCACGGCGATCCGCCAGACGGCGCGGTCTATTTCCACAGCGTAGCAGGGGACCAGTGGGGCAACGCCTACCTCTCCGTCCGCAACAAGGGTGGCTACGACGGATCGATCCAGGCGGCGGGAGGCCACTACTACAGCATCAAGAAATACAACAACAACGGCGACTTCATCTGTGGCTGGGCCTATTCCACGCCGGAGCACTCCGAGGCGGAGGTTGTGGTGGATAAGGAAGGCAAAGTCTTCGCCCTGTTTAATGGCAGTGGAATTTCAGGGGTGGAGACTTTTGCGCAGAAGTAACGAGAACTGAACGAGATACACAGGGACGTCAGTGACAACAGGGACAGCAGGCCGTATCACGTATGCCGTGCTATATTGCAGTCCGGTGTTACTGACGTCCCTGTCATTTGTGATGCGTCTGCAATGACAGCGCGGACGTTGGCGCGTTGTCCCCACGAAAGCCACAACCCCTTGGAGAATTTCCAAATGCGTGCGGTGCTTGCTGCCCTTCTTCTCTCCCCCATGTTGGCGTTGGGTGCCTGGTGCGCGGAATCGGGTCCCGGCGACTTCAAGGACAAGGTGGCGGTCGCCCAGATGCGCGGCGTGCCGGTTAAGTGGGATATCGACGCCAATCTGGCCACGTTTGTAACTCAGGCCACTGCGGCGGGCGCGGAGCATCCCGATATCTTTATTACGCCGGAGTGCTGGCTGGACGGCTATGCCGCCCCGGACAAAGCATCGACGCGGGAGAAGTTGATGAGCGTGGCCCAGCCACTCCAGGGCAGTCCCTACCTCGACAAGGTGGCGGAGCTGGCGAAGCAGTACCAGATGTGGATCTGCTTTGGCTTCAGTTCACTTGAAGATGGCAAGCTCTTCAACACATCGGGCCTTTGGAACCGGGAAGGCGCGCTGGTGGGCGTGTACCACAAGACGCACATCCAGACCCACGATGTGCAGTATGATCTGGGTATGGGTCTGCCCGTGTGGGACAGCGAGTGGGGCAAACTGGGCATGATGATCTGCGCGGATCGCCGCTGGCCGGAGACGGTGCGGACCCTGCGGATCCAAGGGGCGCGGCTGATATTGAATCCGACCTATGGCATGCACGGCGATATGAACCTGAAAATTATGCAGGTGCGGGCGTGGGAGAACCAATGCTTCATCGCCTTCACCCATCCGCAACAGAGCCTCCTGATCAACCCGAAAGGCGAGACTGTGATCCAAGTGGATAGCGGTGAGCCGGGCTACAGCGTCACCACCATCGATCTGGCGGAAGCGAAGGATGACAACCACCTGCGCGACCGGCGTCCGGAACTGTATGGGGAATTGAGCACGGGGACCTACGCCCCCGGCACCGCTACGCCCTGACTTGAACACGCCCTCTGGCTGAATACAGTGGAGGGCGACCCAAAGCGAGTCTATTCTCTTACGGAATAGGGGCGGGTTTCCCATTTGTTTTGCCTGGAAGCTGCCGCCGGGGCATCGGCCCGTGCGGTATACTGCAACCCATCAAGGAGAATGACCCCAATGAAGCATGTTTCCTATGTCGCCCTCGCGGCCTTAGCGCTCGTACCCCTGACCCTGGCCGGCTGCGCCGACCCCTCGGAGAACACGCCCGACGCTCAGGTGGCGGAGAGCGCCACGACGACGGAAGCACCCGCCGCCCCCGCCGAAGGCACGAGCTACACCTTTACCCCGGCCACCAAGATCGAGTTCGAGGGATCGAAAGTGACGGGCTCACACAAGGGCGGTTTCACGGCCTTCACTGGCGCTGTCACGGTGCCGGGTGATGACCTCACCAGGGCCGCAATCTCCACGACCATCGACATGAAGTCCACCTTTTCGGACAGCGATGGGCTCACGAAGCACCTGCTGAGCGCGGATTTCTTTGAAGCGGACAAGTTCCCCGAAGCGAAGTTCGTTTCCACGGCGATCGCAGCCAACGGCGACACGTTTAATGTCACGGGCGATTTCACACTCCACGGCGTGACCAAGTCCATCACCTTTCCCGCGACGCTGAGCCTGGCCGAGGGCAAGGTGACGGCCCACGCTGAGTTCGACATTAACCGCAACGACTTCGGCATCAAGTATCCCGGCAAGCCGGATGACCTGATTCGCGAAAACGTGGTGATCCGCCTGCATATTGAAGCCGCCGCCTGAAATTGAAGCGAGTACAATGAAAATGCCCGGACGTTGGTCGTCCGGGCATTTTCTTTATAAAACGTCGCCTTGAGAGCGCTATGAAAGAAAGTTCAACAGGCTAGGCTGGATAACCCGGGCCCCGGCGTTGAGGGAGGCCTCCAGCGCATTGGACTGGGCATTCAGCTCCACGATGGTCTCGGCATAGTCGGCGTCGATGTTGTCGGAGACCACATCCAGCAATTGCAGGTTGATGTCCTGGAGGTTGCTGTCCACCTGCTCGACGCGGTTCTGGATGGAGCCGACGCGGGCCAGCGAAATGAGCAGTTGGTCCTGGGCGCTGGTCAACTCGCCCAGACGCGTCTGGAGCGCGCCCGTGTCGCCTGCGCGCAGGTTGTCCCGGATATCGATCAAGGTTTGAAAAATATCCGCGCTGCTCACGCCCGAGGCCGTGAACACGCGGCTTCCCGGTTCGTTGGCATCGACTCGGATGCCGTCTTGAACTTCCAGCTTGAAGGTCTGATCATTGCCGATATAGCCGACCGTCGTGATGCCCCCATTCGCGTCGCGGGTGGCTGCGAAGGGCTCCGTCTTGGTGACGGTCCCACCGAAAATATAGCGACCATTACTGGAGTGGTTGCTTTCAACGAGGGCGCTTTCCAGCAACTGGTCGATTTCGATGGCGACTTGGTCGAGCTGCAGCTGTTCGTTGGTGCCGTTTGCGCCCCGGAGGGTGAGCTCGCGCACCCGCTGGACCACATCGACGAGCGTGGTGAGGGAGGTTTCCGTCTCCCGCAGACCGGGCCCGAGATTGCTGATGTTGGTGAGGTATTGCTCGTTCTTTGTCACCTCGGTGCGGGCGCTGACGGCGCGGCGCGTGGCCAGCGTATCGTCGCTCGGGCGATTGACGATCTGGCCCGTGGCGAGCTGTTCCTGCAGCGCAAGAATTCGCCGCTGCTGGAGGGTCAGGTTATTCAGTACGCGGTCGATGAGCAACCGCTGTGTGGTTCGAACTGCACCCATGATCGGGGCCTCTATCCTCTCTGGTCTACCAGTGCGGGCATAGACTGCACCCGCACAATTTCTCCGCCCGTTCCATCGTAGGCACCGGCGGCGCCGGGTTCGCACAGGGCCATGGCGGCGAGGGTTTGGTTCACCACGTAGAGCGAGCGACGCAGTACCCGGTTGTTCTCGCGAACAAGCCGACGCGTGGTCTCAAGCGTGGCGCGCATGAGCACCTGAAATTCCTGCATCCGCTGGCGCCACGGCTCGGGGACCGCCGCGATCAGGCCACTCAAGGTCTGGGAGTCGGCGGGCAGCGCGTAGTGCTCAACGACCGCGCGGACCAGAGCCAGCCGTATCTGCTCGGCGGCGATGGCCTGGCGCAACAGTACGTGGAGCGCGGCGGTCTTGGCTTCAAGATATTCGTGATCCTGCGCGCGGGCACCCTGGCCCATGGCGCGGCACACCACCAGCACGTTCTGCTGGCGCTCCAGTTCATCATCAAAATGTTCGCAGAGATGTTCCAGAAGATCTTCGATGGACATGTCCCGAGTATTCATCACGACACCGCTCCTGTCTGCCCGAGGAGGGCCTTCTTGTATTCTTCGCTGGAGAGCATCCCGTCCCGGTTGGCGTCGAGACGTTCGAAGACGCTGCGCTCCATACCGCTTTCCGCAAGCCGAAGGCTGCCGTCACCGTCCACGTCGCGCTGGCGCATGAAACGGGCGCTTTCCTCTTCCACGCGGGCCTTGCGGGCCTCCGGGCTGGAAGAGGCCTCAAGCTTGGCCTTCAGTATTTCCGAGAAGGCTTCGTCGGTCACTTTGGGCTGCTTAACCGCGTGAACCAGATCCGACGCATTTTTGACTAAGGCGCTGGCCGCACCAATTCCGGTCAACAGGTTCATGGCAACCTCCAATACTTTTCCAGACACTCAGGTCCAGATATCCGGTTTATCGGCAGAATCGCCGAAAGCTTCAGTCGTCGCAGCAGCACCGCCACTTGTCTCGGGCGCGTGCTATTGATTAATTCGGTAACTTTCATGGGCGCGTACCAGGGAAATTCCCGTATGATGAGTCGGGTTCAACTTCAACCCCGCTCCCGCGTCAGGAATGGGCAACCCCGTCACCACCGCATCGGGTATTGCGATGCCCTTGCGCTCCCGCACCACGGAAATGCCCCTGGAATCCAACGTCACTGATGGCTTCGCACCATCGCCTTGCGCAGTGTGCATCTGGCTCGCTATCTGAGAAGCGACACCCAACTGTCCGGAGGCGGCCATTTCACCCGCCACGAAATCGTCCATCATCTCTTCGAAGTACGCTTTCTGGCCACCGCTGTCAAAAAATCCATAGTCGGGAACGGTCTTACGCATTTCTTTGAGCATCTGGAAAAGGAAAAGCTGTTCGTACTGCTTAAGGGCTTCCGTCTCGCGGCCTTTTGCGCCGGGCGTGAGTTCCATGGACTTGAAGCCCGATTGGGTCTGGGGATTGACATACAGCATCAGCGAATCTCCAGCGCGGCTTCGAGAGCGCCCGCTTTGTGGATGGCATCGAAGATCGCGATCATGTCACGGGGCGTCAGGCGGAGCGAATTCAAAGCCTGGGCCACTTCCGCCGCGGAGGTACCCTGCACCGGGGCCAGGTAGACCTCCGGCTCCTCCGCTTCGACTTCGGCATTCTCCACCACAATCGGCTCCGCATCGGTAAAGGGCAATGCGGGCACGGGCGTTGCCGTGGTGGCAATTTTGACCGTCAGGCTGCCATGGGCTACCTGGCAGGGCTTGATCATGACGTCGCCACCGACGACGATGGTGCCGGTCCGTTCATTGATGATGACCACGGCGGGCTGCTCGACGTCCACTTTGAGCTTGTTCAGCTCGGCGATGAATGCAATCAGGTCGCCTTGCTTCTCAAGAGGTATCTTGACCCGTACCGCGCCGCCCGAAAGTGCGTCGGCCGTGCCTTCACCGTAGAGCAAGTTAATCTGCTGCCGGATGCCGTCCGCCGCCTCGAAGCTGGGGTTCTTCACCAGGAGCGTGAGGCGCTCGCCGTCCGTGATGGAGGCGGGCACTTCGGTTTCCACCATGCCACCGCCGGGGATGCGCCCCACGGTGCCGTGGTTCTTGCGAACCGAGGTGCCAGAGGAAACGTCGGTGTCGAAGCCACCTACGGAGACGGGGCCGCTGGCCACGGCATAGACCGTGTCGCCGGAAGGGCCGCGCAGGTAGGTTTCGAGCAGTTGGCCGCCTTCGATGGTCTTGGCGTCGTAGATGGATTGTACGGTCACGTCGATGGCGGTGCCCTCCTTGGAGAAGGGTGGCAGCGTGGCGGTGACGGTGCAGATGGCCACGTTCTTCGAGCTGAGGCTGTCCAAGTCCTGAATATCGAGACCGAGACGGTCGAGGACGTTCTTCTGCGCCAGAATCGCGGCCTCCGCGCTGTCGCCCGTGCCGCGAAGGCCTACGACAATGCCGACTCCGCTGAGCGTGTTGTCCCGCGCGCCTTGAACGTCGCAGAGATCGCGGATGGCCATGGCGGCGTGGGTGTTCGTCGCGATGAAAAGTCCCAGGAGGGTCAGGTAGATTCTCAGTTTCATTGTCCGCATGGTCCCGCATCCTCGATATGTCGTCCCTTCGGGACCAGGAAGGAGAAAATCCTTCCGCATGATAAAACTAAACACCACAGGCGTCAGAACGGCGAGAACCAATCGAGCACCCGCGTGACCAGTCCACGGCGCTGGTTATTCCACAGCGGTCCTTTGCCTTTGACGAGTACGCTGGCATCAGCCACCTGGGTGGACTGGATCGTATTCTGCGCCGTGATATCTTTGGAGCGGATAATGCCGCTGACCGTGACCATGGAATCGTCGCGGTTCACGGTGACCTGCTTGTCCCCGGAGATCTTTAAGTTTCCGTTGGGAAGCACCTCCACCACCGTGCAAGTGATCGAGGTCGTCAACGTATTGCGGCGGCGCGTATCGCCCGTGTTCTTCGTCTCGTTTTCCGACTGAATATCCCAGTTCGGGAGTTCGCCCGGATTCAGGATGTTGTTGCCATCCGGCTGTTCCGCCACGAGGAAGGGGTTCGCGGCCGCGGCGGCATTCGCCTTCACGTCACTTTCCTTCTTGGTGTTCGTGCCGGCGCTGGTCGAGGCATCGAGGGTTTCGCGGACGATCACGGTGATAATATCGCCCACCTCAAAGCGGTCCAGCTTCTCGGACACCGTGGTGGCATCCTTGGCGGTCTGCTGGGAGAAGAGGGAGTCGGCCGGAGCGCCAGAGGCCAATGCCGCGAGTACCACCGCGGCCATAAGATTGCTTGTGCGTTTCATCGTACCTCCACGACCCCATCGGCGCGTACCACGCCCTGGAACTCTTCCTTCGTTACGGGGTTGGCGCACACAATGACATCGCCTTCCTTCCCGTCCATCATAGCCTTCGCTTGATGCTGTATTTTGATCGCCGAGGAACTCAACTCCACCGGCACCATCTGGTTGCGCTTGATCAGGCGGCGTAACTCCACCACGCGGGTGGTCACCGGCTGTCCCGGAAAAATCGTCTTGCGGGCAACCAGACCCTCGACCTCGGCCATGTCCGTCACCGCGCCTTCCGGCGCCGTGGCGAGAGAGACGGTCTGCATGACGAGCTGGTTTGCGGAGACGGGACGTCCCCTTGGGATGTCGGCCGCAGCCACCACAATTTCCTGGTAGGTATCGATCGATGCACGTAGGACGACGGTCCTGTAGAGCGCGCCATCGATCAGGACATTTCCGCGAAAGTTGGCCGGGCCCACGAATTTGTACTGGGGGCTTGCCCGCCACTCGATGGTCATTTCCCCTTCCGGTGTCATGAGGTTCTGCCGGGGCAGGGGCACATCGACTTCGGTGACTTCCGGGTCCCAGGGCATCTCCAGTTCGATGTGTTCTCGCAGGGAAGCGGCCATGGCTTCCGGCGTCAGTTCGATCGACATGGTCGTGGCGCGAATCTGCGACGGCCGATTCGGGTCCAATTCGCCCAGATCGACGCCGGCATGCTCGAGCCGCGCCTCCACGAGGCTCGCGGTCAACTGCTTCGATGCGCCGGGCACTGCGGCACCCGAAACCTCGATGGTCGCCAGGCGCTCCATGAGTTCCGGCTCCTTCACCTCCACCAAATCGCTCAGGTAGACCTTGGGGCCTTTCACAAGGACCTCGTCCTTGATCTTGACCGCGCTCGCCTCTTCCGCAGGCGAAGTCATGGCAAGAGCAACGCACACTGCGAGGCCGAGGGCCGTTTTCAAGTCAATTGCATGGTTCATGGTGGCTCACCCGTGGTTACGGTTAACGCCGTACGTTGTTGGCCGTTTGCAGCATTTCATCCGCAGTCTGAATTACTTTGGAGTTCGCCTCATAGGCCCGCTGCGCGATAATCATCTGGAGAATTTCTTCCACCACCTGCACGTTGGAGTTTTCGAGGAAGCCCTGGGTCAGGTTGCCCAGGCCTTCCAAGCCGGGCGTGGCCGGTGTGGGCGGGCCGGAGGCATCATTCTCCAGCAACAGGTTGCGGCCCATTCGAGCATCAAGCCCTGCCGGGTTCGGGAAACGTACCAGCTCAATGTTGCCCACCTGGGTCGTCACGTTTCCAGGTTGAATCACCGACACGGTGCCGTCGGGGCCTATGTTGACCACCATGGCATCGTCGGGAATGACAATGTTGTCGGCGAGCAGATAGCCGTCCGCCGTGAGCACCTGGCCTTCCGCGTTCACCTTGAAAGCGCCGTCGCGGGTGTAGCCCGTCGTGCCGTCGGGGAGGGTGATCTGGAAGAAGCCCTCGCCCTCAATGGCCAGATCGAAGGGATTGCCCGTCTGGATGGAGCCGCCCTGGGTGTGGAGCTTGGCAATGGACGAAGGCCGCACGCCATGACCGATCTGGATACCTTCGGGGATGGTGGTGCCGTTGGCGGTCTGGGTGCCGGCGGGCTTGATGGTCTCGTAGAGCAGGTCCTGGAAGTTCACGCGGCTCTTCTTGAAACCGGTGGTGTTCACGTTCGCAAGGTTGTGGGCGATGGTGTCGATGTTCATCTGCTGGGCTATCATGCCCGTCGATGCGGTGAACAGTGAACGTATCATGGTCGTCTCCTCAAAGGCCCCAGGGGCGCGCGATTACTGCGCGGCCACCTGATCGATCAGACGGCTGGTTGCGCCGTCTATGGCTTGAATTACTTTCTGGTTGGCCTCGTAGGCGCGGAGGCCCAGCATCATGCTGGTCATCTCCACGGGAAGCTGGACGTTGGACATTTCGAGGGCCCCCTGAACCAGGGCCGTCTCCGTGGCCGCGCCACTCTGTTGAAGGACTTCGTCGCTGGCCCGGAGAAGATTGTCACCCTCCCGCTCCAGTCGGGTGGGGTCCTGAAATTCAACGATCTGGATCTGCCCGGATGCCGCGCCGTCCACCTGGACCGTGCCGTCCTGGGCGATGGTGATCTTCACGCCGGACACATCGATCGGGCCGCCCGTCGCACCAAGAACCTTGTACCCCTCGGCGGTGGACAGTTCGCCTTGCGCGTCCATGGTGAAGTGCCCGTCCCGGGTGTAGCGCTCGCCCTGGGGGGTATTGACCACCACGTAGCCGGGGCCGGTGACCGCCAGGCTCAAGGGATCCTCTGTGACCCGCAGGGAGCCCGGGGCAAGATTGGTGAAGGTCTCAACGCCTTTCACGCCGCCGGCCGGTGCGGCCTCGCGGTTGAAATGAAAGGGGCTGATCATTTTGGGCGAGAGCACCTCGTAGAAGCCAAGCTGCACCGGCTGCAATCGCTTGTAGCCGGGCGTGGCCGCGTTGGCCAGATTGTTGGCGATGATATCCTGCCGCTGCTCGACGGCGATCATGCCGCTTGCTGCTGTGTACAGGCCGGGAATCATTGCCGCGCTCTCCTTTTCGTTCTATCTGAACACCCCACCGGGGGTGATGCATTCGAGTTGGCCTGGGCACATATCCCGCGACGGATCCGGCTGCCAATGGGTAACAGACCGTAAGGCGCCAGGCCAACCACTCATGGAATCGATTCAATGGGACTCAAACCGATGCCTGTACAGGGCAAGACTTGTGCCAAGGAGAAAGCGGGCGAAAACAAAGGGAAATTGCGGAAGGGAACCCGGGTGCACGGCACATCTTGCCGCGCCGGGGGAAGATTTTGCATTCGGATCGTAAGTACCCGCCGGTGGGCTGCAGGCCATCCGCGCTTGCATTCCCCGCGCGCGCCATGGAGAATAAGCCCATGCACCCGCCGACCTTTTCCACCAAAGCCGAAGCCCGCGCCTGGGGCCTGCAACGACGCGCGGCGATCCCTGCGGCCGAACGCGAGGGCATCGGTGCGAAGGCCATTGCGCGGCTGATTGGCTCCCCACTCTTTTCGCAGGCGGATGCGCTCCTGACCTACGTGGGGAGCAAAGGCACTGAGCTGGATACGCGTCCGCTCATCGACGAGGCCATCGCCCTTGGAAAGACCGTGCTTGTTCCCGTAACACGGCCGGGAGGCGTGATGCTCTGGTCGCGACTGGAGCGACTCTCAGACCTGGAAATGACCTCGCGGGGCATTCTGGAGCCGCGGCCGACTTCGATATCATGGGTGAAGCCTGCGGGCGGACTTTGCGTTGTGCCCGGCGTCTGCTTTCGGCACGACGGTCATCGGATCGGATTTGGCGGGGGCTATTATGACCGCTTCCTGGACAGCTTCGCGGGCAACGCAATCGCCCTGGCCCCGGAGGCGTTATTCGGTGTGGACTTCCCCGTGGAGGCGCATGATCGCCCCGTGTCGGTCGTTTTCACGGAGACTGGCGCGCACGCTGCTGTGTGATCGTGGGGTGAGTACCCTGCAACGTCCAAGCGATTCAACTCATCCCCGTCCCCTACTTTCGGATGAGGCGTAGCATTTCCTTATGGATGGCGCCATTGGTGATGAGGACGCCCAACTTCCCGTCGAAGAGGTGGAGGGGCTTGCCATCGAGCCGGGAGGCCATACCGCCTGCTTCTTCCACGATGAGCTGCGCGGCGGCGTAGTCCCAGGGGTTGAGGGTCATGTGCAGGAAGGCATCCAGATCGGCTGAGGCAATCTGGCTGATTGCGGAGACGGCGGAGCCGTAGCCACGAAGCTGGCCGGAATGGCGGATGATCTCCTGGCCGCGTTCGAGCCACGCTTCGCGGTCTTCCATACCCCCAAAATCCAGATCCACTTTCGCGTCGGCGAGGGTCTGTACTTCGGAGACTACGAGGCGCCGCTTTCCGTGATAGGCCCCTGCGCCGTCTTCCGCCGTGAATATCGTGTTGAGGCCCGGAAGGGCGATGCCGGCCGCGACGGCGCGCCCGCGAATTGCGAAGGCGATGGAGATCGCATAGACAGGAAACAGGCCCCGGACGAAATTGTTTGTGCCGTCAATCGGGTCCATGACCCAGCATCGGGCTTCGGGGTCTTCCGGGCCTCGGGCATACTCTCCCTCCTCCGCCACGATTTCATCGCCGGGGAAGATGCGGTGAATCTGGTCGATGGCCCGCTTCTGCAGGGTCAGATCGACCTCGGTTAGCAGATCGTTGGCATCTTTCTTTGAGGTGACGGTTATGGCCTCCCGCGCGGCGAATTTGTCGCGGGCGTAGGCCATATTATCCTCGAGGAAATTCTTGATGAAACCCAATTCCGTCATGACATACTCCGAATAGGCAAGCGGCGCGTGGTATTGATACACACTGGACACACGGGGATTAAAACACACTTTTAAATATTTTGTAACATATTAACATGGGGACGGGGCATGGCACACGCAGAGGTAGATGGTACTGCGTGGCCTATGCCGTCCCCGAATGGACCCGAAAGTGACGAAAATTGTAACGGAGTGCCGCAGCCAAGCGCTGTCCGCCTGCCCCGTCCATGCCCTGCCCCCGGCCAATAAAAAATGTAAACCTTTTATTTACAATTCCTTATACGATTTTCAATGCATCGCAGTGGGGCTTGGCATGCCAATTGCCTAGTGAAATTAACAATTGAACGAAAATCGATGATGGCCCGAGCGGACCACCATTTAACCGGCGCCAAGCCGAATCCCCACAAACACAGGAGAGCACACCATGAAAAAACTGAACCAGGGTTTCACACTGATTGAATTGATGATCGTTGTTGCCATTATCGCCATCATCGCCGCCATCGCGATTCCGAACCTGCTTCGCTCGCGGATGCAGTCGAATGAATCCAGCGCGATCGGCAATCTGCGCACCATCGTCGGCTCGGAAGTGGCCTATCACGCCGCGAACTACGAATACACTGCGGATTTCGCGGACCTGACCGGTGCTACCCCGGCCTTCCTGGACGGTAACTGGGGTGCGACGAAGAGTGGCTACAACTTCGTGCTCGGCGGCGACGTCAACAACTTCACGGCAAACGCCAATGCGGCTGTCTACGGCACCACGGGCGGCAAGGGCTTCTTCACCGACTCCAGTGGCGTGATTCGTTATGCCGACGGTGCGGATGCGGACGCGGCCAGTGCCCCGATAGGCGAATAACACTCCGAATCCAACACAAGTACGGTGCGCCAGGCCTTCGGGCCTGGCGCCCTTTTTTTGTTCGGATGAACGATCCCCTCCGTTCCAACAGAAGCCCCATCAGAAATCGAAATCGTCGTCATCCTGTTGTTCGGCGGCCACGGTTCGGTACTCGGCGCAGGTGCTCCAGATAATGGCAACGCCCAGGCACTCGAGGTAGATGATGGGGATGTTTAAGGGCGCGATCACCCAGGGCAATCCCCGCATGGGCGCGGGCACACTGCTCAAGAGCAGTTCGAACAGGATAAGCTGGAGAAAACCCAGCCCCACCACGAGAAGCGTGCGTGGCAGGAAGTGAAGCAGAGGCATCAGCGCGTCAGAGAGGCGAAGGTCCTTCAGGCCGCCGTGGTGCATGAGGCACACGCCGATGGGGACGTAGATTAGATTCCAGGCCAGTGCGAAGAAGCTGAACAACGTGGCCATGGCCACCTGCCCCTGATCGAACATGCTGCTTTGAAGCTGCATCAGGGTGAAGTAGAACAGATTGAGCATGATCCATACCACGGCATAGCGGGCGATGGCCTCGCGGTCGTCTAGGCATTTCCAGAGAGGCCTGTCGATATCCGCGCCGAGTCGGGCGTAGGCGCAGGCCTGCAAGAGCGAGATGAGGCAGGCCAGCGCAATGTCTGCGATCAGGTGGGAGGCGATGTACCAGGCTGGCTTGGGCTTGATCTCGGCAAGCTGCTCGGGCGTGGGAAGGACTCCCCCGGCCAAGTGCTGATCCATGGCGTTGCTGGCGAAGCGATACAACGCGACGACGGTCACGCACAGCAGGATATAAACCAGGATACTGCGCCAGTTCCGGACCAGGGCGCGCTCCGCGTCGGTAATCAGACTCATGAATTTAAAACCCTGCATGCGGCGCTACAGCGAATAGGAATCATCGCTGGCGCTCTGCTTCTGTTTGAGAAAAATATAGCGGGTGATGGCGTCGCGCGTCTCGTCGTCCATGGCAATAAACCTGCCCCGAACAATGGAGCGTCCTCCGCCCACATTCTGGGCGCCGGTCGGCCGCACAAAGGCCACGATGGGCCGATCGGAGTCGGGGAGCTGGAAGGGCACCCGCATCAGAACCTGTTTGGGCACGGGCTGTTGAAAATGTACGGCCATGCCCCCACCGCTGAGACTGGTAATGCGGCCGTAAATCTGGGTGACGGCCTCGCTGGTCTCGATGCTCACCTGGCCTTCGTCGGGCGTGCCGTTCAAGAGTCCGACTTGTACAGTCGCATCAAACCGGATCCGATAGTGGGCTCGGGCCTGATTTCTGGTCAGGCTTTCGGTGTGGCTCACCCGCCACACCAGTGGCTCTCTGTCCACCTGGTAAATGGTGGCCTCGAAGAGATATCGCGCATCATCTTCTCGCCAGAGCCGGAACTTAACCGCGTCGCCGGGCTTGAATTCGGGCGTTCCATCCTTCCCGATGGCCACCAGATAGAAGAAGGCCTCGTCGACCTTGAGTGTCTTGAAGTGAAACCAGCGCGGTTCCAGGCCCGATGCGGGCGAGCCCCACAGTATCTGTCCATCATAGAGCTCGCGGGTTGAATGGATCCGCCTACCTATAGGCACATAGTCGAGGCCGAGGCGGCTCCGTACGTCCCGCAATTGGGCGCCCCGCTGGGCGAGCGTCTCTGCGCCTTCGGTGGCGCGCAGGGCCTGAAAGTAGCGATCCATGCAGCGGTCGAAATCGGGGCGGCGCGAGACGACGCGACCGGGATGTTCGGGTTCATATTGACCGATAATGGCGAGGAGGAGACTGCGATCATCCCCGCGCACTTCGCGCTCGTCAAACAGATCGCGGATCGAACGCAACTCTGCTTCCCGCAACATTCTTCGCTCGCGCTGGCGGCGGCGCAGTTCGATGAGAACCGCGACCGCGAGGACCGCGAGGCCTATACCGATGGCCATGGCCATGGTGCGCCCGTCGGCCAGGGGCCAGACTATGAACTCGGAAGGGTCAGACAAAGACCAGTATCCTTTTACTCGGGTAGCTGCAACCCGGAGACAACGCGTGATTGTGTCAAAGGGATTGGCGGGAAAACAAGAAAGAGAGGGCGGACTGGATACCTACTCTACAATAAAGCCTTCCTTTTCCAGGGCACGGGCCATCTCTTCTTTAGAGAGATCTCCATAGCGCACCACCTGGCGGGCATCGATCGGCGTGATGTACTTCTGAAACTTCCGGCGGTGCATGAGATCGGCCATCACCAGAGGATCATCGGATTCGATAATCTCGACGGTGCGCAGGCGCACTTTCTTCATGGCCCCGCGCCAGTCCTCAAGGGTGGTCATCACGTTGGCCGGCAGACTGCCGCCCCGGTTGTGGGCGAGGAGAAAATCGACGAAGGCTGCGGCGTCGTGCCCATCCTGAACGGCCTGGGTGAAGGATTCGCGGCTGACATTGTACACCGTGGCCTGTCCGGTGCTCGCGCGCTCGGAGAACTGGTCCAGGGGCACGGTGAGGAGGGGATCCATCTCTTCCGACGGAACGACGATGTCGAAATTGGGCTGGACCACAAACTCGCCGTGACGCTTGGGATAGCGTGCCGTCAGCGCGGGCGGTATCTCGCGCCGCAGGATGGCCTCGCCGATTTCCGACACGCGAAAAAACTCTTCCCCCTCGCGCATGCCCTTCTCCACCATGCCGAGCCATAAGAAGGTCTCTTCGAGCGCACGGGTCAGTCGGCCATGGGCCTGGTCGGTCACGTTGGGATTCACGTAGCGCCACTGGCCGTTCTTCTGCCGCAGGACAAGCTGTTCTTCTTCCTCGTTCCACTGCATCACGGCGCGCACGAAATCACGGAGGGGGTACCAGGCACCGGACTTCATCTCGTCCAGATAATCGCGCATGAGGACGCGCGCGGTGACATCGTCCCCCTGATCGAGCACCCACGTGCACAGCAACTGGTGCCGTCCGACCCGGTCCAGGTTGATCAGGCTTTCCAGACTCCCGGGGCGGAGTACGTTGTCCGCCCGGCCCAGCCATCCCGCGCCCTCAGCGACCCAGAGACAGGTATTGAGGGAGGGCTCGCCATCTTCGGAACAGATGGCCGCCAGGCGACGACGATCCTCGCGAAACAACTCGCCGTCCCCGCGCAGACGCACGGGGCGTGCGGCAATGGCTGCGACGAGCCTGCAGATGACATCGGAGAACTGGAGCTCGCGGGCTTCCGTGCTGTCAGGCTTTCCCTTAAGGACTTTCAGACGCGCGCGGTTCTGGCCGTTGTCGCTCGCCACATTGCGATGGGCGCGCACTTCGTTCAAAAGGCCCACGACGCGGACCAAGCGATCCTCCACATCGAAGCGGAACATTTCAAAAAGGGCGAAGCCCTGAAACAATTCTACGAGGGCCTGCTCCATCTCATACTCGGTGCCGCCGTGACTCGCCTGCAACTGAGACACCGGCATCACACCGTCTTTGGACTGCCAGACGATATCGAAAATTTCGCGGGCGGATTCGGAAAAGTCCCGCGTGGCAACGTAGGTGAGCACGGCCTCGGGGGTTTCGTAGTAGCGTTGAATGATCTCTTCGGCGGCCATCCGCTTGGTGCAGGGCTCTTCCAGGCCGATCTGTTCTTCGAGGCGGCGGAACTCGTGGGGGGAGAAACTCTTGATACGCTCGACCAGCGAGGGGATGTCGCCGCGGCACTCCAGCCCTTCACTGATACGTCGGATCGCGTTGTGGCCCTCGGCCACGATCTTCACCTTGGTGAGATCGGTGAAGAAGAGGCGGTCATGGACGTCCAGCAGATACTCGACTTCTTCCGGCGGCAGTTCAAGCTTCTTCGCAAGAAACCGCACGGTAAGGCCGGAGCGGCTGTTGCCCGCCAGTTCCGTCGCAATGCGATAGGCCGGTCGGCTCATCCCCTCCAACGAAGCCATCAGGCTCGCGCCGTGTCGCATACGTTCCGCTGCTCCTTCATCCCAATGCGAAACCCCCGCCAAAGATTGCCATTATAGCCCATGGACACCGGACTGACAAGGCCCGCACCCAAATTTCTGGCGCCACAATGCGGTTGCTTTCGTGCGCGCGTGTGCGGCTGGCGGGTGTTCTGATATACTGCCCGCGCACACGGCAGGCTGGTCCATGAACTACTCAACACGCATCAAAATAGCGGCTGTCTTCTCCATGCTGATCCATGTAGCGGGAGTTGTACTGCTGCGGCACACCCACACTGCCGGAGAGTATATCCCCACTGTGGCGCCAGAACCAATCGTATTGGATCTGCAGCCCGAGGCCCGTCCGGAGCCATCGCCGCCACAGCAGTTGGTGGATGTGGCCGTGCCCGCGGAAGCACCACCGCAAGTCACGGAACATATCGCCGTAGAGAATGCGGAGGCCATGGACCTGGCCCTCCGGGATGCCGATCGTCCCGCCCCCGCGTTGGAGCAGGATGAATTCGACGCGCTACCCCAGGTGGCATCGCCCGCGCCACAGGAATCCGCAGTCGAGCCCCCTTCCAAAGAAACAGAAGACGAGGCGGAAACAGAAAAAGAGGCGAAGTCCGAAGCGAAGAAGCCGATTAAAGCGGCGGAGACCCCGGCCAAGGAAGTTCTCCCCGAAGCTGCGGAAGCGCCGCCCGCCCCGAAGGCGCCCGAAGCCCCCATTAAAATTGCTCAGGCGCAACCGCTACTTGCCCAGCGCCCGGAGAAAGGCAAGACCCGGGAGCGGGGTGGTGTCAGCAAACAGGGCCAGACCAATTTTGACGCGATCCAGAGCGAGATCGCACCGTACTTGAAGCATGTTCGGGAACGGGTGGAGCAACAATGGAACCAGATGCTCTATACCCGCTATTCCGGCAGTTCGCCGGTTAAGGCGGTCATCGATTGCGCTATCAACGCGCAGGGTGAGCTGGTGTCGGTTAATGTAGTGGGGACGGACAACGATAAACTCTACAGCGCGTTGTGCCGGGACGCGGTGCAGCGCGCGGGCCCATTCGGGCCGTTCCCCTTTGAAGTTCCTGACATCTACCAGGGCAAGAACCTGGAGATACGATGGACCTTCAGCTTTCTCTAGACCGACAGATATCCATGCCACAGGAACACACTTGGCAGAACAACGCAAGGATTGAGCATGTCTGAATTTATCGAAATGATACGCCAGGGCGGATGGCCCATGATCCCCCTGGGCCTGGGCTCCCTGGCGGCCTTGACGGTAGTCCTGGAACGCGCCTTCGCGCTGCGCCGCGACAAGGTCATCTCGCCGGAGATTGTCCGTATCCTACATGAGTTTGGCAACCCGGACGGGAGTTCGCCTTCGCACTCGCTCGCGGTGTGCCAGCGTACTCCGGGGGCTTTTGCGCGGATTGCTGAGGAACTGATCCAGTTGCGCCACTTGAGCCACGCCCAGTTGCTGGAGACCATGCATGCGGTGGGCCGGACCCATGTGGCCCGCCTTGAGCGTGGATTGACCATGCTCGAGATCATTGCGAACGTCAGCCCATTGATCGGACTGCTTGGGACGGTGCTGGGTATGGTGACGGTGTTCGACGCCGTAACGGCTCAGGGGCTGGGCAATCCGCAGATTTTGTCGGCGGGCATTTCACAGGCGCTGATAACGACCATCGCGGGCCTGTGCGTGGCGATTCCGGCGCTGGCCTTTCATGGCATCTACAGCAAGCGTGTTGACGAGTTGTCCATTGAGATGCAGGAGCGGGCGACGGCCTTCCTGGCGAAGCTCCATACGCCTGAATCCTGATCAGCCAGCGAGGTTAGCTCCGGGCCACCGGGTCGAGCAGATCGCGCATGACCGCCTGAATATTGAAGAGTTCGAAGGGTTTCGACAGAAAGGCGGCGACGCGACCGGACTCAAACTCGTGCTCAATCGATTGGCGCATGTAGCCGCTCGCGATAATGATGGGGACGTCGGGAAAGCGCCGCTTGAATTCTGCGCAGGTGGCGTCCCCGCTCATGCCCGGCATGGAGTGATCGAGGATAATGCACTGAAGGCGGTCACCATGTTGGGCGGCGCGCGCCAGGGCCACTTCCCCATCCTCCGCCGTGACCACATCGAGACCGACGTGTTTGAGCATCATGGCGCCCACGGATAGCACCGTTTCTTCGTCATCGGCCAGGAGCACGGTACCGTGGCCATGCCAGTCGCCCAGAACCTCCCCCTGAGCGAAATAGCTCTTGGCCGAGGTGGCCTGAACGGGAAAATAGAGGCTGACCCGTGTTCCCTGGTCGGGTAACGTATCCAGCCTGAGAGCGCCCTTGTGGCTGCGAACGATGCCGAGCACCGCCGGGAGGCCCAAACCGCGCCCCGCGAAACGCGTTGTGTAGAAGGGGTCAAAAATCTTCTCCAGCACCTCCACCTCCATGCCGCACCCGGTATCACTGACCTCCAGCACCACATACTCACCCGCAGGCAAGGGCTCGGGCAGGTAGGTTCCCTGCAGGAATTCCTCGCTGCAGTATTCCACCCCGGTGCGGACCCGCACCGCGCCCTGCTTTTCGTCCAGCGATTCGGAGGCGTTGGTCACGAGATTCACGAGAATCTGCCGAAACTGTGCGGTGTCCCCCTCCACCTCGGGCAAGTTCGGAGCGAGTTCGCATTCAAAACTCGCGGTGCGCGTCACCGAGGCCCGCAAGAGCGGCATCATGTCCGACACGAGATCATTGAGTTTGAAGGGCTCGGAAAAGAACTTCCCCCGCCCGGAGTAGGCGAGCATCTGCCGACATAGCTCGGCCGCGCGCCGTGCCGACTGGGTGATCCCTTCCATGTATCGGTGGAGTTCACCGCCTTCGGGCAGCCCCAGTTGGGCCAGCTCCGCATTGCCCATGATGCCCGTCAGGATATTGTTGAAATCGTGGGCGATGCCGCCGGCCATGACGCCCAGGCTCTCCATTTTCTGGGCCTGCTGCACCTGCACTTCAAGGATTGCGCGCTGCTGCATGATACAGCGCCGGTCCCAGGCCGAAAGCAGAATTTCACCGATCATGCGGAGCAGGGGTATGGTCTCGTCCGGCCATTCCGCGGCCCTCGCCTCGCTGTCCAGCCCAATGTAACCGCGAAGGCGGCTGCTCGACACTACGGGCACTCTAACGAGGGAGAGAATTTTATTTCTCTCCACCCATTGCCGCTCGAATTCAGCCTCCGGCGGCAATCCACCCTCGTTGGGGATGACGATGCACTCCCCCCGGTCCAGCGCATTGAGGGACCACTTGAAATCATCTTCCGTCACGCCCTGCAGGGCACCGGCCAGGGAACTTACCCCGTCCCTGCACCACTCGAATCGTTCATTTTTCCCCGCAAGCGAGACCCGGGAAACCACAAAGTAGACCCGGTCTACGCCGGTAAAGGAACCCACCAGTTCCAGGGAGTGCCTGATCTCCCCGTCGACTTCGTCCTGGCCCAGATTGATGAATCGGGTCGAAATGCCGGTTGCCAGATTTTCGAAGGCCACGCGCCTCGCCAGCGCTTCGGCCGTCCGGTTGCTCAGGGCCAGCGCCTCTTCCTTTTCCCGTCCTTCGAGTACCAGTTGGAGTCGCATGCGCGTTGCATGGAGAATGGACAGATAGAAACCGCACAGCATGAGTACAAAGCCGGGGTACAAGAGCATATCGTCGAGGTGGCTGAGATAGCCCCACCCCTCGGGGCCAACGACGGGAAGGTTGCGGAGGGGAGGCAACACTTCCAGGAATCCGGCCAATTGGGACAGGCCGATCATCACCGCGCCCGACACGACCAGATGAGATATCCCCGGGATATAGTGGCGCACAAAGATGCCATAGACCACCATGCCGCAGAGGACTACTGCTCCGGCAAGGAAGACGCCCCGGAATAGAAAATCGGTGTGGCGACCGGTCGCCTCGAACCAATAGCTGATAATAAAGATTAGAACGGTTAACAGCGTTGCTACAACTTCAGGATAGCCCGTGCCTTCACGGAGGCTCCGCAACACAGGCTTCACGCTTGAGGGAATCAAAAACCGTATCTCCCGAACTTCACAACCACTGCGGCACCGGATCTGGAATTCTTGCCGCGCGCCCGCGAATGAGCGACCACAACGATGTGGCTACCCCTCTCCCAAAGGCGGGGGCAATGCTGCCAATGCGCGAAGCCAAATCCTTGACGAATGCTACCATATTTTCGGCAGTTTCGCACGTCTTATCGCGCAGCGCCGGGGAATATTGCCCACGAATACTGATGGTGTGCTCGCAAAGGCGGCTGATGCTGCTGACGGCGGCCCCGAGCACCTTGTCTCGTGTCCCGAACGCCATTCGGTGGCGAAGGGTGCGGGTCAATTTACGGGGCGTTCGCAGAAGTGGAGTCCGCCATTCTGGATGCGGTAGCCGTAGCGAGGCAAGAGCCATTGCCGGACCAGAAGATCCAGGGCGGCCTCCGTGGGTATGGCGTGGAATGCGGTGATGTTGACGGGAAGGCGTCCCATCGCGTCATCGGCGGTCACCGGGATACCGAGGGCCCGGGAGAGGTCGGGGAGCACGCGGGCGAGGGTGGCTGGCTCCGCCTGAAAGGAGAAGGCGGCGCCAGTATCTGGCAATCGAAGGGTGAGGGGCGTCTGAAGGATGGCCAGTTGCTCCGCAGTGAGCTGCTCCCGGTTTAGACAGCTCGGGGGTCGGCTTTGATTGGCTGTGGATCGGATGAAAAGATAGTCGTCATCGCTCTCGACCTCGATCATTTCGGGCGCAATGCGGGACGACTTCAGGAGCGCCTCGACAATGGCCGATACGGGGGCATCCTCAAGGAAAAGCTCCCCGCACCAGGCATCGGCCACGATATTGTCGGCGACGATGGTCATTTTCAGGCTGTCGCCCAGCAAGGCGAAGGCATTGAAAAGATCCGTGCCCGCGCCGATGGCGAAAGAAGCGCGCGTTGCGTCGAATCGTGGGCCCACTTTACCCGCGAGCGTCAAGTCCGCCAGCGCCTCGTATCCCTGCGGGTAAAGAAAGACATAAAAGGGCGTGACCTGGATTTTGCAGTCATAGGGCGCTGCCAGTCGCTCGAGACCGGGGACAAAGCCCATATGGCCCAGACCCGAGGCGGGTGTGGGACGGTCCTCAAGCCCTGCGGTGAGCGCCGCGCCGCCGCCGAAGGTCTCGCCAATGTGCCGAAACGCCTCTCCCAGCGTCGCATGAGCGCCTGGGTCAAGCGAGATTTGCGGAAACTTCGTTCGGGACGCGTTTTTTTCGGCGACCTGGGGCGCGGTCTCGGAAGAGGATGGTTTTTCGGTATTCACGCGCCCCGTGGAATTACAACCACTGAGCGCGGCAAGGGCACCCATGAGC
>JBIJDL010000177.1:0-10967 GCA_044344195.1 Candidatus Hydrogenedentales bacterium
GAAGGGCTCCAGCGCGCCTTTCGACGCGACGTAGTCCGTGTTCTTCTCCGTCGCAGGCCGCTCGATCGTGAGGTTCAAGAGGATTTCAGCGCGCCCGTTCAAGTCGAGGGTACTACAGTTCACCTGGCCATTGACGCTGGCGAGGAGGAGCCCATTGGGTCCGACCTGGAGAAATGCGCCGACATCCACGGTACCGCCGTTGGCGACACGAAGCAGGGCCGGGCCCACGTTGTTGCCCATGGTCAGGCTGCTGCTGGCGGCGAGTGTCGCGCCGGTATCCACGCTGATCGTGCCGCCCGATGCGACATTGTCGCCGCCGAGGGTGACATTCTCGCAAGTCAGCCGGGTACCGGCATCGAAGAGCTCAATCAGGCCATTGCTCTGTCGGCCCACGATGAGGAAGCCAAAGGCGACTTCGCCCTTGTTGGTGCCGGGCGCAGGTACTTCGACGGGGATGGCCTCCACGAGCAAGGACGCCCCCGAAGTCAGACGGACCTCGCCCAGGCCGCCGGATGTTTCGCCGAGAATGCAGGAACCGGCCCGAATGACGGCCTCATCCTTAGCAAATATTTCACCGTTGCCGCTTCCGGCCACGCTCAGCGTGCCTGCGATTGTGGTCACGTTCAGATTGCCCGCCACCTTGTACACGCCCCGGCTGCCGTCGAGTGTACCGAGTCCCATGCTTCCCGCTTCGACACTGGCCAGGCCTCTGAACTCGACCAGAGCCGACCCGGCGGCCCCAAGCGTGAGCGTATCGGCCACGGTGAACTGGTTAAGCTGAAGCGCGCCCTCGCCTTCGCCTGAAAGCATGAAAACAAAAGCGGTGGCTTCCGTGAACGTACCCATGGTCAGGCTGCCGCCGACCTCGATCCGGGTGCTGCCATCGCCGCGAATGCTACCATCGCCAAAGGAACCCAGCGTCATATCGTTGGCTACGGTAAGGCGCGCTCCCAGGGTGCTGCCGTCCAGATTCAGGGCGCCCGTGACGCCCGTACCGAAGGCGACCGTCAGGCTGCCTGCTTCGATGATTCCGCCCCCATTGGCTGACAGCGTTGCGGTGCCTCGCTCACCGACGGTCAGGTCGCCGCTCACGGCCAGGCGGCTGTCTTCTCCCTCGATGCTCGCACTTCCCACGCCCGTGGCGCTCTTGCCCAGCATGGCCAGGGGCGTGTTGAGCGCCGATGAATCCAGAATGATGAGTTCCCCGGTTCCGGCGTCACCCACGTCAATACCGGTGGAAACATTGATCGCGCTGTTGGCGCCCGACAGGGAGAGCGTGCCTTCGCCCCCTTCCGAGCCGCCCAGCGTAATGCGATCCGTCTCCAGAATCGCGAGCGTGGAAAGGGTCATCACGCCCAGGCCGCCATCGCCGATGGTCAAGTTCTCGCCCACGGTGAGGAGCACGGTCCGGATACCTTCTGGTTCCCCGGTCAGTTCCACCAGCGCATCGCTGCCGGCGAACACGCCCAGGGTCATGCCGTCCAGGGCGGTGAGCTCAAGATTGCCCAGCCCCAGCACGCGGCCCCGTCCGAAGACACCGATGTTGGCACCGCCCGTCACCGAGAGCGTGGCGGTTTCCGCGCCGCCGCCCAGGGTCAGCTCGCCGAAACTGCCGAGTTCGCGCCCGAGATCGAGGCCCCCCACGACATCAAATGTCGCACCGGGCTCAATGCGAAGAAAGGACGGGGTGGACCCGTCCCCTCCTGCGGCGTTGAGGCCCACCACCGCGCGATTGGCCGAGAGGGTCCCGCCGCCGAGGAACAGACGGGCCGTATCTTCGACCCGGAGGGCGTCCGCCACGCTCTGGCCGCTGAGGGAAAGAGAACCGCCAAAAAGGGACGGCTCGCCGCTCAGCACAGCAAGGCTGTTGGCAAGCACTCCGCTGTCCACGGTGATCGCATAGGCCCCCTCCTGATTGAGGGTAAGATTCGCACAGGCCTCGGGCGCGACTGCGGGCTCCCAGTTGTCTTGATCGGAAAAATTGCCCGGCGCCGGCGCGGCCCAGGCCAGATCGCAGACCGGTTCCGGCTCACAATCCACGCATGGCAGATTGTCGCCCGCATACACACCGCCTTGTTCCGCGCATGCCTCGCTTGTCAGGGTGGTGCAGGCGTCGTCGATACAGCAGCCGCCGGAGAGAATCGGGGTGAAGGTCATCACGATCTCGCCAAAGGACGTTGCAGCACCGGCCCCGCTGCTCGAAAGGGCGCTGGCCGCCAGGCTCAAGTTGAAGGGAATCGCGGGTAGGGTTCCGCTGGCGATGAGCTCACCCTCCGTATTCGCCGTGAAGGCCTCGAAACGCTGGAACTCGAAAAGCGACGTGGCCGTTACGGAAGAGTTGCCCGAGTTCGACGACGCGTTGTCCTCCACGCGGCCCGTGATCCGGATCTCATATAGAACCGGAGAAGCCGCACTGAAATCCGCCCGCAGAAAGGTCGTGGCGTCGGCACCAAAACTCCCGGCAAACAGTGCGGCCGGCACGGCGGATGAGACCGCATCGGCCCGCAGACGTACGCGGGTGACCCCGACTGCGTCCGACTCCACTTCGCCCACAATCGTGGACGTCGCGGTGACCGTGGTCTCCCCGGCATTCCGGGCGCACGTCGCCGTAAGCGAAATATTGGTTTCGCCCGGTTCGATCGGTAGCGTCCGGTCGTTGCAGGTGTCGAGAACGATATTGGCCTGTGCACTCCCGTTGGACAAGTCCCCGAAGCCGAGGAAGGAAACCTGGGCCATGGATTCCGTTTGCAGCAGGGCCAGCGCCGCGACCCCGATTAAGCACCCAAAAATTCGCTTCTTCACAGAGATTCCTTCCATTAACAACGGTGAGTGAAACGCCACAGTTTGGCTTCCAAAACGGAAAGCAACCCTGAAGACGCGTGGTGCTGCGGGCTATTCAGTCAGTCTGCATGGCCGCGACGGGCATGGCGTTTCCAGTCCCTCCCCAGGGCTTACCGCACATGCCGGAACTGCCCGGATCGGATGGCCAGCAGGTACTGGCCGCCCCCAGGGCGATGCCGAAGTGTAGACGAAGTTTCCCCTTTTGGCAAGAACGGTCCTATTGGTGATCTTGGACGCGTGCCAATTCGACCCGAATCGCGTCAGACAAGCGAAAGCCCCGCCGTGCGCTTGAGCGCGCACGGCGGGGCGATAGCGAACGATTACAGGCCCACGCGACCGGCCAGGGTCGAGCCCAGCAAGATGGCCAGACCGAAGAAGGCGGTCGCCCAGTCACCAAGGAGCTCCTGCAACGGCTGAAGGGCCTTGCCCGCGTTGCAGCCGCCGGGCGTTTCACCTTCACCCTCACCCTCACCTTCACCCTCACCCTCACCCTCACCCCCACCCTCGCCCTCACCCTCACCCTCACCCTCACCCTCACCCTCACCTTCGCCCTCGCCCTCGCCCTCGCCTTCGCCTTCACCCTCGCCTTCGCCTTCACCTTCGCCTTCACCTTCACCTTCACCTTCACCTTCACCTTCACCACCCACGCCGTCATTCTCGATGTCGAGCACCAACTGACCACCCTCAATCGTCACATTGGCGTTAAAGCCTTCGGGGGCATTGATGAACTCGACATTCGCGAAGGCACCTTCAACGGCGCCGCCGAAACTCGCCAACTGGGCCAGAACGTCGTCGCCATAGACTCGTCCGGGCACCAGTACGATGCGAAGCGTGCCCGCCAGGGTGACGTTGCCGCCAACTTGAAGCATGGCCCCGTCGCCCGCCTCGATTTCCAGGATTCCGCCTTCCTCCAGCACGAGATCGCCGTCGATGACGACGGGACCGGCGGGGGCGCCCTTTTCCAGCGTGCCGACGGACTTTTCCTCGGGGCGCGGGATGGTCACGTCGAGCAGAATCTGGATGCGTCCATTGGAGACGAAGTTGCTCCGCACATTCGCGCCCGCGCCGGCCACCACGAGGCCGCGCGCGCCGATGAGCAACTGGGCGCCGATATCCACGTTGGCGTCATTCGCGATGCGCAGCAGTCCCGCGCCAGCGGAGGCACCGACGGAGACGCTGCCGTCGCAGATAAGCGAGGTCCCGGCATCCACGTTGACGGTACCGCCCGCATCGCCGTTCGCGCCGCCGAGGATGGCCTCCAGGCAGCGCAGGGTGGTGCCCTCGTCAAAGAGTTCGATCAGGCCATTGCTGTTCTTGCCCACTTCCAGAAATCCAGGGGCGAGTGTGGCGCCTTCCGAGGGCGCGGGTTCGGCGAGGTTGAGCAAGGAGTTCTCGAAAAGGCGGAGGATCCCGAGGCCGCCGGTGGCCGAGCCCAGGATTGCGGCGCTCGCCCGGAGCGTCGCGGCGCTTTCCAGGGTTACGGTGCCCTCGCCCGACTCGGCGATGATTAATTCATCCGTGATTCTCGTGGTGGCGAAGAGACCGGACGCGCGGTAGTCGCCCACGCTGTCCGCCCCAATCGCCACGCGCATCGCGCCGGTCTCGAGCAGGGCGGTGTCGCTTAACACCAAATCGCCCCCGCCGTCCACGCCAATCAGAACTTCATCGCCGATGGACCAACGTGACTCGGGTGGGTTCGGGTTGGCTTCCGAGGCCACGCCACCCGTGATGCCGGCCGTTCCCACGACGCCATCCAAGGCGCCCAGCAGGAAACTCTCGGTGATTGACACGGTAGCGCCGCCTTCGGCCACGACGATGCCCAAGCCGCCGAAACCTGCAATCAAGCTTCCGTTCACGGTCAAGGCTGGGAGGCCCGCCTCGCCATCGCGCAGGGTCAGCGAACCGATATCAAAGACACCCAGGTCCAGATCCCCGGCGGTGAGCCGCGCTCCATTGGCCACCTCGATGGAGCCAACACCCCCAATCCCGGTCCGCACCCCATCCACGATGTCGAGGTGCGTTTCCGCACCGTGCAGTGCGATATTGCCGGTGCCGGTTTCGCCAGTGGCTACCGTAAGCGAAGCGCCACTGACACGGGCGCCTTCGCTAAGCAGCATCTCCCCGGCACCCTTGTCGCCCACGACAATACCGTCGATAATAGTGGCGACTGTCTCGGTGCCGTTCGCGGTGAAGGTACCCGAAGCGCCTTCGAGCGCGCCCAAGGTCATTGCGTTGGCGTTGATCGTGCCAAGGTTGTTCAGGGCGAAGGTGGCCGTGCCGCCCGTGCCAATCATCAGCGTGCCGGACAAGTCCACCGTGGCGACTTCATCGGCTTCGGCGTCGCCCGTGAGATCCACCGAGGCCTTGCTGCCCGATTCCAGGGCAAGCGAAAAGTCGCCCGCGGGTATGTCGATTGAGAGGGGTGCAATACCCAGGATCCGGCCTTCGCCCGCGCCGCCCACGAAGAGCCCCAGTCCCGCGTCGAGGGACGCATCCGCGCCACCACCGCCCAAGGAAAGTTCGCCCCGCGCGCCGATGTCCCGGCCCAGGGATACACCACCGGTACCGGTGAGCGATGCTCCCGGCACAATCTGGAGAAAGGAGAAGGCCTCGCCCGCTGCCGCCGTGGGGCCGATGGCCACCTCGGCGGCGGTCAGTGCGCTTCCCTCCAGTACCAGCCGGCCATCCGCGAAGACGCTCAGCGCCGGTTCATCGCCCGCGCCGCCCAGGGCCAGGGTGCCGCCGCTGAAGGTGGGGCCACCGCCGGTAATGGTGACGCGATTAGCCGAAGCCCCGCCCGGCAGGGTGACCGTGTATTCGCCCGTCCCTGCAAAGGTGAGATTGGCACAGCCCTCGCCATTGTCCGCCGGTGTCACGGGCGGGTCCCAGTTGGATTCGTCGGCGAAATCGCCCGATGCCGCCTGACTCCAGGCGGGATTGCAGAAATCCGAATTTTCCACGTTCAGTTCCAGATCACCCAGGACCGCCACGGTCCCGCTGTCGTTGGTGGTGGATTCGGAGCGAAAGCTGATCAGGTACTGACCCGCGGGCAAGGGGGTAGTGGGGACGGCGATGAAAAGAGTTCCGCAGGAGTTCGAGGGTTCACACCCCCCGATGACACCCTTGGAGCCACCTTCCTCCAACGCGCACCCAATGGCCGCACACGTGGTCTGCTGCCGGATCTCTTCGGCAACCGTTTGCCCCAGCGGCATCACCACAAAGTTCAGGGTGGAGAATGCCCCAAAGGCACCGCCACCCGAAGCGGTGTGACTTCCGTCGTACGAAAAACTCAGCGTCGTGTCCTCACCAGTCGCTGTGATGAACCAATTGATCTCGTGGACCACCCGGGTGGAGGCATCGCCGCTGGAGAAGGTTTCGTTGCCATCGTTCGTTGTCGTGCTTGCGTTGTGATCCAGCACGCCCACCAAGCGAAAGCCGGTGGACGTATTGGTCAGGGCGAAGGTGGAAGCATCGACGACTGTGCCGCTGGCGGAATTTCCCGCTTCGCCGGTGACGCCGGCCGCCAGGTCCAGGGGCCGACTGACGGTGCCCTCAAAACCTGGTTCCACCGTCACAGTCTCGCTGAAGGTGTCATTGTCGAAGACGGGGCTCGCGTCCCTGGAAGATGCCGTGGCGTTGACGAAGGAATCGAAGAGCAGCGTGGACTGGTCAACGCTCACATCCCCCCACGCGGAGGTACCCGCAATCACCGCCAGGATCAGCACAGACACCCGAATCCGACCGCGCCGCCCTTGCCCAGTCTCACGTTCAACAACAATCATTCTCATTCGATCCGGACTCCTCCGTTGGGCACGGCCCCGCCGGACAGCAATTCCTGCTCTTGGCGTCACCTGCCATGTGAACTAATTCAATTCAACGCTGTTTGCCCCGTTCCTTGCCGAGCAACAACGCCATACCAAGAACCATCAGCAACAATTCGCCCAGCATCTCGCGCCAGTCTTGAATCGTCTTGCTCGCGTTGCAGCCGCCGGGCGTTTCACCTTCACCTTCACCCTCACCCTCACCCTCACCTTCGCCCTCGCCCTCGCCCTCGCCCTCGCCTTCGCCTTCGCCTTCGCCTTCGCCACCGAGTGGCGTGCCGGGATTGTTCACCGCGAGGACCAGTTCGCCATTCTCCAGCGTCAGGTCGCCGTCGAATTCGGCGCTGCGGGTGGGGAAGGTTACTTCGGTGAATTCGCCCGTGGTGTCGCCATCCACCTGGAGAAGGCTGATCGTGTTGCCCGTGGCCAGGCCGGCTTCGTCTTCAAATTCGACTTCCAGCGTGCCACCGAGGGTGGCGTTGCCGCTGACGCGGATGGCCGGAGTGGCCCCTGCGCTTATGCGCACGCGGCCCCCTTCTTCCAGGATGAGGTCGCCCACGAGATTGGGTGTATCGTTTTCATCCGCCTGCTTGTTGGGGAGGGACACGTCGCCGATCAGCAGACCCTCGGCCCGCACCGTGGTCGTGGGAGATGTAACCACCGAGTTTTCCAGGATGGACAGCAGGCCGGGAGCCAGGCCGCCCACGATGATCTCGCCCGCGCTCAAAGTGGCGTTGCGCACGAGCGTCACGGAGGATTCCGTGGCGGCGATGCCAATTCCCAGCAGGCCGGGAACGATAATTCGCGCCGGCGCGTCCGCCGCGTCGCCCGTCAGCGTTACGGTGGCTGCGCCGCCACCTGCACCCACGAAGAAATCCGAGGTGCTCTGAACGAGGCTCGCGCCTTCAAGGTCCAGGCTTGCCGAGTCTCCACCATCGCCGACCGTAATGCCGAGCCGCGTGCTGGTGACGGAGGCGTCGCGCACCGTGAGCACGCCCCGCCCGCCACCGCCCAGGCTGAGGAGAATCCCATCCGCCTCCAGTTCGCCGCCCGATTCGACCGTAACGATGCCCGTACCGCCGGAGCCGATGTTCAGAATACCGAAGTGGGTTCCCTCGTCGTTGGATTGAACCACAAAGCGGCCCAACTGCCGGATGAGGAGCTGGCCATCGGCCCCGTCGCCAATGGTGGCCGTGCCTGCGGCGCCCGTCGCGCCGTTGTCGAAGAGTCCCCGGGCCACTTCACTGCCCGTGCCGAGACGAAGATGACCAAGAATGGCCATGCCCGCGTTGACACCATTCTGTGCGCCGTCCAGCACAAAAGAAGCGAGTTCACCCGCCACGCCAACGATAAAGTCTTCCACCACGATCATGTGGCCGCCTTCCAGCAGCGAAAGAGTTGCATCACCGCCATTGCCCAATACCAGATCGCCATCCTCGACACGCAGATCCGCCCGTTCGAGAATGGCGTTCGCTCCGCGAACCGTGATCGTTCCGGAGCCGCCCGCCGCGCCGCCCACGATCATGGCGTCCACGGAAACGACGCCGAGGTCTTCAATCGTCAGCACGCCCACACCTTCGCCGCCGATGGTGGCGGAACCCGCCACGCGCCAGCCCGAGTCCTTCTCCGCCACCAGCATTTCCCCTTCGATACCCGCATTGGCGCCGAGGGTTGCCGTATTGGAAATCATGCTTCCGCCGCGCATGGTAATCGACCCCGGCGCCAGCAGACCGACGGTCAGCCCCGCAGTGGTCCACTGGCCGCCCGTATTGATCAGCACGTCCGAGCCTACACCGTTTTCCACGGCCGACGCGCCGACAAAGCCGTCGCCGCTGTCCACCTGGCCGTTGTCGGTCACCGTGAGCGTGCCGTCCATGGCGTCGCCCACGAGCAGGCCATTTTCCACATTCAGACGCGCCCCTTCGCCGCTTACCGTGATCCGGCTGGAGGTTCCCGTCCCCAGGTCGCCTATCACGGCCGTGTCCGCGGCGATTTCACCACCACTCAGAAAGAGGACGGCGCCGTTGCCCACGCCCAGCGCAGGCGGCAAAGGACCCGCACCGCCCCCTTCAGGCGCGCGGCCCGACAGGGCCAAGCGCGTACCGGACATATCCACGTTCCCATCGCGCACGAACAGGGCGTTGGCGGCGCTGGTGCCGAAATTCACAGCGTATTCGCCCGTCAGGTCCAGCGTGAGATTGTTGCATCCGTCGCCCCCGTCTTCGGGCACCTGTGCGGGGTCCCAGTTGGCCGCCGTGCCCAAATTTCCGCCCGCCGCGTTTGTCCAGCGCAGGTCGCACTCTTCCACGACGCAATCCACGCAATCCTGGTCGTCGCCGGCGTAGGCCCCGCCGGCTTCCTGGCACTCCGCTTCGCTGAGGGTATCGCAGAATCCATCGATGCAGCAGCCGCCCGTAGGCGGGAGAGGTGTGAAACGGATTTCCATCGTGGCGGTGGCTTCGGCCGCCATGGTTCTGCCGACGACACCATTGCTGCCGAACGCGCGGGTTCTGGCATTCACAAAGCAGAGCAACTCATATTCCCCCGGATCGAGCGTGCCCTGCTGATCGAAGTTGTTGTTCTGGGGCGCCTGGGTGGCATCCCCAAGGGCGGACCCCCCCAAGCCGCCTGATGCGCCCACAGGCCGGAAGAATATGTTGACGGACGCGTCGGTCCGACGGAAGTCCGGATTCGCGAGGGAATCCGTGGCGGTGGCGGTGACCGCACCGGTCACCTCGAAGATCATCGGCTCCGTCACGGTGAAGGTGGCGACAATTGAGGTCGATGCGCGGGGCTCCACCGTGGGCGCATCGTCGGCCCGGGACAAGGTGAAATTCGTGGCCGTGTTCACGTCGAAACCGGTGACGTTGTCGCGGCCCCCGATGACGGTGAAGGTATTGGCCGCGCGGGCCGTGGCACTGATCCCTCCGAGATTGATGGAGCATTCGCTTGACTCGTCATAGCCTGTTGCTTCTTCGCCGATGGACGGGGCGCTGTCACTGCAGCCCGAAACACCTGTGGAGGCCGAGGTGCTCGCACCGGACTCGAAGATTACTTCGGCGGTGGCGGGCCGCGCCAGAAAGCCGATCAGCGCGGCGAAGACTACTGCATACCCGAGTGATAATTTGCTCATCCAGCCTACCCTTACGTTGCAACATTAACGCCCGTTGGAACTTGCCCGTGAATTCCGCCTCATGCGGCCCCTAAAGTTAACATGATTTGAGGATAATAGCAACGACCCATTACAGTGCAACGCCAAGACTTGCGTTAACGCTTGGCTCGGCCCATAACCTGCCTTCATGAAGCAACTTGCGGAGAGAAATAGCAAAGGAGTTGTCTCGATGAGAGCCCGTGTTATTCCTGCTCCCCAAAGAAATCGAAGCGCCAGAATGTGTTCCGATCACCCCGTCCCAAGAATTGCGCGATCCGGTCGAAACTCGGAATTTGCCGTTCGGCGCGCTGGATTAGGGCCCACGGTCGCTCCACGAAGATCGATGGGAATGGACCGTGCCGGGGAGGTAGCGGGGCGGCACGGTTTTCACCGGCCAACTTCTATATGATCCGTGCCTTTTTCGTCGCCGGATCAATATTGCGTCCCACGGGGGACTACATTTTCCACCGAAGCAGATGCAAAAGCCCCGACACGCATTGCCACCCTCTTGCATGGCATCCACTAAAGTTGTAACATATCGGCAGCAACGAAGTAGAATCATTAGGGGACCGTGTACCTGCATGGTCCACACAAGCATTAACCACGGTAGACTAAAGTCCCAAAGGAGAGTACCATGATTATCGATTTTATTGGTGACGTTTTTGGTTGGGTCGTTGACTTCTTCGGATCCATCTTCGAATTCCTGTTCGGCTGGATCTTCTAGTCCTGGAATCACCCAACGAGTTTCGTTGTCAGGCGCCTTGGCTACCGGTCGAGGCGCCTGCCTCTTTATAGTGGAGTTCAGCGGCCCCGTGTTACATCCCCTGCCTGATTTCGCGTTTCATTGTTATCCGTGTGGCGCCGAAGAGGCCCTGGGGGACTCCTTCCTGTGCGGGGAATGCGGCGCGCCCCTCAGCCTGCGCTTCACCGGCGCGGTCGACCCCGCATTACTTTCCCGCTCCGCCCGCTCCCTGTGGGATTTCCGTGCGTTCCTGCCAATTCCCAGGGCGGCCGAGGTGATTTCCCTCGGCGAGGGCGCCACGCCCCTGGTGATGGCGCCGGCCCTTGCGGCCCGGCACCGGCTGGGGGCCGTCAGTCTTAAGAACGAGATGGCCAACCCCACGGGCTCTTTCAAAGATCGGCAGGTCTCGGTT
>JBIJDL010000686.1:0-3067 GCA_044344195.1 Candidatus Hydrogenedentales bacterium
ACCAGTGCGCTCGGCGCAAAGCTCGAAATGCTGATGCGCTTCAGCGAGTGCCCCGATCCCCTGCCGCCCGACATGCTCGCGCCGGGGATGGAAAACAAGGTCATGCACGCATCCATGCGCGTGGGGGATGGCATCATCATGCTGTCCGATGGCAACTGCAAGGGCGATGACGCCCCATTCAAAGGCTTCTGCCTCTCCTATACCGTGCCCGATGCAGAAGCCGCCGAACGTGTCTTCAATGCGCTGTGCGAGGGCGGCCAGGTGACCATGCCCCTCGGCGACACCTTCTGGTCCCCCTGCTTCGGCATGGTTCAGGATAAATTCGGCGTAGGTTGGATGGTGACAACGCCGGAAATGAAGGGCTGATGGCGGGGTACAGGGACGGCAGAAACGACAGGAAAAGAGCACAACGCGGTGATCTTTGGTCCCTGCCGTCCCTGTATTGAGTACGAACACCCAATGCCTTTTCTACAAACAAAGAGGTAACCCCCATGTACATTCTGCTCGGCATCGCGCTGCTCTTCGTGTTTGTCATTGCCGGTATCGTCATTGCCGCATCGATGCGGCCTACGGACATAAGCTACCAGCGTGCCATCACCACCACGGCCAGCGCCGACACGGTATTCGCGATCTTCAGCGATCTTGGTCGCTGGGATGAGTGGTCGCCCTACAACAAGCGTGACCTCACCATGAAGATGCAGTTGAGCGACCCTTCCAGCGGTATCGGCGCGCACTATGCCTGGGAAGGGAACAAAGACGTGGGCGCGGGCCGCATGACCATCACCGCCATCAACCCGGGACGGTCCATCGACATGAGCCTGCAATTCGAGCGCCCTTTCAAATGCGACAACCACGTGGAATGGCGCGTCGATGTCGAAGGCCAGCATCGCCGCATCACCTGGAGCATGGATGGCAAGAGCGACGCCCTGATGCCCCGGATAGTGGGGCTCTTCATCGACATGGACAAGATGATCGGCAAGGACTGGGAAGAGGGCCTGGAAACGCTGAAGGGTATCGCCGAGCGGGAAGAGGCTGCTCGATAGAAGGGGGGACGGACTCGCGCCTCGTGACGGCTTCGAGCGGACGATTCCCAGAGTCTTTCAGGCTGCGGTAGATAGCAGCAGTGTTGCCGAAGCGCGTGCCTGTCCCAGCGGATGGGTGTGACGACTCCGATACCGTTCGTGTCGCGATTCCAGCATCCCCTGGGACATGCCGCCGCCCTGGCGTGAGCTTCGCTCGACGGGGTCTTGCTGGATGGCGTGGAGTATCGCTGTGTGTGTCGGGAACACGTGCGGTGGTACGTCCCCACGTCCCCCTTCGATTGATGGAACTCTGAGCACCGAACTGGGCATTCAACTGCAAGATTGTTCCCAGCAATTCAAGAGGCTCCTGTCCGTGCGAAAAAAGATACGAATCATCTCAGGTGTGTTGGCGTTGCTTCTGCTGCCTCTTCTCGCCGTCATTTCGGCCTTGGTCCTGGATGGCTTTACCGACGACCTCTTCAAGGCCGACGCCGCGCTCGTCCTCGGCAATTCGGTATTCCCCGATGGCACGCTGTCCCCCCGTCTTCGGGGGCGTGTGGAACGCGGTATGGAGCTATACCAATCAGGATTCGTCTCCAAGATCGTGGTGAGTGGCGGGTTCGGAAAGGAGGGGCACTACGAGGGCACCGCCATGGCCGCCTGGCTCATGGCACACGGAATTCCCGAACAGGACATCGTGATCGACAATGCCGGGTTCAACACGGCGGCGTCCGCGAAGAATTTCGCCGCGATTCGCGAGGCGCAGGGCTTTCAGTCGGTAATCGTCGTGAGCCAGTTCTTCCACATCAGCCGTTGTCGTCTGGCCCTGAAGCAGGCGGGCGTTGAGCAGATTGGAACAGCTCATTCACGGGTTTACTCGACGCGGGATGTGTATGCGACACTGCGCGAGGTGGTGGCGTATGGGAAACACCTCGTCGTGGACTGATGGGGCCGGGTCGTGCCACGCCCGTTTCCCGCTTCATAGCGGTTGCGTGGTTCCGGGCATCACAAAACCCAATATCGGTTCCGGCCGCATTCGCTCTACCCCCCAGGCTGTGCCCAGGAGCTCCGGTGCGACGGACCCGTCGAACTCCTCGGAATACGCGACCTTGTCGCCACCCAGCGACAGCACGTAGCGCATTTTCGTATGAAAGCTTCCGCTGTAAATCGGGACCACAAATTCCCAGTAGTGTTGGGGTTCAAGATTCACACCGAAATAACTGAAGTTGCAGAAACCATTGATGTAGCTCTCCAAGGCGCGCCACCGCCCTTCGATGTCCATGGCCTCGGGAATCGCATACAGCACATAATCGATGGTGGGGATGGCCTTGGTCTCGCCCGTGTTGTTGTAGACGCGTACCTTTCTGCCCATGTACTGGTCGTTCCAGGGTAGCGGTGGACCGGGCACGAGATAGATACCCACATCACGCTGCAGCGGCGCCATGGTCGCGTCGATCGGTTTCGACGCCTGAAGCACAGAGTCCAGGATGTCATTCCGATAGGGATCCTTGTACGGACGTAGGTGGAAAGTTGGATCAATGAGCCGCTGGACACGTGGCGGCTCCGGCGGTGGTGCGATCCAATTCCACGGAGCGAGAAACGCGAACACCGCGACGGTGGTTGACGCGAAGAGGAGGTGTGTGATGGCTTGCCGGATCTTCATGCGCTTGTGCTCCGAAGTGAAGCCCTGGCCCAGGGACAGCCGAGGCCCTTGCCACGGTCTGTCTATACTACGCCGCGTGGAACAGAAGGTTCATTTCAGGAAACCGAGACGATCGAAGCTGGGGATTTATGTCGGGCAAGTCGCAAGAGCGGCTCAGCCCACGAACGCGCCCAATCGTTCCAACGCAAGACCAAGCAATCGTCCATCAAATATCCGAAGTTTCCTTTGTCCCGCCTCATGTCCCCCAGGCCACTTATCAAGCTCGGAGCGAACAGCGACTATGTTAGTTTCGCAGCCATTCATCAGGAGCCAATCGACCGTGCTGAGCAGCTCCATGCCCAGTGGGGATTCAAATCCGTCGATAATTTCGCTGGCCCGGTCC
>JBIJDL010000685.1:0-3067 GCA_044344195.1 Candidatus Hydrogenedentales bacterium
GACCTTGGTGACGTTGCCGCCGACGAGCGCCCGAAGGCAATCCGCCACGGGGTCCATCTTCAACTTGCTGTTGTCCTTGCCGGGTTTCGGCCGTCCCAGGTGGGACATGAGAATGAGCTTCCCACCTTGGTCGCGGACATACTGGATGCTCTTGAGCGCGGCCACGATGCGGGTATCATCCCGCACGGTACCGTCCTCATTCTGGGGGACATTGAAGTCCACCCGCATGAGCACCGTCTTGTCCTTCAATTGAAGGTCGTCAATACTGAGCTTGTTCATGAGATCAACCGGCCATCTTCTTGAAGAGGTCGATGCAACGGTTGGAGTAGCCCATTTCGTTGTCGTACCAGGAGATGACCTTCACCAGGTTGCCCGCGATGACGGAGGTGCACTGGGCGTCGAACACGCTGGAGTGGGGGTTGCCGATGACGTCCACGGAAACGATCTCGTCTTCCGTGTACTGGAGGATGCCCTTCAGGGGACCTTCCGCAGCGGCCTTCACGGCGGCGTTGATCTGCTCGACGGTGACTTCCTGGTTCAGTTCGGCGACCAGGTCAACCACGGAGCCGTCGATGACGGGAACGCGGAGTGCCATGCCATCAAGCAGGCCCTTCAGGGCGGGCAGCACTTCACCCACGGCACTGGCGGCGCCGGTGCTGGTGGGGATGATGCTCTGGGCGGCGGCGCGGGCGCGGCGCAGGTCGCTGTGGGGCTGATCCTGAGCGGGCTGATCGTTCGTGTACGCGTGAACCGTCGTCATGAGACCGCGCTTGATACCGAAGGACTCGTGGAGCACCTTGGCCAGCGGGGCGAGGCAGTTCGTCGTGCAGCTCGCATTGGAGACGATCTTGTCGGTCGCCTTCAGGGTGTCGTCGTTAACGCCCATGACAATGACCGCGTCGATCGCGTCCTTCGGGGGCACGCTCAGCAGCACCTTCTTGGCGCCGGCTTGCAGGTGCATTTCGCACTGGGCCTTCGAACGGAAGATACCGGTGGATTCAAGGACGATGTCAACGCCCATCGCGCCCCAGGGGATTTCCGCTGGGTTCTTGATGGCCGTGATTTTGATTTCTTTGCCGTTGACGACAATCGCGTCGCCCTTGGCTTCAACCGTGCCCTTGAAGTTGCCGTGCACGCTGTCATACTTCAGCAGGTGGGCCAGGGTCTTGGCGTTGGTCAGGTCGTTAATGCCCGCCACTTCGAAGCCGGGCGTTTCCAGCAACAGCTTGAATACGTTGCGGCCAATGCGACCGAAGCCGTTGATACCAATCTTTGTAGCCATGATTACATTCCTTTCGCTTGGTTTTAATGCAGGATCAGCAGGCATCGCTCTGATGCCGCCACGCGGTTCCCCGGCGCACCGCTGCTGTGTCAGAACTTATTGGATGGAGAGAAAAAAGAAGCGGCGCGCAGGACGCGAGGCGGGACTTGGGGCAGGCCCCGAAGTCTGGCGAGAAGGGGGGATCTCCCAGCCGGTGGTGTTGTTTGCAACCCCGTCCTCGCTCGCAGGGCACTTCTTTTCTCTTCAAATTGAGGAAAGTATCGCACATCCGCGAAATGCAAGTCAATTAGTTCTCGGGTGCCGTCTGCGGGGCGCGAGGGGTAGCCGCCGCGGGGGACTCGCTTTCCGAAAAGATATTGATATGCCGCCAGCGTTCGCTCTTGAAGCGCCACCCCATGAAGCAGCTCAACACAAAAATATAGAATGCGGCGCCCACCCAGGCCCCGAGCGCACCGCCATTGTAGCGGAAGGCCAGCACGGTGGCGCAGGGAATAAACACCACATAGGCGCTCAGGAACGTCACCACCAGCATCCAGCGGGTGTCGCCCGCGCCGCGAAGCGCGCCGCTCATCACAATCACGATGGCGTCGAAGATCTGGAAAACAGCCGCAACAATGAGCAACTGGTGGCCCAGGCTGAGTACGAGGGGCTCTTCGGGATTAAAAACCAGCGCAATCAAATCACTGCCAAATACACCAAAAATCGCTCCCATAACCACCATATAGGCCATCCCCATCCGCAGGGCGGTATAGGTCCGGGCCTTGGCCCGTTCGAAATCGCGCCGCCCGATATACTGCCCCACGATGGCGGAAACCCCCTGATTCAGCGCGAATGCGGGAATGAAGGAAAGCTGCATGAAGCTCAGGGCTACATTGTTCGCCGCGAGGGGAACCGCCCCGAGCCGCCCCACGACAAAGCTGATGAAAATGCTCCAATTGGCCACGTCCAGGAACATCATACCGCCCGACGGCCCGCCGACCCGCACCAGCTCCAGAATCTTGGCCCGGTCGAAGGCGATCTCGCCCCGGGTGTTGAACTGGCGATGAAAGGGCCCGCTCAGGAAAACGGCAAAGAGCAGAATGAACTGAAGATACATGGAGGCATTGGTTGCCCACGCCGAACCCGCGATCCCCATGGCGGGCGCGCCCCAGTTGCCGAAAATTAACATGTAGTTGAGCACCACATTGACCACCGTGCCAATGATCGCCATCGCCATAGGCACCACCGCATAGTTGGATGCCTGAAAAAACACGGCCAGGGTGGTCACGAAGGCAAGGGGAAGATAGCTGAAGATCCGGGGCTGGAAATACTCCAGTTCAAGCCGCGTAACCTCCGCATCATGGCCCATGAGGCCGAACAAGTAAGGGGCCAGTGGATAGAAGACTACGGATATCAAGCCCGCAATCAGCGAAAGATACAGGCCCTGCCACGCATAGCGCCCGCAGAGGTGGGGCTCGTTCCGGCCAATGCACTGGGCCACAAAAGTGCCCACGCAGCCCACGATCCCGAGCAGGAGCGTGCTCACCGTGTAAGACCAGATGCTCGCCGAGCCCACCGCCGCCAGCTCTTCGGTGCCGAGCATGTTGACCATGACCCGATCCGTGAATTCCATGATCGCAAAGGACAGGGAACCCAGAATAATGGGCCCGGACATCACGGTAATTTCACGCACACCGGTCCAGCGCGATTCATCCTTCTGGTGCACTGCGGAACTCACTACGATGCTCGACCTCGCTGACTCATTTCGCCCAAAACGCTGCACGATAGCACACTTTAGGGTAGAAA
>JBIJDL010000178.1:0-10938 GCA_044344195.1 Candidatus Hydrogenedentales bacterium
TCGTGAACATGATCACCTGCGCGCGCGGCGGTCAGTCCATCACCGAGAAGCTCTTCGGCGACAGTGTTCTCTGGCTGCCCTACGTCACGCCGGGCTATGTGCTCTCCAAGGCCCTGGCCGATGAAATGACGGCGTACACCAAGCGCACGGGGAAGGCCGAGCCGGAAGCGGTCTTCATGGGCAACCACGGCCTGATCATCAGCGGCAACACCCCCGCCGAGATCAAGGAAAAGACCGACCGCGTGCTCGCCGTCATCTTGAAAGAATTGGGAACGCTTTCCGACCGGCCCTTCGGCGAAATCCATATGCTGAAGGAAGATCACGCCAAGCACCTGATCAATGTCATCGCCCCCACCCTGCGCGGCCTGCTCTCCGACGGCCCCGCGCTCAAGGTCGTCACCTTCGACGACACCGAGATCGTGAAAGCCTTCACCGGCGGACTGGAAGGCCAGGCCACGGCAGCGGGCGGCCCCATGATTCCCGACCAGATCGTTTACTGCAAATCCTTCCCGCTCTGGGTCGCCTGCGACCCCACCGCGAGCGAAGCCGAGATCCTCACCTACCTGCGCAACGCCGTCACGATTCACACGGAAGAGACCGGCTTCGCGCCGCTGGTCATTCTGGTGCAGGGCCTGGGCATGTTCACCGTGGGCGACAGCTATAAAGACGCCGTCACGGTGCGCGATATCTACATCGACGACATCAAGATCATGGCGGGCGCGCGCCAGCTCAGCGGCGTGGAATACATGACCCCGACCGACCGCGATTTCATTGAAAACTGGGAAGTGGAAAACTACCGCCGCAAGGTGGCCTCCGCCGGTCGCGCGAAGGGTCAGGTGGACGGCAAGATTGCCGTGGTCACCGGTGCGGCGCAGGGCTTCGGCCTGGAGATCGCCCGAGGCCTCGCGGCCGAAGGTGCCCACGTCGTGCTGGCCGATATTAACGCGGCGGGCTCGCAGGCGGCTGCCGACGGCGTCGCCGCCGAATATGGCGCGGGCCGTGCCCTCGGCTTCGCCATGAACGTCACCGACAGCGCCAGCCTCGCCGAAGCCATGCACCAGGCCGTGCGGGCCTACGGCGGCTTCGACCTCTTCGTGGCCAACGCGGGCGTCCTCAAGGCCGGCAGCGTGAAGATGCTCCCCGAGGCCGACTTCGATTTCGTCACTAACGTGAACTACAAGGGCTACTTTCTCTGCGTACAGAACGCCGCGCCCATCATGGCGCGCCAGCACCGCGCGAAGCCCAGCTACCTGAGCGACATCGTCCAGATTAACTCCAAGTCCGGGCTTGAAGGATCCAACAAGAACGGCGCCTACGCGGGCAGCAAGTTCGGCGGCATCGGCCTGACCCAGTCCTTCGCCCTGGAGCTGGTGGAAGACGGCATCAAGGTCAACAGCGTGTGCCCCGGCAACTTCTTCGACGGCCCTCTCTGGTCCGACCCGGAAAAGGGGCTCTTCGTCCAGTACCTGCACTCTCACAAGGTCCCCGGCGCGAAGACCATTGAAGACGTGAAGCATTTCTACGAAGCGAAAGTCCCCATGCGCCGCGGCTGCACCGGCCCCGATGTACTGCGCGCGATTGTCTACCTCGTGCAGCAGCAGTACGAGACCGGCCAGGCCCTGCCCGTGACCGGCGGACAAACGATGCTGTCGTAGGGTGGCGACCATCTTGAGAAATTAGGTCGGGATCCATAATTCAGCGCGCCCCGATGGGTTGCAGGGACGGCAGAGACAACAGGGACAATAGGAAATCTAGAATCTGCTGTCCCTGTGGTCTCTGCCGTCCCTGCAACCACGGAGGCGTGACTTCCCGTCTCCGCGATTACTCCAGAACCCGTGCCAGCGCATCGGCCATGCGCTGCCAGGCTCCCTGGGCTTGCTCGACGAAATCGACCCACTTCAGGGGCATTTCCTGGCTGATTTTTAGTTCACTGCCACCCTCGACTGGCACCACCTCCACCTCTACGCGGCTGAACTCGATCTCCTCTTCCTGGCGCACGCCCCAGGTAAAAACCAACCACAAGGGCCGGTCAATTTCGAGGTACTCGCCGATGTGGTCGATCTCCATATCCCCACGCCGCACCAGAAACGAGAAAGAGCCGCCGACCTTGGGATTCACCTTGAGGTGAAGGACCTCTTCCTCGCGCACGTTGGGGCCGAACATCCACTGGCCCAGCACGTCAGGATCAAGCCAGGCATCGAAAACGCGCTCAGGGGCGGCATTGATGTGGCGCGTGATGCGCGCGATGGGATGGTCTGGGTTGGCACTGGTATCGGCAGCTTCGATGGAGGCCAGGGTTGATGCGAGTTTCTCCAGCACGATCGCCCAGCCGTACCGAATCGCATACTGACTCCGCTCGCATGAAGGTGCTCCCACGGTCAACGTGAGCTCGCAGCCTTCCTGTCTGGGGGCAATATCCACCGTCATTCGCCCCACGTTTTCACCGTGCTTCGGGTAAGATTCGTCAATGACCAGACGCCTCGGTCGATCGATCTCGATATAGGTTCCCGAACGCACATATTCCTCTCCCCAGATCCATTCGCTGAATTTATAACCGCCTCCGACACGTGCGTCCACGTCCAATCGTGCTGTATCTGGATACAGCGCCACAAATTGCCACTTCTCCAGCAGAGCTTTATCGAGCCAGGCATCAAATACCTTTTCGGGAGAAACGTTAAAGCGTCGGATCACCTGTGTCGAACAATTTTCCTCTTGACCCACTTTAGCTTTCCTTCATTGTACGTGGCACGACTGTTGCCCTCAGGCTGGACCCCGCCTGCCCAACACCCCACGTACCCTCCCCGCACCGCCCTTGATCACCCGATAGAATTTCGGCGAGAGCCAGATGAACACCATCAAAAACACGATTACGAGGGCCAGCATGATCAGCGGCAGGAGGAAAGTCAGTCCGACACCGATGACGACGACGAAGTCTTCGAAAAAACTCAGGAAGCTATTGGAGAACGGCTCCGGGCTCGCATTGACCATGACGCGGGTGCCGGCCTTGGCTGTGTGGCTGGTGAGGGCCACGCCGCCGCAGGCGAGGGCCAATGCGGTTTGCGTGGCGGGGTCGATTCCGGTTAGTGCGTAGCCCCCCATAGCCGCCGCGCCTACGGGCCGAATCAAGGTGTGGATGCTGTCCCAGGAGGAATCGACCCAGGGAATCTTGTCCGCCACGAACTCAATGGCGAAGAGCACCCCCGCGACGATCATGACCGTCGGGTGCCCGAGCACCGCGAGATCCTGCATCGATTCAGGGAGGGCGATCAGATTCAGCCGGACGATCATTCCCACGGTGAGCACGGTGGCGTAGAGGTTCAGTCCGGAGACGAACCCGAGGCCGAAGATGGTTCCTATGAGGGTGATTGCTTCCATGGGAAGGTTACCTGTGGTTTTTGCTGCCTGAGCCGCTGCCTCGATAATAGCGCGAAGTTCGCCGGGTTGCAATGGGCGAATTGCGTCGTGTGGGGTACCGCCGGGGTGGTGGTTTTATTCGTGGGGCTGGAAGGCAATGAACTGCGGGCCAATGAAGTTCACCCAAATGATTAAAGAGAGCTCGCAAGTATGGAGCGCCGGCGGCCCGCCGGCACGTGCCCGAAGGGCACGTATGAACGCCAATCAGGCTTGCTTATGTCCCCTGTGAATTCCGGCCTGGAAAACTTGTGTGCCTTTGGCACACTTGCCGGCGGGCCGCCGGCTCTCCATGCTTGCGATTTCTCTTTGCTGGTTTGAATGCTGTTCGTGAATCCCAAAATGACGTCACCGCCCCCGTCCACAGCACTTCTTATACTTCCTGCTGCTTCCGCAAATACACAGGTCATTCGGCCCCGGGGTCTTCTGTCCCGCCGCCGCGAGATCCTGCTGCCTGGCGTAGGCCATGATGGACGTCGCCGGGCGTCCGGCGCGGAGCTCTTTCGCCATGATCTTCATGTAGGGGTCGATATGGTGAAAGAAAGCTTTGTAGCCCGCGCAGAGGTAGCTCAGGCCCTCTTCTCCGTCGGGCGTGGCGGTGAAGCGGTGCTTGGGGCAGTCCCCGTTGCAGATGAAGCGCACATCGCAATCGAGACAGTACTGCGGCAGGGTCTCCAGCTTGTCCTTGCCGAATTGCTTCTGCTGCGGCGATGAAACCATTTCGGCGATGGTCTTTTCCATGATATTGCCGAGTTGATGCTCGGGGTACACAAAGTGATCGCAGGAATAGAGGTCGCCATTGTGCTCAAGGGCCAATCCAAGGCCACATTCCTTCTGAAAAATACACAGATTCGGCTCCATCCCCATCCACGCCATCAAGGACACTTCAAAAGTCTGCACGAAAACCTTGCCCACGTCGTGACGCACCCACTCGTCGAAGATGGTACTCATGAATTGGCCGAATTCATCGGGCCGCACGGACCACGCGGTCACTTTCGCTTCCATGGGCGACCCCGGCAGCACCAGCTCCAGCTCGTTGCTTCCGCAGCCTTCCGCGCGACGCTCCACAATCGGGATAAACTGCATGTGGCCGCTTCCCTCTTTGCGGAGGAAGCGGTAGACTTCGAGGGCCTGGGTGGCGTTCTTTCGATTAATGCAGGTGAGGGTGTTGAACTCCACCTTGTGCTTCTTCAGGATCTCCATGCCGCGCATGACCTTGTGGAAGGTCGGCTTTCCCTGCTTGTCCACGCGGTAGGCATCGTGGATGGCCTGCGGCCCGTCGATGGAGAGGCCCACGAGGAAATTGTTGTGATGGAGGAATTCGCCCCAGACGTCGTTCAGCAGCGTGCCATTGGTTTGGAAGGCATTGGCGATGGACTTGCCGTTGGCGTATTTCGCCTGCAATTCAACGACCTTCTCAAAATAGCCCACACCCAGCACCGTGGGCTCGCCCCCCTGCCAGGCAAACTGAACCTCGGGCAGATCCTGCGCGTCGATGTACTGCTGAATATAGCGTTCCAAAACATCGTCGGGCATCCGCCAGTGCTTTTCATCCGGAAAAAGCTTGGACTTTTCAAGATAGAAGCAGTACTTGCAGTCGATATTGCAGAGCGGCCCCGAGGGCTTGGTCATAACGTGAAAGCCGATAGGCCGAGTGGCTTCTGTGCTACTCATGGGCTGCTGCCTTTCCATGAATTAAAGGGGGCTCAACTGGAGCAATCGCGTTTCGCCCTTGCGCAGTTCGAGCACGAAACTCTCCCGCTGTTGCCAGCCGATCTCCGCGTTGAAGAGATCCTGAATGTCATAGAAGCGTCCCAGATTCACGATGCGTTCGCCGGACTGTTCGGCGTGAATAGCGAGTAGCCGGTCAGTGATCACCGCCGTGTCGAAGAAGCGCTGCTTACCGGGGCGAAAGTACAGGGGCTGTTCCAAAATGCGTAGAATCTCCCGGAGCAAAGCTGGCGAAATCACGGGCTCGGCAATGAAAACTGAGGTCCACCCCGCTTCCATCGTCCTGACCGCCACACTGGGTTTCTCCCCCTGCTGAAAATTCGCAAGCACATCCGCTTCGGGCTCGTCGATGTAGAACAGGGGCTTCATCAGGCGCGCTTCGCCCATGACCTGATCCGCATCAATCCAATGCCCTCCGCCCAGCACATATTTGGATCCCGTCGGCGTCGGCTCGTCAAAGGCCTTCACCTCCATCCCCACCGTATCGCGCACGTTCGTGCGATTCATCGTGACATCCAGATAACCCGGCGCGTAGATCCAGATCGCCGTCGCCCGCTCCGACGCGAAGCGCTCATGCAGCTTCTTCACTTCTGGAGCTGACAGGTGATAGGCATTGAGAAAAACATAAACCGGCGCTGGCGACACACGTTCGTCCAACAAGTCGTCCAGCAAGTAGAACTCCGCGCTCGCGCCGGACTGCAGGATGGCGTCGCGATTGAGCATTACCGTTGCATCAAAGCCCGTCGTGTCTCTGGTAAGGAATTGCGACTCTTCATCTACCAACGCGACAATCGTCGGGTGGACCACTTCACCCCCGGGAACCGGGAGGGGAACCACTTCACCCTCTGTCGGCTCCACCGGCGCGGTCTCCTCTGGTCCAGACTCCCCTGGCGCGACCTCTTCTTCGCCCGCCGGTGCCGGAGCTTCGTCCACCTCAGCAACACTGCCCGCAAGAATATTCTTCTGGTAGATATCAAAAAGCTGCCCGAAGACCTTCCACTGCTCATCGTCGTGGAAGAAGCCCTCGCCGCCGGGGTCAGACCACACCAAGGTCAGACCGTGCATCGCCGCCAAAGCGAAATTGCGGCGCTGCACGTCGTGCACATCCTCGGCGCGAAGACCGCGTATCTGTTCGATCTGCCCCGTCTCCTTGTTCCAGGCGATGCCCGTCCGCGTGTCATCCACAATGACCCACGTCTTGCCATGGGCCTTCGCGCTATCCACAGGGCCCATGTAGCCGCCTGTAGCGCCAATACCCCGATTCAACATGCTGACCGGCGAAACGAATCCGTCCACATCGCTGTCCAGCAGGGCAATCAGCGCCAGGTGTCCGTCGCTGCTTCGGGCCTTCTCGAAGGTGTGGCCATAGTTCGCCCAGATCTCAGGAACCGCCCCCGCCGTGCCGCGAATGTGCGACGCGATCGCGCCAACCGCATCCGCCACCGAGTCGGCGGCATAGCGATGGTAATCCACATAGTGTTGTTCCGTATCCAGTGCATGAAAGATCTCCGGGGACTCCACCCCTTCAGCTTCCACCGGAATTTCCGCCGTCGCCCGCGTAGCCTGCGGATTCTTCCAGGCTTTCTGCAGCGCGGCGTCATCGGTGTACGTCCGCGCGAGCCAGGCGCGAAATCCCGCCAGGTTAGCGGGCGAAGTATCCGCGCTCGGGCCCCGTTGCCAGCCGCCATTGAGCAGGCCCTGAAGCGCGTAGCCCGTTACCGCCGTCTCCAGCTCCGCCTGGATCAGCGCCTGCCGGAGCCGATCAAATGCCGCGCGCGACGCCTCCAGCCAAGGCGCCGACGCCGGACTGGGCAAGGGCACATCGCCCACCGTGCCGGCCATGCGGTCGTCACCGTGGGTATCGAACCAGGACGCTGGCGGATTGAAGTCCACCTGCAACACGAACTCCGCCTCGGAGTCAATGGCCAGCAGGCGCTTCATGGCGTCCAGCGTTGCCGTCGTGGCCTCGCCTTCGGTCCAGGGCAATACGGCGGGAATCATGAAACGATGCAGTCCGATCCCGCTGGCGTAAGCCGCTTCGGCTTCGATAACATCCCATGGGGCATCGGGGCCAATGCCCAGTTGAAGGAATATGGGCGGCGTTTCCAGCGGGGCCACGGCTTCGCCGGGCAGGGGCACGCGGCTCTCCCCGCCTTCGGTCGTGTTGTCCGCCTGTTCCGGCAGGGGCGGCGGCAGCAGATCGGGTGCCGTAAGGCGACCTGCAAGCATGCCCAGCAGACCGGCGGCCACCACAATCGCGGCGGCACCGAGTATCCGCAGCATAATCGCGAATCGGGTCAGTTCTTTATCTTGGGACATCTATTCACTCTTCAATCGTCTATCAATGGATACACTAACTATTTTGACCACGGATGGCTCAGAGCAGCCGTTGGCAGCAACCAAATATGTTGACCACGGAGACACGGAGGCGCGGAGAAGAAAAGGATTTTCAGAGGCACCGGTGCCGAGACACGGCACGCTTACGCTCGAAAAGGCATCTCTTCCTTCTCTCCCTCATGTAGTTTTCTCCGTGCCTCAGTGCACTCCGTGTTCAATATTCTTCTATCCACATTAAATCACAGGAATACCTTCCCGCGTCACCTGGAGCCAGGCCCCCGCGTCATGCGCGGCACCAGTATCTTCCAAATAGAACGTCGATTCGGCCCGAAAGGTCAGCACCCCGCCTGAAAAATCCAACTGGAACTCCGCCGCGTCCGCCGTTTCCAGCGTCGCCAGGCACCTGTCCCCCGCAAGGAGGGAAACGCGGGCCAGGCCCAGCGCAGGATAGCAATTCACCAGACGCACCTGCAATGGCCCCGGCGACAGTTCGAGGGTCGCGCGACGGGCCACGGGCCGAAGTCGCTTGCCCTTGAACGTGACCGGCGGATACCACCCATTGTCCGGCAGCACGACCTGCGGGCAGAAAAGCGGGGAATCGAGTACCAGGGACCAATAGGACGATTCGTCGGCAGCACCACCGGCGCGTCGGAAGCGCCACGCCTTCGGCAGATAGACCAGCGCCGAAGACCATGCCTTGAAGTGCGCTGGAACGCGCCACACCTCACCCGAAAGCACTGCCCGCCCCATGGCGCGCAGCTCGCCCACCAGCAGACTTGGCAGCGCGCGGGAGAGGCGCGCTGTCGGAAAATGACGCAGCACGATCCTGAAGCGGTTTCGCGTGTTGAGGTAGTACTTGTAACGCGCCCGTGCCCCCTGCCCCATGGTCGCGCTGAACTTGTGCCGAATCACCGCCTCGGGGCAAGTCCGAATCCAAAAACCAGCAGCCCAGATGCGCAGACACAGATCGAGGTCATCCAGATAGATCTCAAAATCCTCCGGGAGTAGTCCTGTTTTCTCAAGCAGCGAAGCGCGTAGAAAAAAAGCGCCGCCGCATGCACCAATGACCGGTACCGGCTCGTGCCAGCGCACGGAGTCCAGGCGTCCGATCCCCCGATCCCATGCCGCGCCAATGACCGAAAGATTCAGACCAACCGAATTGAGGATTTCCGGTTGGTCGAATAGCACCATGCGCGGCGCCAGGGCGCCCAGGGCTTCGTCATCTTCCATTGCCGACACCATCGATTCGAGTGCCCCAGGTTCGGTCAAGGTGTCATTGTTCAGCAGGAAAATATAGTCCGCGCCCCGCTCCAGCGCCCGCCTTATTCCCTCATTGTTTCCGCCTGACCAGCCTCGATTCGATTCAAGTGCGAGAATCTCAATGCGCGGCTCCGCACCGAATTGCTTCCGAACGAGCTCAACCGATCCATCGCTGCTGGCGTTGTCCACAAGCAGAAATACGACATTCCCCAGCGTGTCCGCCAGCAATGAGCCCAGACAGGCGTCGAGATGTTCTCGGCCATTCCAGTTGATGATGATGACATAGACAAGGGGCGGGTTCATGGTGGCGCAGAGTATAGCAGACCTTGGGCCGCCGTACGCGCCTTCCTAGACAACTCCAGACCCCGGACGAATGAATAACTTCGTCCCGAAGTTGTATTGCTGTCTGGACGGTCGTGTAGTATGGATCGTCGTAATTTCGACTTCTGAAAGGAAAAACATCATGAGCCTGATGCGCACGCTGGTCTGCATTCTCCTGCCGCCCGCCGCGGTCTATGACAAAGGATGCGGCCCCATCATTCTGACCTTCGTTCTCTGGCTCGCGGGCTGGATTCCCGGCGTCATCGCCGCCATGATATTCTGTACGCGGGTGGAGAATTCGGACGACTAGTCCTACGAGTGAGTGCAAATGCCCCCCGGATGCTGGTAACATATAGCAGACTCGTACATATAGTATGTGGGAACCCTGCATTATGTCCGGGTACCAGTTTGCGACACATTTTACACAGGAGCATTGCGTTCACATGTCTGTAATCGACCAACTGCTGGCCTTCATCGCCGAAATCACCCAGTATGTAGACCTCTTCGAAGCCATCCTCGTTTTCCTGGGCTTCTTCGGCATTACCCTCTAATACCATATCCGAGAGCATCTGCAATCCGCTGTCCGGCGTCGCTGGAGGGCGGATTCGTCTTTTTCGGGTCTGAATACTTCTATTGGGACCGGCCAGGGGGAATCTGATATTCTTGAGCCGAGCTTTGAGTGTAACCGGGATCCCATTCCCCGTCTGGAGTCGTTGCAGTGAAGACCAGATTCTTTCAAGCGCATCGTGCGAGCCGCGTGGCCATACTTGCATACTGCTTCGCTTTGCCCTTCGCCAATTCCCTCGCGGAGGACGCGCCCGCCTTCGGCGAGGCCGTCGCGCCCATCCTGCAGAAATACTGCTACGAGTGTCACGGCCCCGAAGCCCGGAAGGGCGGACTCCGCCTGAGCAACGAGGCCGATGCGCGACTCGGCGGTGACTCGCACGTTTCTCCCCTGGCCGCGACGGAAGATGGCACCTACCCCCTGCTAAAGCGAATCCTCTCGGAAGAGGAAGACGTGCGGATGCCGCCGAAAGGCGACCGGGTATCGCCGGAGGATGGGGCGATCCTGAAGGCTTGGCTGGAGGCTGGCGCGCCATTTGGCGGTGAATCTACCGCCGCCGCAGGAAAGTCCGCGAAGGCCGACATCTGGTCCTTCAAAGCGCCCGTGCAGCCCGCACCGCCGGCGATGGACACTTCCGCCTGGGGCCGTAACACTGTTGACGCCTTTGTCCTTCAGACGATGCAAAGCAAGGGCCTCTCCCCCTCGTCCGAAGCCGACCGCAATACCCTCATCCGACGCCTGAGCCTGGATCTCCGGGGCTTGCCCCCAGCGCCGGAAGAAGTGGAGCGCTTCGTGGCCGACGATCGTCCCAATGCCTATGAAGCGCTGGTGGAAGAGTTTCTCCGCTCACCCCACTTCGGCGAGCGCATGGCCATCGACTGGCTCGATGTAGCGCGCTATGCCGACACCAACGGCTACGAGAAGGATCGTCCCCGGAGCGTCTGGCCCTACCGCGACTGGGTCATCAACGCGTTCAACAGCGACATGCCCTTCGACCGCTTTGTCATCGAGCAGATCGCGGGCGATCTGCTGCCCTCGCCCACCCTGGAGCAACGCATCGCCACCGGCTTCTTCCGCAATGAAATGCTTAACGAAGAAGGCGGCATTGATGTGGCCGAGTTTCGCTACAAGAATGTGGTGGACCGAACCAATACCGTCGCCACCGCCCTGCTGGGCCTCACCATGAGCTGCGCCCAGTGCCACTCCCACAAGTATGACCCCATCTCCCAGCGGGAATACTTCCAGCTCTTCGCCTTCCTCAACAATACCGACGATGTAAACCTCGAAGTGCCCTCGCCGGAAGTGGAGAAGAA
>JBIJDL010000687.1:0-3054 GCA_044344195.1 Candidatus Hydrogenedentales bacterium
CGAGGGTTCGGTTCGAATGACGGGCGTTGAGGATGGAGGCGCGGTGGTGGCGCGTGTGTTCGACGGTGCCAATCGAATGCTGATTGAGCAGGCGGCGGAAATCGACGCGAATGACGTTGCCCGCTTCGCCATAGAAGTCCCCGCCTGGTTCCCCATGCTTGTGCGAGTCGAAGCCGTACTCGTCAATGGTGAATACGAGTTCGACGCCGCCCACGCCATGGTCCGCATCACCCAACGCAAACAGGACCAGTTCCACTTCGTCCTTTGGAATGCCCATTCCACCGACCTCGCGCCCTATGGCGCTCAGGCCATGGCGAAGTACGGCGTTACCTCCGTGCTCCAGAATCAGCCCTTACTCAGTATGTCCGCCGCCAATCTCGCCTTCGTGCCTTACGCCGCCAGTTTCCGCGCCAGCAGCCATTCGCTCACCGCCATGCTGGACGATAACGGCGTGCTGAAGTCCGGCTGCGTGCATGACGAAGTGGGCATGGCGAAATTTGTGTCGGAGACCGTCGCCCGCGCGCAGGAGGCCCGCGAGCATGGCACCTTCGTCTATTCCCTGGGCGATGAAAATGCGGTGCGCGCCAGTTGCCTCAGCGAGCATTGCAGGAAAGCATACCAGGACTACCTCAAGTACCTGTACGGCTCCATCGAAGCGCTGAACGCCTCCTGGGACAGCGCCTACAAGTCCTTCGACGATGTGGACGTGCAGCGCGAAGGCGACCTCCCTGCAGCCGACGCGCCTCAGTGGTTCAAGGAATATTACGCACAAAATCTCGTGAAGAATCAGACCGACGACGAGGTGAAAGGCGGAGCGCGTCAGATTGAGCTGGGCGATATTAACGACGAAATGCGCGCGCTACAAGACGAAAACTACGCGCGCTGGTATGATCGGCAGGATTTTCAGAACTGGAGCTATGTCCAGTGGTGCAAGCGTTTTGTAAAGGCCTTCCGCGAGATCGATCCGCACTCGCTGACGGGCTTCGAGGGCACCGACAGCTTCAGCATCCGCCGCCTGACCACGCGCTCGCGGCAGGGCGGCGATCTCGACCTTTTCATGCGCGAGATGGAGTACTTCGGCCCCTACCACAACCCCGCGAATGAGGTGGTTCGCTCCCTGGCGAAGGGCAACTTCCCGCGCGGCAACTGGATCGGCTACAGTATGGATCCCGACGTGGAGTTGGGCTTTTACTGGAACCAAATCACCAATGGCTTCAACGCGATCCAATGGTGGCGCCTCGACAACGTCGGTCAGGGCTACCACGGGTTTCTTGCGCCGGACATGGCACCGTCGCCCACCTCGCGCGCGCTGATCGAAGATACCCAGATCGTGCGCGACGGCTTGGGCGATCTTCTCATGCGCTACCCCATGCTCGGCGACGGCGTCGCCATGCTCTACAGCCTGCCCTCGACCTACATCGCCCACTTCGACGGAAACGAAAGCTACGGGCTGTACGTGCGCGATCACGAACACTGGATCGATGCTCTCCACAATGCCGGACTCCAGTTCGACTATGTCACCGACCGCCAGTTGCGCCTCGGCGAGTTCGATGCGTCAAAGTATAAGGTGCTCATCCTGCCCCTCGCTTTCGCCATTGGCGACAAAGAGGCCGAAGTTATCCGCGCATTCGTGGCGGGCGGCGGCACGCTCATCGCCGATGTCCGCCCAGGCACGTACAATGATCGCTGCAAACCCCGGGAAAAGGGCGTCCTCGACGATGTATTCGGCATCAAACGCACGGGCAAGCAGGCGGCTGTGAGCCTCGACCGCATGCGCGTTCAGGGCGAACTTAACGGCGCACCACTCTACATGGAGTGGGGTAACTGGTACGGCAAGGACATCTTTCCGCAGATGCACACGGACCCCACCGTCGAGCTGACGACCGGCGAGGCCCTCGGCTGGAATTTTCCGATTCACTACCACCACGGTCTCAAGCACCCCGCGGCAATCGTGAACGGCCATGGAGAGGGCAAGGCCATCCTGCTCAATTTCTCGGTCTACCCGGCACCCTTCGATGACCTTCTTGCACAGCTACTGGACGCCGCCGGGGTCTCGCCCGCCGTCACGGTGCGCGAAGAGAACACGTCGGACGAAGGTGGGGGAGAAGTTGCACGATTGCTTGATGAGGGCGAGCAGGTGGCAAGGGAATCGACCGCCGCATCGGTCGGCAACGGCGAACATCCCGAAGGCGTGGAACTCACACGCTGGAAGAAAGGCGATGTGGAATTGATTGCCCTCCTGGGTGAGGAAACGAAAGAACTGCGCGTCACACTGCCCGAGGCTCGCCATGTGTACAACGTCAAAACAAAGGAATCCCTCGGTAGCGTCGCCGAGTTCTCCGTGCGCCTTCAGAAGGCTCGGGCCAGTTTCTTCGCCATCCTTCCGGAAGCAGCGCAGTCGCCGACAATCGACTTCGGTATTAGCGACTCAGCGCAAGGTGCAGTTCTCACCCCGAGCATCACCGTGCCTGGACCGACGGGACCGCGCGCTCTCAAGCTCCAACTCAACGGCCCCGACGACCGACAGGCAACCTGGCTCGCGGCTCACATCGTCATCGAAGATGGGCAGGGGAAAGTCACCATCCCCTTCGCGTTGAACGACCCCAGGGGCGAATGGACCCTCCGCGCCGAAGACATCCTTACCGGCATCAGCACAACCGCGACGATCACACTCAAATAGACAAGAAAGAGCGCAAAGAGAAATACTCTTTGCGCTCTTTGCGTTCTCTTGCGGCTCGATTCTACCGCTCGCTCAAATCCAGTATCTCAATATTCCGAAACTCCACCGGGTGGCTTTCGCTCTGAAGCGAGATCGTTCCGCCGCTCAGCATCACTTCACCGTCCTTGATGAGCTTCTTGCCATACTTGTCCTTCGGGTCGAGCTGAGGCTTTTCGTACTCAAAGACCGCCTCGCCATTGATGAAATGCTGGATAAAATCATTGCTCTGAACTTCCACCTCCACCTTCACCCACTGGTCGCCGTGATACGTCTTCGAACGGGAGTTCACGCAGTGCGGTTCAAACAACTCGCCGTTCAGCACCACGTTGGTGCTC
>JBIJDL010000128.1:0-13346 GCA_044344195.1 Candidatus Hydrogenedentales bacterium
CGAAACAGTGAAGTGCACCGGACGCGCTTTCGTAACCTGATCCACCTGTATGCGCAGGAGATTGGGGGCGCGCCAGGCTTCTTCATATTGCCACTTGTGTCCGTCGCCGTGGAGGTACAGGACGGGCTTTCCATAGGCCGCGACGGCGGGCACAAAGCGCTGGAAGAAGTCTTCATGATACGCCTTTGGCGCAGCCTGGCCCAGGACCACGACGGCGTAGGCCTTTGGGCCCAAGGATTTCAGATTATACTCCACCCACTCGGCATTGGCACGATGGCGATAACCCCACTCTTCCACGTCGTGCATGCGCCCACCGACCAGATTGATTCCCATGAACAGCACGCCCTCATCGAGCCAGGCGATATTCTCCGGATGCCCCTCTTGCCGGGTTACCTTGGGGGCGTCGGGGAATTGCTCGAAAAAGTGCAAGAAATCCCGTGCCCACAGTGCCCACGTGGCGTCCGGGTCGGGTTCGTCGTTCCACTCGTTGTCGCCGGGAACAAAAATGACGGGGATGGAGGACTGGCGATAGAGCGCCGCGACCTTCGTGCTATAGGCATCGTCGAAGGTCTGCGCGCCCTTGAGGAGATCGCCGGCGTGGAGCAGGTAGCGAGCCCGACCGTCGGCCTTTTCCGCCGCAAAATACTGGGGGAGGAGGGTCCAGTCGATTTCCGCATAGGGGCCGTCGCCCGTGGCGGCGAAGGTGAGGGGCTGGGGCGGCGCGAGGGCCACAGGGTCCATCGGTGCTCCGCCACAGGCGATACAGCCGGCCAGACCTGTTGATACCGCAAGGACGAGCCAGAGCCTAAGTCCGGCACGCTGCATGCATAACATAGTTCGGGTCTCCTGGCGGGTTCGGGTCTAAGTGGTAGCGACGAGATTATGGCAAGCGCCGGGTTGGATTGCAACGCGGGGAAGGTATTGGGGCGAAGCGATCGGACGGATCAGACGGATCAGACGGATCAGACGGATCAGACTTATCCGACGGATCGAGTGCGCCGCAATCTTCAGCCCACCCCGAGCAGCCTCCGCGCGTTTTCCCGAAATATCTTCGCCTCGACCTCGGCCGGGAGCTTGAATCCGTCGAAGATGTCGAACTGGCGCACGTCCTGGCCGGGCGCGAGATAATCCGTTCCGAAGAGGAGGCGGTCGACGTACTGGATGCAGAAGTCGCGACCATGCTCCAGGTCGCGGCTGAGGGCGTTGGAGCCACTGCCGGCCGACAGGTCGCCGTAGAGATTGGGATAGGTGTCGAAGAGTCGCCCCACGGCGCCGCCGGGCGCGACCTTGCCCTCGGGGTAGCCCTTCAGATCACCCTCCTGGAGGCCACCGCTGATGGAGGCCCACCAACCCGTGGCGTGGCCGATGAAAATGCCGTTGGGCACGGCTTTGAGCACGGTTTCGAGTCCCGGCAGTCCGGGCTTGTCCGTATTGCGGATATTGTCGAGGTGAAAGAGCATGGGAAATCCCACGTCGGCGCAGGCCTGGAAAAGCTCCATGTTGCGCGGGTCGGCCATCTCCACGCCGGGCTTGTGCTCGCCGAAACCCTTGCAGCCCGCGTCCTGATACTTCTTCATCTGGTCACGCTTTTCCTGTGCGCCGAGCATGACGGCCCGGGGATCGATGGCGCAGAAGGGTATCAGGCGATCCCGATGGGGCTTCGTTTCCCGCAGAACGTAATCCGTGCTGATCGGGTAGTCCCACGACTCGGGATTTACCAGGGGCAGCACGACCGCCTGGGCAATCTCGTGGAGGTCCATCCACTCGAGCAAGGCTTTGGCGGTGAGCTTCTCCTTCGACCCCCACTCCTGGCCAATGTGGGTGTGGATGTCGACATATTTGCCGGGAGGAAAGGACTGGGCCCGCGCCGGGCGCGCGAGGGCGGCGGCAGCGAGAGCGGCGGTGGCTGCAATGTGGCGGTGGAATTCACGGCGCGTGATGGAAGAATGAAGATTCTGCAATGGGCTGCTCCCGTAGGGGCAAAAGAGTCCGAGGCCTGTCAGACTGCGACGGTGAGGTGCGCGTCCTGATTGGGGATAGGGGCAACGGAAATCTTAACTCCATGTCCCAACGCGACGAGGTAGCGGCAGAGTTCGTCGATCGTGACGTCATCAAACTCAACGGCGTGCAGTTGTGCCATACGTTCGTAGGTGCAGCCTGCAAGCTCGGCTAACTGACGATCACTGAGGTTTCGATCACGGCCTATCTTGAAGATTCGGCCCACCAGTTCGCATCGGGCAGTCTCCCCCTCTGCGTTGGGGAGATCAAGTGCCTCGAATATATTCCTGACTACCTCAAACTCGGTATGCATGGGCAAATGCGTTTCAGACATTGTATCCACTCTCCATTGCTAGAGCATCTCTTAGTCGCATGCGAATCAGATCCAAGTGTTGTGGTGGAATTCCTATACCGCTCTTCGACTTATTATGGAAAACGTGCAGTAAGTATACCCTATCTCGAATTGCAACCGTATAAATTGCCCTGTACGCTTCTCTATCGTGGGAGATGCGGATTTCCTGAATTGGGACCTTGAACCCTTTAAGATACGTGGAATTTGTGGGGGTATCTCCTGTCTGGACCTGCATCAAAGATCGGCCTATTTTCTGCCGTACGGGTTCAGACAGACTTCTAAGTACCTGCCTCGTGTCGCCCACGCACACAAGCTCTTTCATTTTGTCTTCCATGGCACCCTCAACAGCTCCCGTCGTCTTGAACATTATAACAAACCGCCCCGAACCGTAGGGTCCAGGGCGGCAAATCAACCATCTAGTTTTTGTCTTCTCGCGTCAGGAACTCAGCGACACGAGGTAGGCGATCAGATCGGCCATGGCCTGCTGGTCGATGGCGGCTTCGAGGCCCTCGGGCATCAGGGAAAGCTCGGCGCTCTCGACGGTCTCGATGTTGACGCGCAGGATGGTGTCCGCCTCGCCGCTGGCGCGGCTGAGGGTGATGCTGGTGGCGGTTTCGCCGGAAATCAGGCCGCTGTAAGTTTCCAGGTCGAGGGTCTCGACGGTGTAGTTCACGTAGGCGGGGTTGATCTCGCGGTTCGGATCGAGCACGTTGAGAAGGATCGCCTCCGTGCCGCGATTGCCGATGGCCGAAAGGTCGGGACCGACCGCGAAACCCTGGCCTTCGAGTTGGTGGCATTTGCTGCACTGCTCGATGAAGAGCGCGCGGCCTTTTTCTTTGTCGCCGGTCAGGGAGAGGGCGGGCCGGTAGGCCTCCACGACCTGATCACGGGCTGTGGGTGCCTGCGCGCCGAGGAGGGCGACGGCCTTTTCCTTGATGGCGGCGTCCGAATGATTCAGCAGGAAGTGGACGCGATTGGAGTCCAGATCCTTCACGGAGAAGGTTCCCGCTTCCACAGCCGCAAGCAAACGGCTCACCCACGCCTTGCGTGAGAACAGAGACTCCACGGCCTGGGCGCGAACGGCCGGACTGAAGGCGGCGAAGTGAGCCAGCAGGGCATCTGCTCCTGCTTCCGCGTCGTAGCCGCTCAAGGTGCGGATGGCGGCCACCTGAACGTCACTGCCGTTCTGACCGGCGAGGATTTCGTCCAGCAGCGGCAGGGTTGCCTCGGCGGGTGCAAAGGCCAGGTTGCCGATGGCGGCGATTCGTTTGGGGGCTTCCTGGGCTCCGTCCGCGGAGATCGTGCGGGCCTCGGCGATCATGCCGTCGAGCAGGGACTTGGCCTGGGCGCTGCCTGCGAGCACTTCAGGAGCGAGGGTCCCCTGACCGCCCAATTGCATGCCGGTGATGATGCCGCGCACCGCCGCCTGGGCCAGGGCTTCGTCCGCGCCCTGTAGACCTTCGATGTCATTCACGGTGGAGGCGAGGGTCTCGCGGGATCCCGTGGCACCGGCATATTTCGCCAGCTCTTCCACCAAAGCGGGGGCCTTGGCGTTGCCACGGAAGGCGTCGTTCGCGAGCACGAGTTGGAGGACTTCGCCCGCGCCGATGTAGAGGGAGCTCTTCGCCGCGAGCTGGATCCATTCGTCATCCAGATCGGCGAGGAGCAGATTCGCCAAGGCTTCATTGCGCTTGCCGCCCGTGGCCGCGCCCAGGCTGAAGGCAAGCTGGTAACGAATCTGGGGCACGGGATCGTTCAACTGCGCCACGACGGCGTCCATCACCGCTTCGTCGCTGTCGAGGAATGTTTCGGCATGGCGGATGGCGTGTTCCCGTACTTTGGGAGACGGGTCCTTCAGGCCGGCGAGCACGTCCTTCGCGGTAAGGGCGCCCAGGCTGTTCAGGACGTAGAGTGCGCGAAGACGGCCCTGGGGATTCTTGCCTTTCACGAGTAGCACGCGCAAGGCCGGGGCCGCGCTGATGTCCTGCTGCTCGTACAGCAGGCGAGATGCGGTGTCCTGATGCCAGCCGTTGTCATGATCGAGTGTGAGCACGAGTTCATTCGTGTCGGCCTCGTCCAGGCGCGGCAGGGGACGCTGCTTGAAGCCTTCGGGCAGCACGCGGTAGATGCGGCCCCGATCCCGGCCGCTGGTGAGGTCGAGGTGCTGCTTGATGATGGGCGGCAAACTCGCGGGGTGCTCGATAACCTCGCGGTACATGTCCATGATATAGAGTGTGCCGTCGGGCGCGTTGGCGTACTGCGCCGGGCGGAACCAGATGTCCTTCGAGCGCACGAACTCGGTATTTTCATCGGCCCGGCTGGCCTTGAGCTGGATTGCGCTTTCGTCGATGGTCTTGCGGTGAATGAGGTTGCTGCCCACGTCACCGACGAAGGCATTGCCGTAGTACTGGGCGGGCCAGGCGTCGCCCCGATAGATGGTAACGCCGGTTGCGCCGGTGAAATAGCCCGCAGGCTGTCCGCCGCCCTCCACGATGCCTTCCACGATGCCTTTCGCGCGCAGGCGCGTGCGCACGATACGCCAGGGCTCCACGGGACTAATGCGATACACGGTGGCTGCGGCACCGTCCGTGGCGATGCTCATGTGGGCCGTGGGGGAAGCCAGGTACGGGTTGCGCGCGAGGTAGTGGTCGTCGAACATGATCTGCTGGATATGATCGCTGTTGGAGCTGACGAAGCGCCGCCCCCAGGCGTCGAGGCTCATGCCATGCTGGCCGCCGCCGCTTACGGGCGTGATTTTGCGTGTTTTCGGCTCGATCTTGAAATCGCGGCCGCGCAGGGAGATGGGCAGGGCGGCTGGATCGTTGCCGGGCTTCACGTCGGCACCGGAGGTACTTGTCGCGCCGACGATCTGGTTGTCCAGGCCCCACTGGAAGGTATTGAGGAGGCCCTGGACGTTCTTCAGGCTGAAACCGGTGTAGACCACCTCGCGAATATCGGCCACGCCGTCGCCCGTGGTGTCCTTGCAGTAGAGAATGTCCGGCGGCACGCCCACGAAGACACCGCCATCGTAGCAGATTACGGCGGTGGGCCAGGCGAGGTCGCCGACGTAGGTGGATCGCTTGTCGAAGTGGCCATCCTCGTCTGTATCCTCCAGCATGGCGATGAGGCCGCGACGCTCGTCGTACTCCTCGGAGTAGTCGCGCATCTCTACCACGAACATGCGGCCCCGTTCGTCGAAGGAGAGGGCGATGGGGTCCGCGACGAGCGGCTCGGCGGCGACCAGATCCATTTTGAAGCCGGGCAGCACCTCGAAAGAGCCGATCGCGTCCTCGGGCATGAGCGGTGCAATGCGCGGCAGTTCGGCGGCATAATCCCGCTCGAGGCTGTCATTGTCGGGGGCCTGGGCGAGGGTGGACCCGGCGCCGAGGGTGGCGATGCAGGCACAGGCCAGGGCGCGGCGCGCCCAGGGGCGCATCCGGTTTGAATACTTCATCGATATCTCCACAGTTGATACATATACTGGATCGTGCGAGTCGGCGCGGAAACTTGCGCGAGGACGGGAGCGTCGAACAATTGAAACTGCGCTCCACACGGCAAAGGTGACAGGCGGACGCCTAGTATCGGAGTTACCCGTCCGAAAATTCAACCTCGAATCGCGGAATGCCCTTGGTGAAGGTTTTGAGCACATTTGCGTCTGTCTGATCAGGTGCGTATCCATTTACGGTTTGAAGGCCGTCGCGATTTCTGCTATTGTTAAGGTTCCGCGAGAGTTGGGGCGACCTTCACGATACGCCCAGGAACGCCCGTTCCACCTCCGCCGGTTCGCCACCTTTTGCTCGCGGGCCGATGGCTCTAGATTTTTTTCGAACGTCCCATTGCATGGTCCAACATCAGTCAGGAGTATCAAACTCATGTACCGTTCTCTCCGCAGCACTGCCCTGATCGCAGCCCTCATGGCCGCCACGGTCGCATCGGCCGGCTCCATCACCGGCAAGGTGGTCTACGAAGGTAATGTGCCCCAGTTCAAGCCCGTGGACACCAGCGGCGATCCCTCCTGCGCAGCCCATTTTGGCGACAATCCGCCCGTAAGCGAGGTGCTGGTGCTGGGTGAAGGCAATACGCTGGCCAACATCCTGGTCAAGGTGACCAAGGGCCTGCCCGAAAAGACCTGGGAGGCCCCGAAGGAGCCCGTGGTGATGACCCAGGCCGGTTGCCGCTATTCACCCCACGTGGCGGTGGTCCAGTTGGGCCAGGTGCTGAAGGTGCAGAATCCGGATGGGATCCTGCACAACGTAAACTGCCAGCCAAAGATCAATCAGCCGTCGAACAAGGCCATGCCGAAGAATCTGACGGAGATCGACTTCAACTTTGACAAGCCCGAAGAGACCCCCTTCCGCTTCAAGTGCGACGTGCACCCCTGGATGATGGCCTTCTGCGCCGTGATCCCCCACCCCTTCTTCGATGTGACGGAGAAGGACGGCGTGTTCACCATCGAGAACCTTGAGCCGGGTGAGTACGAAATCGAAGCCTGGCACGAGCGTCTGGGTGTGCAGAAGGCCACCGTGACCGTGGCCGCCGACAAGCCCGGCGAGGCCAACTTTACTTTCTCCAAGCCCACCCGGGCGGAGTAAGCACCCTTTCCAACGCCCGTTGCGGCTGGGCCAAAGGCTCGTCGCTCCGGTCCTTGGCAGTCTTGAGCAATTGACGGACCCGGGTAGCTGCGGCTGCCCGGGGCCTTTCACCAACTGGGGGTAAGGTTCGTACTCATGGACGCATCAACCGGCAACCGGACCGGGCGCGGGGGATTCGCGCGACTCATATTCTCGACGGATCATAAAGTAGTCGCCCTGCTCTATGTCGTGACGGCGCTGACGATGCTCATGACGGGCTTTCTCTTCATGCTGCTGATGCGCTGGCAACTCGCCTACCCCCTGCAGCCCCTTCCCTGGATCGGTAGCTGGTTTGCCGCCGATCACCCTTCGATGCCGGGTGGCGTCATCACGGCCAATTTCTACAATCAGTTGGGCGCAATGCATGGAACCATCATGGTCTTCCTGGCCGTTGTACCCCTGGTGGTTGGCGGCTTCGGCACCTATCTCGTGCCGCTGATGCTGGGCGCGCCGGGCCTGGCCTTTCCGCGCTTGAGCCGGGCGGGATACTGGTTTTACCTCAGCGGTGTGCTGGTCCTTCTCGGTAGCTTCTTCTCCCCGGGCGGCGCGGCCAATTCCGGATGGACGGCCTATCCCCCGCTTGCCGTAATTGAGAATGCGGGTCAGTCGATCTGGCTCGTGGGCATGGCCCTGGTGTACCTGTCTTCCCTCCTGCTGAGCATCAACATGCTCGTCACCATCGTGCAACTTCGGGCCGAGGGCATGCACTTCATGCGCCTGCCCTACTTCGTCTGGGCCCAACTGGTCACGGCGGTACTGCTGTTGCTGGCCTTCCCGCCGCTGGCGGCCGCGGCCGTCATGCAGCTCATGGACCGCCTGGTCGGATCGAGCTTTTTCCTGCCGAGCGGCCTGGTGGTCAGCGGGGAAGCGCTGGACGTGAGCGGCGGCGGCAGCGCCCTGCTCTGGCAGCACCTCTTCTGGTTCCTGGGGCACCCCGAGGTCTACGTGTTGCTGCTGCCTTCCTTCGGCATCGTGGCGGAGATCATTGCAAACAACACGCGCAAACCCCTTTTCGGTTACAAGGGCATGGTCTACGCCAGCCTCGGTCTAGGGGCACTGTCCATGCTTGTCTGGGCGCATCACATGTATCTCACGGGCATGGGCGCGGCGCTGAGCGAATTCTTCCAGCTCACCACGATCATGATTTCCGTGCCCTCCGTTATTGTCGCCACCTCGCTGGTCGTCTCCCTCTGGGGCGGCTCGATCCGCTTCAATATCCCCATGCTCTACGCGCTGGCCTTCCTGCCCATGTTCGGAATCGGCGGCCTCACGGGGCTGCCCCTGGCGATGTCGGCCACCAACATTGTGCTGCATGACACTTACTATGTCATTGGCCACTTCCACTATGTGGTGGCGCCGGGAATTCTTTTCGCCGTCTTCGCCGGCATCTACTACTGGTACCCCAAGGCCACGGGCCGGCAGATGAACACGCTGCTGGGCCACCTCCATTTCTGGCCGACGCTTATCTGCATGAACGGGATTTTCTCCCACCTCATCCTGCAGGGCTTTGCGGGGGTTTCCCGACGTCTCTATGACGGCGGCGAGACCTACGCCCACGGCCTGGAGAACTTCGGGCTGAACTCCGCCGCCACCTGGTCCGCCTTCGGCCTGGGTGTCGTCCAGATCTTCTTCATCCTCAATTTCTTCGGCAGCCTCAAGTGGGGCAAGAAGGTCGACCGCAATCCGTGGCAGGCCACCTCGCTGGAATGGGCGGCTCCCTCGCCCCCCCTGCCCGATATTAACTTCGAGGCACCGCCGAAGGCCTATCGCGGGTCAATGGCCTACAGCCAGCCCGGCGCAACGGCCGACTTCACGCCCCAATGGGAGGAAGTGTAATGTCCACGCCCTATTCCACCACTATTCGGCCCGACACCGGGCTGTATAACAGCAAGCTCGGGATGTGGCTTTTCCTCGCGGCCGAGGCCATGTTTTTTGGCGCGCTATTCTCCAGCTATGCCTTCCTGCGCACCGCCTCAGAGTCCTGGCCCGATGGGTCCGACATCCTCCCCACCACCCCGGCACTGCTCGCAGTGGTGGCTTCCGCGCTGGCCGCGGCCGCCGCGACCTACGCCTGGCGTGGGGCAGCCAAGCCCGGCGGATTCCCCGCGATCGCCCTCTGGATCGTCGCCGCCGCGAGTCTGGCCGCCGCCGTGTTCATGGCGCTGGGACTTCGGATGGAGTTTGTCGAAGGCATGGCGCCCGACACGAATACCTTTTATGCCTGCTGGTACCTGATCACGGTGATGACCGCAGCCCACGCGGCTTCGGCCGGGGGCTATGCCCTCTTCCTGCTGTGGCCCCGTCCGGACCAGGGGAGTAATTGCGGACTTTGTCTCCGCAACCGTATCGAGTGCCTGGGGCTCATGTTACAATTCGTCGCACTCATCTGGGTGGCGACCTTCGCGTGCTTTTACGTTTTTTAGGACTGTTCGGTAATGTCGCTCAAAGCGTTCCATTGCTTCTTCGTCGCGGTCGGCGTACTCGCCTCCAGTGCCTATGGCATGTGGCGGGCCGCCTCAGCGCTGCGCGAGGGGACGGGGGAACTGGCACCGGCGCTCATTTCCCTGGCGGCGGGGGCCCTGCTGCTGGTGCATGGCATACGCTTTTACAAACAAACCGAGAAGGAACCCTGGCTGTGAGGTATTTCGCTCTGATCTGCACCGTGCTCGCCTCCCCCCTGGCCATGGCCTGTGCGACCTGCTCCGGGCCGGCGGACGCTGCCCAGAGCCAGGGCATGAACGCCGCCATCCTTACACTTTTCTGCATTATGGGCATCGTGGCCCTCACGGTCATCGCTTTCGTCACTGCGATTGCCCTGCGCGTTGCGCGTCATCAGCCCGAAGAAAGTACCGGTACGCCGCTTCAACCCCAAAACCTGGCAGGTTCAACATCATGAACTTCTATCCCTTCTCCTACTTCCCTGTGCTGGCCTCGGCCCACGGCGGCGCCATTGATCGGCTCATGATCATCATTTTCGGTTTTATGCTCGTGGTCTTCATGGGCTGGCTGATCTTCTTCATCTGCGCCCTCGTCAAGTTCCGCAAAGGAAAAAGTCCCGAGGCCAGCGCCGAAGGCATGAAGGGCAAATGGGTCTATGGCCTCGCGGGCGGGCTGTTCGTCGCCGAGATGATCATTCACTTCGCTCTGGGCGGCGGCATCAGCGCGGCCCAGCTCTCCGCCATCAGCCCGACGGAAGATACGCTCCAGGTGCGCGTGCTCGCCCAGCAGTTTGCCTGGAATATCCACTATCCCGGCGCCGACGGGATCTTCGGCACCACGTCGCCGAAGTTCTACAACGACCAGGGTAATCCCGTGGGCCTCGATCCGGATGATCCCCATGGCAAGGATGACATTGTCACCTTCAAACAGCTCTTTCTGCCGGTGAACAAGCCCGTTCGCATCGAAGTCTCTTCGAAAGACGTGGTGCACGGTTTCTATCTGCCCGAATTCCGCGTCAAGCAGGATGTCATCCCCGGCATGACCATCCCCGTTACTTTTGTGCCAACCATGACCACGGACGAATTCCGGAAGATCAAGGGCGATGACACGCGGGATTTTGAGATTGCCTGCGCGCAGCTCTGCGGCATCACGCACTACACCATGAAGGGTATGGTGCGCGTGCTCGAGCCCGAGGCTTTTGACGCGTGGCTCAAGGAAAAGGCCCCGGTCGAAGTCGAAGGCGGCGAAGACGAGTTCTGGTCCGAGGATTCGCAATAACGAAGCGCCCCTGCGCATTCGAAGCATAATCAAAACCGGCCGCGGTCGGGCGCGGTCCAAGCGTAGTACACCGAAAGGTGCTGTTCATTTCGCAAAGGAACCCCTGACCATGATCAAGAGAATTGCCGCCCATTGTGTATTGTCGGCGCTGGCCCTTACGGCGGTTGCTGAGGAAGATCTTTCCAAGCTTCCCTTTCCCCTGCACAACGTGGTGCCGCCCCTTTTCGACACGGACGATCCGAAGGCCAGCTTCAAGCATCCCGAGGGGCGCCTGCCCATCGTGGTGCCGCCCTTCGAAGAGCAGGTGCGCCGCTGGCTGCCGGAGTCGGTGGGCCAGGAGCCAATACAGGCGGTGCGCCTGACCGACGGTGCCGTCGAGGTCGGTGCGGACAATTTGCTGTCTACCTACAATCCCGCGGATTGGACGCTCACTTCCCGCGCGGAACTGAAACGCGACGGCTTCTTTCACCTTCGCACGGGAAAGAAGTTGAGCGAATCGGCCCGCGCACTGATCGATGTGAACCGGGCCGGGCTGACGGCGGCCTCGGTGGAGCAGATTCAGGATATTGCCGAGGGCGCGGGCGAAGTGTGGCTCGCAACGGCCAAAGGGCTTTTTCACGCCACTGCCGATTCTCTGCAGCGCCACGAGTCCTACGGCGTTGACGGCCCTCTCGCGACGAACGTCACCGCCGTGGCGTTCGACAGCAAGGGTGCGCTCTGGACCGGAACGCCTGCGGGAATCGCCGTGCGCAACCCGGATGGCACGTGGCGCGCGATTCGGGGCCGCGAGGGTCTGCCGGTGGAGAGCGTTACGGCAATCGCCATCGACGCCGCCGACCGCCTCTGGATCGGCACGACGGACGGCCTGATTCACTACCGCCCTTACGAGGAGGGCCGCCAGTGGTTCTATCGCGAGGGCGAACGCTATATCCCCAGCAACCAGATTAACGATGTGGCGATTACGCCTGACGGCAAGACGATCTACACCGCCACGGAGGGTGGCCTGGGCCAGCTCGACATCACGGAGACTACGCTGCTCGCAAAGGCGGAAGCGATTGAGACCCTGGTCAATAAGCGCCACCGCCGTTTCGGCATGGTGGCCTCGTGCGTGCTGGACGATGCGGTAAACCCCACATCCCACGAGATCGGAGACAACGATAACGACGGTCTCTGGACCTCCTACCACGTGGCGGCCATGTCGCTGGCCTACAGCGCCACCGGCGATCCCGCCATGAAGGCCTCGGCGAAGGAGAGCATGGACGCTATCTATATGCTCCAGAACGCCTCGGGCGTTCCGGGCCTGGTAGCACGCAGCGTCGTGCCGCTGGAGAAGGCCATTGCGATCGGGAAAGACAAGGACCCCCAGTGGCGCCTGACCCCCGACGGCAAGTTTTACTGGAAGAGCGACACCTCGTCCGACGAAATCGACGGCCACTATTTTGCTTTCTTCACCTACTGGGAGCACATCGCGAAGAACGACCCGGCGGAGCGCGAGAAGTGCATCGCCCACGTGCGGGCGCTCACAGATTATCTCGTCAACAACGGCTATCGGCTGCTGGACTGGGATGGCGAGCAGACACGCTGGGGCTTCTGGGATCCGGAACAACTGAACAACCGCCCGAGACATTTCCTGGAGAGCGGCCTCAACTCCCTGCAGATGCTTTCCTTCCTCAAGACGACCTATTACATCACGGGCGACGAGAAGTACCAGCAGCATTACATGAACCTCATCACCGAGCACCACTACCTCGCGAATGTGCTGCTGGAAAAGAAGGTTTTTCCCGATTCGAACAACCACTCCGACAACCAGCTCGGCTATGTGGCCTGGTACCCCATTCTCCAGATAGAGCAGGACCCCGATATCCGTCTCCAGCTTCACAAGGCGGTGCGGAGACACTACAAGACTATCAACCGCGACCGCAGCAGTTTCTTCTACTACGTCACGGCTACGATCGATCCCGACTATGTGGATCTCGAGTCGGCGGCCGAGAACCTGAAAGGGATTCCCACCGACCGGCGCCAGTGGCGGCAGCGCAACAGCCACCGCGCCGATCTGATCTTCGATCCGCGGGTGGATCGCTTCGGCAAGAAGCAGTTGATGACCGTGCTGCCGGAGGATGAGCGCGCCTGGGACCGTTGGAACGGCAATCCCTACCTGCCGGACGACGGCAGCAGCGGAACGATTGAAGATGCCGGCGCCGACTACCTGCTACCGTACTGGATGGGCCGCTTTCACGGGTTCATCGCGGAAGCGAAGTAAACTAAGCGAACCAATCACCCTCAGGGGCGGGCGCCAACCACGGCGACCTGCCCCTGTGCTGTTTGGGCCGTCCACAGGAATCTTGAATCAGGCCGCTTATTCGATGGAGTCCACGCCTGAAAGTCCGGGGCGCGGGTAGTGGTCGGTACCCGCGCCCCGGTGGAGCAGGATGCGATTGGCGGCGCATCCGTGGGAGGCGTGATGATTGCGATGGTCTTCAGATTCAGGGTTTACACACCGTTGAAGGGCCGGTTGTAGCGGCCAAAGGTCCGGGCACTGTCGACACTCATGGGAAATTCCTCATGAGGATATTTCATGAAGTCGACGTGTCCGTCCATATAGAGGACGTTGCCACCTCCTGGAATATGGCTGAAATCGGCCGGGTTCG
>JBIJDL010000046.1:0-21799 GCA_044344195.1 Candidatus Hydrogenedentales bacterium
AGCACGTTTCCACCGTTCGCCTGGGTGCCGGCATAGGCGCCGCTCACGGTGAAATCCCGATCACTCTGGGCACCGGACGAGGTCACATTGGCCCGGGCCAATTCCCCCCACGGCGTGCTGGTATCAAACTGGCTCTCCGAGAAGCGGCCTCCGGTATCAGTGCCCACCGTACCGGCAAGGGGGCCGAGAATGTTCACATCCTTAAGAATCAGCCAGCCGATGTAGTTGTAGGGCTCCTTGAGGAACTCGCAGGGATCGACCCGGCCGTTCGCGTTGGCGTCATAACGCTCCACCGCGCTCTTGTGCCTGCCCCAGGAGGGACACATCACGATCTCGGCATCGGTTAGATATTCGGGCATGAGGAGGGTGCCGTCGAAGATCATCGTATCGCTGAGCGTAATGCCGTCACAGTTGTAGGTCTTGCGTCGAGGTAGCTTTTCTCCATCGGATTCGTTGGCGTACATTTTGAAAATGACGCCCAGTTGTTTCAGATTGTTCTGGCAGGAAGCCCTTCGCGCGGCCTCCCTTGCACGCGCCAGTGCCGGGAGCAGGATGGCCGCGAGTATGCCGATGATGGCGATCACCACCAGCAATTCAATCAGGGTGAAACCTCGGTGTGGTGTTTTCTTCATATTGAGTACTCCAATATATGATACCGGCGGGTCGGCGGTAAGAAAGCGCGGCATATCGCCGCGGAGCGAAATCTACAGGACTGCTGTTCTTTCCCTCTGAGGTGGAGCCCGTGCCTGAAGGCCCTCTACCCCATCTACCGATTCGGGTACCCGCACCCACAACGGATGAAGCCACCCGGCGGGTTGTTCCATCTGTGTCGTCTGCGAATGGTCTGCCTCTTCGACAGCCGAACTGTTGGGCGAATAATAGCCCTCGGCGCCTGAGTGGCGTTCGTCCGGCTGTGGGCCGTCACCCGATTCACCCCCGTGCTCGTGGGGAAGCCCGCCACCTTCGTGGACGTGGAAGAGACCATCGGCACCGTGCCAATGAAGCACCGGCACGTCCGGCATGGAGCTCAGCAGCCGTATCACTACGGCACCCAACATTATGGGCAACGCCCATGACGCGGTACCGCGAATCCTGAGTTCCGGGGGGCTGCCACACCTGCGGCCGCCCCCCAAACTTTCGGGTTTCAGTTCCACGTGCATGCCGCAGCTCGCGCTAACTCACCGGCTCGGCGGGCTCGCCGTTTTTCAGGCGCTCCGCGACACGGCGCTGCGAGCGCAGAAGGGCGTTGCGGGAGTACTCGAGTCCTTCATCACAGACGGCAATGGCCTTGTCGTATTCTCCGAGTTCGGTGAGGGCGCGCGCCAGGAAGAGATAGGTTTCGCCATGGACCTGGTCCTGAAACTCATCGAACACCTCGCGCTTGTCGCGCATGGCGAGCTTGAGCTTCAGGGCGTCCCGGGCACCCTCGGTCAACACTTCTACTGCGAGGCGGTACGCCTCGGTGGCCGTATTGGGGTGAAAGCGGATCATATCTTCGGGGATCTCGATTTCCTTGCCCCGGTTCTCTTCGTGAATGAGCAACTCAAGACGGTCGGCATACTCAAAGAATAGACGTCCCAGCGCGGCCTTGACCTCGAAACTGTTAGGATTCGCCTTCCATCCCGCCACGAGCAAGTCCTTCGCCTCCGCCGGGTCACCGGCGAAGTCGGCGAGGTAGAAGGCACCCAGGGTGTAGAGGCGCTCCAGCCTCGGATTGAGCTTGACGGCCAACTGGTACCAGGGGATGATCTCTTTCGGATCGTCGTGCATGTGTCCTTCCTGATAGCAGGTCACGTTGCGGTGAATTTCGCCGAGCAGACCGCGCCAGTCCCGGTTCTTGTCGAGGACCATGTTCACACCTTCGGTGTGGCCCATGCCGACGGCGGTTCCGGTGGCGTCCTGGCGCATGAAGCCCTCCTCCTCTTCGCCCCTGGTGGGCATGCGCTGCACTATACCGACGTGGAGGTACTCCATGCTTTTCAGCCACATCAGATCACCCACTGACATCTGAAGCTGGCCCATGAGGGACAGGGCAATGGATTCTTTGGCCGCTTCAATTTCACTGGGCTGGTAGGTCGCGTCGGAGACAACCACATCGGCGGAAATCCGGCCCGGCATCGCGCCCGCGACAAGCGCGAGACCGACGAGGCCGAGGACCGCCAGGGTATCTTTTTTCATCGGAGTGACTCCTTAGAGATCGACACGGTTGAAACGGCGGACGCCCACGGCGATAAAAACCGAGGCGTAGATCAACGCATAGAGCGTCAGCGCGGCGAGCACCCACAACGGCGTGGGCAGATAGCCGTGTACCTCGCGCTTCGTGAGGTCGAACAGTTCGAGATGGGGCAGGACCCAGTACAGCACTTCCATCAGCGTGCGCCCCCACCCTTCCAAGTCGGTGCGAACCGTGGTGAGTGTGTTGGCGAAGGTCTGCATGGCCAGCGCCAGGAGCATGGACACGGTAACATTGCCGCTGTGGGTCAGAAAGACCGACAAGCACAGGGTGAGTCCGGCGATGATCCACATGGCGAGGATCCGCAGGTAGACTGCTTGGAAGAAGACCGCCGATACGGGTATCCCGAGAATCTTGAAGAGCAGGAAGAGTTCCGCCGAAAAGAGCACCACGACAGCGGAGGCCATGGCGCACACGCCCAGGTATTTACCGAGAAAGACCTGCAGCCTCGACACCGGTTTCGCAAGCAGCGGATAAAGGGTCCGGTTCTGGATTTCGTTGGGGAGCTGGCGGGCTGCGGTAACCACGCAGATGAGCACGGAAAGCAGCCCGGTGGTGGTGAATCCCACATCCTTTACGAATTTCCCCAGCCCATCGGTGCCGAAGCGGCTGAAAAGCCCGGCACCGAATACAATGAGCGCGGCGAGAATGAGGACGACGTAGGGATCCTTGCGCCGAAAGGAATCGATGATGGTGACTTGGGCGATGCCCAGAATTTTATCCATGGGAGATGGCTTTCCAAGAGTATGCGCGGCCCTTCGGGGCCACGGCAGCGGCTTCAATTAACTGACTTTGTGACCTATGCGCTGGACGAAGAAGTCTTCGAGGGAGCCCGGCTCTTCGTAGGAGGATTTTGCCTCCACATTGAGCTCCCGGAGCAACTGGTCTATGGATTCTCGCGCCTCCACGCTGTCTGCGGAGAAGGTGGTCTGGCCGTTGCTCACGGCGTGGATATAGACGCCCGGCGGCAGCACCGGCGGCGAGAGAAGCCCGTCCACCTTCACAATATGGCGCCGGATGGCATTCGACATGGCCGCAAGATGATCTTCCGCGAGGACCTTGCCCTCGTCGATCAGGATCACCCGATCGCAGAGCATGGTGACCTCGGAGAGCTCGTGGGACGAGAAGAACACAGTCTTCCCCTTCGCCTTGAAGTCCATGAGGATGCGGCGAACATCGTAGCGCGCCACGGGATCGAGGCCGGAAGTGACCTCGTCCAGAATCAGCAGGTCGGGCTCGCCCATAATGGCCTGGGCGATACCGACACGCTGGAGCATGCCCTTTGAGAAGCCACGCACAGGCTCGCGATCGCGCCCTGTGAGCTTGACCTTCGCGAGCAGCTCGTCGATCATGGCCTCGCGCTGTGGCTTTGGTATCTCGCGTAGTTTCGCAAACATGCGGAGCGTTTCCCGCGCGGTCAGGAAGGGATAGTACAGCGCGACTTCGGGCAGGAAACCCACCTGGCGCCGGCCATCCATGTGGCCCGCAGGCAAACCCATGACCTGAACCTTGCCTCGGGTCGGCTTGCGGAAGCCCATCAGCACCTTGATCGCGGTCGACTTTCCCGCGCCATTGGGGCCGATGAAGCCCACCACTTCGCCGCGCTTCACGGAGAGATTCAGACCGTCGACGGCACGGATGAGCTTGCCGCTGTCGGTGGTGTATTCGACCATCAGGTCCTTGATTTCGATAACGTTCTCATTGGTGATCATTGAGCTTCCGTTCCCTCGTGCTGGTGTTGCTCGTTCTCTGATTCGGACTCGGATTGAAGGGTGGTCTTTCGGGTTTCCCTGGTGCTCCACATGCGGTCCAGCGCCTTCTCCCGCGCCGTCATCGCGGGTGGAATCTGCTCGCCACCCGCGGGCACGGTCTCGGTCGGGGTGGACGCGGACGCGGCCGGGTCATTTTCCGCGGCGTGGACCACCTGGGCATCGTGGTCGTGGCCATCGTGTAGTCCACCGCCCTCATAAGGCCGACCCTCCAGATGCGCGCGGAGCTTCTCCACGTCAAACTCAATGCCCAGCGCATCATCAAAAACGCGCTCTTCGATCCCCATACCTTTCTCCAGATAGGTTTCGAAGGCCCGGATGTGGTGCTCTTTCGCGGAGCACCCGGCACTGTCCCCCAGCTCCCATGCCTTGCCATCGTGTTTGTAGTAGTACTCGATGCCCTTGAAGGTCTTGCAGGCCGTATCGCCCTTTTCGCGGATATAGACGTGTACCACACCATAGGACGGGCCAAAAAGTTCGTAGGGCCGCTCTGTGTCCACAATGGCGACATAATCGAAGTCTTCCCGCTTCACCTGCGGCGATTCGGTGTTGAACCACTCGTCCACATGATCGGAAGCGAGCTCACGCAGGCGGGCCTGCATGGAGCGATTTTCAAACTTGGCGTAGGCGACCCAGCAGACAAAGACAAACAGGGCCGTGAAAACGACATAGATGTCGCGACGGCGGATGATGATTTCCATGACGGTTCTCCACTCAGAATAAGTGCGGTTTGGAATGGGGACCCGACCGGTCACACTACGGGCGCAGTTAGCCGGATCAGGATGCATTCAGCGAGCAAAAAAGGGGGAATCAGGCCCCGGTTACGGGGAAATCCTCTTGCGGAGGACCTCGCTGAAAATCGTGCCCCGCCGGGACACCGTGGAGGGTTCCGGGGCTGCCGATTGCCCCTGTCGGCCCGGTCAGTTCGGGCGCGTTGGAAGGAATTGCGGGCAGGATACCGACGATTCGGGTCGCGCCCTGGCAGATCGCGCAGGCCTCGTCCCCGTGGCGGTGGTCACCGTGCCCTTCGGGGGTCTGGATAAGAAACCCTCGCCCACCGCATTCAAAATGCCCATGAGCGGAAAGCGCCGCACCATGCGTGGCCTGATGGAGCGGGACAGCGAGGTTCACGGCAAAAAGGAGGAGGGCCAACGCCGCGGCGCTGAGATTCCATCCTGTACTGCGTATTGCGCTGTTGACCACTGACCGACTCCAATGCCCCCGCCAATTTCAGTAATGATAAGTCATTATCATTATTTTGTCAAGAAGAATTTTGACCGGTGGACGGCTGAACACGGTGGGGACGCCCGGGGCAATCAGAACAGGGAAAAGAACCCGCGAATCGCCAGGAAGACGAAGAGGATCAGGCCCGCGCATCCGACGAGGCAGCAGCCGGAGCCATCACCGCCGCGGTCGATGCGGATGGTACGCCCCCAGGCGTTTCCCGACGGCGGGCGCTGGTATTCCGGGTTGAAGAAGGGATCGTCCTCGAACGTCGGTTCCTTCTCCGGCTCCGGGTCGTTCAGAGCGACCGCGCGAACGTCGATCACCTCGGCGGAAGCGGGCACAGGTATCCGGACGGTAGCGCCGCATGACGGGCAATTGACCATCTTCCCGGCGAGATCCGCCGGAGCTTCCAGCGCGGTATTGCAGTGGGGGCAACGAACTTCTATCACAAGTAAACTCTCTATCCTTCAGGGACTGACACGGTCCCGAGACCAATCACGCAATACGTAACACCGATGAACTACTGAGTCCAGTACAATCAGCGCCCCACGCTTATTCTATTCGAAGAGAAGCTCGACGCCCATCGCGTGCGTTAAGTTGCGGCGAGGGACTTCAAGCGTGCGACGGCATAGGCCGCACTCGGACACGCGGGATGGGCGGCGGCGCGGGAGAGATCGAAACCGTGCTGTTGGATGAATTTTTGTGCAAACTTCGGCTTGCTTGCCCCCGGGCCTCGACCTGTTTCCGACACAAGTACAGACTTCAGTCTGTCCCATGACTTTGCATAGGACTCAGGCATCGCTTCAAAAAACTCCCTGCTACCGGTACAGTTTCGCATGGCTTCCGTATCTGCAAGAAACCACGCTTCCACCGATGTCCTGGCGATCAAAACGAGATCTACACCATCCTTTAAAATCAATAGCTTTCTAATGGTGATACACGGAACGACATCACTTGGATCGAGATCTGAAAGGACAACGATCTTATCCGGCCGCGCTTCCTTGGCAAAGGCCGGAAGTTCCAAAGACAACCGGTGCGGCCTCAAATTGTCGATACTCGTCACATTTAAGATGGGATCAACCACCTCCAAACCGAGGTCTCCGTACATCCAGTCCCGAAAGCAACTACTTTCGACCAGGAGCTTCTCTGTGTCGCCTTCGACTATGAAACCTACCCTCACCAAGGCAATCCTGCGCCCAAAAGATTGGACAGCCAAGCCTCATCCATGCCGAAAGGGCGAATATCGTCATCGGTCAGATTGCCATCGGAAGCATGCTTCATTGTTGTACAACCATCCTTTCGGTCGGCAAGCCACAACTCGTCCAACTTCGTATGTCTCACGACGGCCTCGGAATGCGTCGTTATCCAAATTGCGTTCTCCGGTGTGGCAGTTTCCCGCATCAATTCGATTAACTCCCCAATAGCTTTTGGATGCAATCCCCGCTCCGGTTCCTCGATGAGTGTGAGGCTGAGAGGAGCGGGTTTGTCGAGTATAGCGACAAGAAGAGATAGTGCAAACATTGTACCTTGGGATACAAAGCCCGCTGGAAACGCACGCTCCGCATGCTTTTCCTTGAACATGATCTCAGATCTTTTATCAAGATGTCTGCGCTCGATATTTACCGATTCGACCGTCGGCACTAAGAACTCCATCCATTCGCGAATGTCTTCTCGCACATTGGGATCTTTCCCCATGCGGGACAGTACCGCCGCCAAATTGCGGCCGCTCACGTCAAGGAATGTGTCATCTCCATCAGGATCGAAGGCCCCCGTCGCCGCACCAGGATCGATTCTGTAAATGCGGATGTGCCGGGCAAGTTCACCAATCGCTATACCATTAAACATGGACAAGTTCGAATAGTCGTCGCGGGTCTTTGGACTAACCGGATAACCCGTATTGGTGGTGAACTCAAGCCCTGATTTTCCACGGGGGCGATTGAGTACTTTGATGCCGGATTGTTCCAGATACTCCTCCAACTGGGGGCCAGATTCTCCGCCATGGATTGTCATGGAATAACTTGTTGGTACATACACACCGGCTTGGTCCTCGGAGCTATCTAAAAGGACACCGTCCAGCTCAATACCAAAAGTAGTCTCATCAGACGACTCAAGCGCGGTCGCATTTCGAACAAACTCTGAGCCCCCCGAAGACCGAATTGCTTCCACCGCACCACTGACGACCACCCTCTGAAAAAACGCCAATGCATCAAAGAAATTGCTCTTCCCCGTCCCGTTGGCCCCGGCAAACACCGAAAATGGGCCAACATCGTGCAATTCGAGCGTATCGATGCTTTTGAAGTTTGAAATCTTGAGTCGCTTGATGAACGGCTTACTCATGTGGGCACCTGTGCGTCGATTCCCGGTTGAGGACACTTGCGCGGCTGTATTTCCGCTGGCATCAGCATAGCACACTTGGTCGGGCTTCGCTCCTTCCATTCCGTGCTATCCGTGCCATCCGTGGTAACGTAAAGGGCGGACCCGAAGCATCGGATCCGCCCTTCAATTCCATTCAGATTGTCGGCCTACTTCACCGGCGGCGTGTTGTCGTAACCGTCGACGACGAAGCTCTGGCCGCCGCCGCCTTCGTAGATGGTGTTGTCCACGTAGACCTGGGAGAACAGGGGCTCGCCCTCGGGCAGCAGCGCGTCAAAGCTGATGCGGAGCATGGGGCCGAAGGCGCCAAAGGGCATGGGATCATCCGTCGACTGGAAGTCGAGCGTGATTCCATTGCCCTCGGGATCGTCGGTGCTGGTAAGGGTCCAGCCGCCCAGGAGGCCATCACTCGAAGCATCCACGGCCTCTACGGTGAAGCCCGTGTCGCTGGCGAGATAGATGCTGAAGCGACTGATCAATCGGGGGACATAATCCGCACGGAGGAAAACGGTGGTGGCGTTTTCGCTGTCGGACGATACGAAGCGGAGCTTGCCTTCGAGGGGGCCGTTCCCGGCGTACTGCGTAGGCACGAAGTTGCTCTCTGCTGTATAGCTGGTGGATTCATCGCCGAGAATGAGGGTGAAGCCCGGCAGGAAGGGCGTGCTGCTTCGGGCGACGGAGGCCCAGCGAAGGGTGTACTGGCCGTCGAGATCCTGCACGATCTGCATGAAGGAATCATCCAGATCCGCTACGGTCTCCGCCGTGAAAAGGGTGCCGTCGGTGCGCTCCGTGAGTTCGTCAAGATCGGTGGAGACCGCGTCCGTGCCGAAGTCGATGGCATAGATTCGGATACCCCGGGCCTTCGCTAGATTCACCACGGCGTTGGTGTCGGCGGTGCTGGAGGTATCATCGCCGTCGGTAAAGAGCAGGATATAGCGCGACTCTTCGTCTTCGCTGCCGGACTCGAAGGTACCTGCGGCATCGAGGACCGCGTCCAGCATGCGCGATGCGGAATAGAATCCGCGGACGAACTCCTCTTGAATCGCGTCGATCCGTTCGCGGGTATAGGCGCGATCCACGGTGAAGGGCGTAACGATTTCCGCCTCGGCATCGTCACGGTGAAACTCGGTGACGCTGACCAGGGCATCGTCGTTGAGCGCAGGCAGCAGAATATCCTTTGCGGCATCTTCCATCGCCGCGATGGCACCGCCGGATTCCTGCATAGACTGGGTGTAGTCCAGCACGAGGGCGACCTTGAGTTGGCGGGCCGCGCCGCGCTGGAGGTACACATCGGTTTCGTTGGGGATGACCTGGGCGCCTTCCCGAGCGAGCACCGCGAAGAGGTCGGGATCCCGCACGACGCCGTGCCCCTCGCTGTCGTGGAGCGAGAAGGAAAAATCGATGAGGTAGGGCGAGGAATAGGTGGTCACCGGATTCACCACATTCAACTCGCCAAGATTTCCTGTCGTATCCTGGGTCACGGTCACTTGGACGGCGCGGGTGATGATGCCGGGCGCGCTGAAGATGATGCTGCCCGTGTGCTGGCCAGCGGACAAACGGGTGCGGTCAATGGAGACTTGGACCGTCTGCTTGTTGAAGGGTCCTGTGGTCTGGGCGGGCGCGTTGCTCGCCACCGTTCGGACGTTGACCACAATCCACGAGTTGGACGGGATCACCGCCAGACTCAGCCGCTCCACCCCCGGGTTGTTGTTCCACACCTCCAGAAAGCGCGGCAGTTCGCTGCGCTCAAAATCGAGGGTGGCGTTGGAAAAGGAAATGGCCTCCACCGGGTCGGGGGGACATCCCGTGCCCAGCAAACCGACTGCGGCCAGAAGAAATACCCCTGAGATTCGAAGTAACTCTCGCATCGTGACCCCTTTCTCGTATCGCCTTACCCATCGCGCGGCCATTCACCTGCCCATGATACCATGTCCGGCAAGGTACCGACCCGGCAGGCTGCACCGCACCCTTGCACAATACCACGGCGCGGCCATTTCGTTGCTTTCGGAAGGCAGCGGCAGGTATACTTTTCCTTTCCGGGCCAGTGCTTTCCCGCTTCCCTTGATGCTCTATGCCCAGTGGGTTCAAGGGGATACGTCCTACCCGGCCCGCCTGTGAATACCCGTCTCCCGGAATGTCGGCACGGTAAATCCGTGGACACAGCAGGAACAACGGCTCCCCGGCGGCGTGACAGAAAATTGTAACTATTCAGCCAGATGCGGCCTGAAGGCCAGCGGCCCACCGCGTCGTCAATGATTCAATTCACGGAAGGTTTTCGCCATGATTATCATAATGGCCTCCCGAAATCGCGAAGATGTCGACCACGTAATCCAGAAGGTTGAGGACCTCGGCTACCGCGCCCACGTCATTGAAGGCGTGGAGCGCACCGTGATCGCCGCCGTAGGGGACGAACGGGGCAAGGAACGCCTCGCCGCGCTGGAAAGCCTCCCTCACGTGGAGAAGGTGGTTCCCATTCTGAAGCCCTTCAAGCTGGCGGGTCTCCAGGTAAAACCGGAGCGCACGGTGGTGGAGTGCGGCAACGTAAAAATCGGCGGCGGCAACTTCGCCATCGTCGGCGGACCCTGCTCGGTGGAATCCCGCGAGCAGATCATGGAAACCGCGAAGGTTTGCAAGGAAGCGGGCGCCAACATGCTCCGCGGCGGCGCCTACAAGCCCCGCACCTCGCCCTACAGCTTCCAGGGCATGGAGGAAGAGGGACTCATCCTTCTTGAGGAAGCGGGCAAAGAATACGGCATGCCCGTGGTCACGGAAGTCATGACAACGGAGCAGGTTCCCCTTGTGGAGAAGCACGCGGACATGTTCCAGATCGGTGCGCGCAACATGCAGAACTTCGGCCTGCTCAAGGCCGTGGGCAAGGCCCGCAAGCCGGTCTTCCTCAAGCGTGGCATGATGTCTACCATCCAGGAACTACTCATGTCCGCCGAGTACATCATGTCCGAGGGCAACCCGAACGTCGTTCTTTGCGAACGCGGCATCCGCACCTTTGAAACCGAGACCCGCAACACGCTGGACATCCAGGCGGTGCCCGTCCTCCAGAAATACACCCACCTTCCCGTCGTCGTCGACCCGAGCCACGCCGCCGGCATGTGGGACCTCGTGCGCCCCATGTCCCGCGCCTCCGTAGCCGCCGGTGCCGATGGCCTCATGATCGAAGTGCACCCCCGCCCGGCGGAAGCCTTCTCCGACGGCCCCCAGTCCCTGAAGCCCCACAAGTTTGCGGCCCTCGTTGCGGAGCTTCGGCCCTTCCTGGAACTCATGGGCCAGAAGGTAAACTGACGTGGCTGAAAATGAGGCAGACAATGGAATCGAAGGCAGCCAGGTTGAAGGCGAAGCCCCCGGCGAGGACGAAGACTACGACGAGGAGATTGTCTCCATCGAGTCCATGGGCCGGGAAGAGACGCGTCAGGCCCTCTATGCGCTCCTGTTCGCCAGCGACCGCCCGATGAACGCCACGCGCCTCGCCGAAGCCATCAGCGAGCATATGGACCCCGAAATCGTGGGCATGCTGCTGGAAGAGCTGCGCGAGGATCTCAACAAGCGCACCGAGATCCCCTATTTTCTGAAGGAAATCGGCGGCGGCTACCAGTTGCTGACGAAGCCCGAATTTGCACCGTTCATCCGCCGCCTCTTCCAGATCAAGCGCAGCAAGCGGCTGTCAAAGTCCATTCTGGAGACGCTGGCGATCATCGCCTATAAGCAGCCCACCACGCGCGCCGAAGTGGAAGCGATCCGCGGCGTGAGCGTGTCCCACGCTTTCGAGCAACTGCAGGAGCGCCACTTCATCAAGGTGACCGGCGTCTCCGATTCCCCTGGGCGCCCCAAGCTGTACCGCACCACGGACGACTTCCTCGTGCAATTTGGCCTGGGCAGTCTCAAGGAACTGCCGACCCTGGAAGAACTCCAGGAAACGCGGTAGGGCCGTGGAACGGCTCCAGAAATACCTGGCCGCCTGCGGCGTGGCCTCCCGCCGCGCCGCCGAAGTCATCATCGAAGCGGGCCGCGTCACGGTGAACGGTGAAGTCGCGTCGCTCGGCTACAAGGTCGAGCCCGGCACCGACTTGGTGCTCGTGGACGGAAAGCCCGTAGGCACCGAGGCCCACGTCTACCTCGTATTGAACAAACTCCCGAATACCATCACCACGGCCAAAGACACCCATGGCCGCACGACCGTGCTGGACGGCCTGGGCGACGTGGGTGCGCGTGTCTTCCCCATCGGCCGCCTCGATCTCGACGTGGGCGGTGTGCTCCTCCTCACCAACGACGGCGAGCTGGCCAACCGCCTCATCCACCCGCGCTACCAGATTCCAAAAGTGTACCTCGCCTGGGTCTGGGGCCGCGTCAATGACGAAGCCCTCGATCAGCTCCGCGCGGGTGTCGAGCTGGAAGACGGCATCACGGCCCCCGCAAAGGCCCAGGTGATGAAGCACACACCCAAGCAGAGCCTCGTCCGCCTCCAGATCCACGAAGGGAAGAACCGCGAAGTGAAGCGCATGTGCAAGGCCGTGGGCCACCCCGTGGCCCAACTCACGCGCATCGCCTTCTGCGGGATCCAGGCCAGCGAGCTCAAACCGGGCGAGTGGCGCTACTTGAGCGATGAGGAAGTGGCGGGATTGCGGGCAAAGACGGGGCTGTAGGAATTCCCCTCGCACCGCGGCGATCGGTGATATACTGAGGGCATGAAGCCAACGGTATACATCGAAACCAGCGTGATCAGTTATCTGACCGGTCGGCCGAGCCGGGATCTCATCGCCGCTGCACGCCAGGAATTGACGCAACGCTGGTGGGAAGATGCTGCGCCAGAGTTTGAACTGGTCACATCAGAAATTGTCACGATGGAAGCCTCGAGAGGCGATCTGAATGGCGCGCGGCAACGCCTTGCCACACTCTCTGGATGCAAGGTTTTGGAAGTCAGCGAGTCGACTCGATTGCTGGCTCGACGCCTCCTCGACGCTGGTATACTCCCGGCAAACTCCGGAGCCGATGCTCTTCACATTGCGGTCGCCTCGGTCCATCGCGCTGAGTTCTTGCTGACGTGGAACTACAGGCATATCGCAAACGCCACCCACAGAAAACGCATGATCGCCGTAATCGAAAGCGCAGGTTATGAATGTCCCGTTATCTGTAATCCCGAAGAACTTATGGAGATCTGAATCATGTCCGCCGACCCCATTCTCGAAGAAGTGTGGCGAATCAAGGACGAGATCGCGAAAGAGTTCAACTACGACCTTGACGCGTTGGTAAAATACCTGCAGGAGAAACAGCGGGAACACCCAGAACGTGTTGTTCTCGCGCCCCGGCCACTGCAACAAACGACGGCAGCGCGGGAAGATAGCGACGATTACGGAAAGCCGTAGTCGCGATATTCCAATTCTGAAAAGGAGGCTTTGAAATGGAACATGAATCGCAGGCGGAGCAAGGCGGCGTTGAACGAAAAATGGCCGTGGCGCAATTGCTCCAGATCAAGTACATCCTTGCTGGCATACTTGCGCTGATCCTCTTCGGTCGCGACAAGGATTGGGAAGTCAATTTAATTACCATTGCCGTCACATTTTGGTTTGTCTATTCCGTTGAGACTTTCTGCGCCTGGATTTCGGGCTCCGCCAGTCGCCTCGCATCAATCCTCCGCCGCAGAAAGGCAGCCACGGCGGAGAGTGAGCGGAGAATGCGGCAATTGTTGAAAGATCTGGAGCAGGCGGAGGAGCAGGCCCTGCGCGAGTAGTTGGAGCTGCTATTCGTCATTTTCTTTTCCGCCTGGAAAGATAATTCGAGCAGACTATTCCTTACTCGCTCAGAACCCGCCACTGAAAAACAGGAAATGACGGGGAAAATATTTTCACCACGAAGACGCGAAGCGCACGAAGGGACAGAGATTCCAGTGATGCGGGAATTCGGTTGTCGCTCTATCGCCCAGGTCATTCGTGCTGATTTATTCGCATGCAAAGGCGCGAAGGCGCAAAGGCAAATCGGATAAGCGTTCAGTTGGATTTTGCCGGGATTGCAGAGGGGGAATCATCGCGCGTCGGTGTCCAAATCCCGGATGCCAACTTTACGACGGAGAGCCTCGGTGTTAAAGATCGGACACCCACCCTGGACCGCCGCATCCCTTCAATCGGCACGACCACTGAGCTTCCCTGACACCGCAAGGCGCAGCGCGATCAAGACGGCTTCGGCCGGTTCTTTCGGTAGTTGGCGTAGGCGATTCCGCCGTTGATGAGCAGGGCCGCGACGGCGCACACGGTGATAAGAAACTTGCTGTCGATACGCTGGAGGTTCTGGAGGGAGAAATCCCGCGACAGTCGAGCCAGGTCATTGCCGAGGTCGCTCATATACTCTTTGAAGCTTCCGTAGTGGGGCAATTTCTTCCCATCGAACAGGATATAGCGCTCGACCCTCTCGGGGTTCTCGGGGTCTCCGGACCAGATCTCTTCGACGGGGGTGCCGTTTCGAATCAAGCCGTCAAAATCGAGAAAGCCGTTCACATCGCGGTGCCCGGCGAAGACGTAGTCCCCGGTCTGCAATACGGCCCGATGCGAATAGACGGCTCCGCCGTCAAAGTACTGGGTCCGCTCGAGTACGGCGCGGGCCATGTAGAATCGACCATCCCGCTGCATGATCTCTACTTCGGACAGGCGCTCCTCCGACCGGATCGGAGCGACACCTTGGCTCAGCTCCGGAGGCGGAGCAAGCATCCGCAGGTCCGCCGGGTTTCGCCAGCCGCTCCGCCTACCGGAGAACTCGTCGCGATGTATCAAATTTATGGTGTATTTTCGCGGCAGGTAACCGAACTCCGGATCGAGCCAGAAGGTGAAATTTCGGCCGCTCCATGCCCCCTGGATTTCGTGGCAGAGGTGCCCATCAACCGGCACCCTTTCCTTTGTCGATTCCAGCAATTCGTACCCGAAGCCCCGGCGACCCGGCGGGCCACACAGTCGATCCAGGTACTCCTGCAGGGGCAAGCGTATGGTCGGACCGCGGTTAAACTGATGGTGGATACTCACTTCGCCCGCCACGGCCCCTTCCCCGGTTGCGTTCAAGTCGAATACAAACTCACGGCGCTCGTCGCCCTGGTAGACGGAGCGCGTTCTGCGATTTCCATCGGGCGATTGGCGGTAACGCTCCGTCCCGTAGCGCCCACCTTCGCAGAGGACGTGCCACTGGTCCACTACGTTCCCGGAGCGGAGCACCGGCCCGTCCTCTTTCATCCGCCAAGTCACCTCGGCCTCGATGCGGTTGCCGATCGATGTTCCTGACTCGATAACAAAGTTGGCGCGCATGCGATCAAGCATCTGCACCGGATCCGTCACCTCGGCGCCCGCAGGGGCGCAGCAGAGAAAGCCCAAGGCGATGCGGACGCCCAATCGGCCAATTGACTTGATCCATCCACGGGCACTTCGACGTAAGACTATGTCCAACCTTCCGAGCAGAAACACGACCACCGTTCCTCCAACAGCCTTGCGGAGGCAGACCTTTCCGGTGCTGCCCGCTTCTACATTCGACTCGCCCCCGCCTCAGGGTATGGAAGCGACTCCATCTCGATAGTATCAGGCGGAGACCAATCGGGAAAAGCTCCTGAAAGATGGCTCAGGGACCATGCGGCAGCCACTGCACACAGTCCGCGCTGACGATGCCCCCGGCATCCGGGCTTCCGACGACTTCAACGGAACCACCTTCCGCCGCGATATCGTACAGGCCGAGGCGCACAAAGGGCGCGAGCTCTCCCTGAGGGGCGCGCTGGTCCACGCGTGTCTCCACCACCCCGGTGCCTGTGTGAATCCGAATCAGCGCCCGCGACGCCCGGTTGGGATTGGCCGAGTAGGAGACTCTGATCTCGTAGCGACCGGCGGCCAACGCCTCTGGCGCGTAGAGGACCCGGTTCTCCGCACTGGCCGCATTGTCGTCGTGCACGTAATCGAGTCCCACAAAAGGCCCCGAACTCCCGGAGGGCTTCCAATCACCAATCAACTCGGCGCGATCGTTGTCCACCACGACGCCGGGCAAGTCCGATGCCCGCACCCAGTCGGGGATGGCTTCTTCTTCGTGCAGGATGGCCCCGGAGGCCCGGAGCTTCGCCTGCAGCGCGGCGACATCGATGCCCTGGACCGGGATACCCCCTTCGAGTGCCTGGACTGCGGCAATGCCGAGCGCCTGGCCGATGATCATGTACTGGGGCTCCATCCGCATACTGGAATAGGCCACATGCGAGGCGGAGAAGGCGCAACCTACGAGGAGATTTTCACACTCCGCAATCTGCGGGACAAAGGAGCGATAGGGCATGTCGTAGGGCCGAACGCCCACCTGCATGTCCCCCTCGTTGAGCACCGAAGGCGTGCCCTCGGGCCAATCCGGCGATCCGGTTGCGGGCAGGCGCTGAACATGATGAGAATCGGAGTTGTAGGAGGCCATGCCAATACTGTCGTCTTTCCGGCGGCTCTCTTGAAGGTCGCTCTGGCGCGTCACGTAACTTCCCACCATGCGCCGGGCCTCGCGCACGTAGAGCTGGTGCGGCCAGTTCCCCGTGTCGGTAAATTCATCCTTCGCCAGACCCCAGGAGTGCACCTCGATCTGGAGGGCCTCAGGCACGTCCGAATCGTGGGCGAGAAAGTAAAAGAAGGCTTTCACGTAGCGTTCATGGTCCGCCCATATTGCCGCCTGCTCGTCATAGCTCCCCTCGGGATAGCCCCAGCTCGCGCCGATGTAGTCCGTGGAAATCGGACCGTTGTTGTTGGTGTCCGTCTTGCCGCCGGGCATGGCGATGGGATTGCACAGCTCGGCGAATTTCGTCTCCGGGCGCGCCGCGAGATAGCGTCGCAGCAGCGCCCATTCCGCCGGGTCGTAGCCCTCGGGTCGCGGCCAGTCGAGGCGGTTCTTCGGATTCTGCGTCATGCAGAGCCGGAAGTTGTAGGCTTGAACTTTGCGGTCCGCCGCACCGGGCTCGCCCCCTTCACCGGCGAAGATCAACGGCAACAGGTTGCCCGATTCATTCCGCGGATTCACCGGCACGGAGAATTGGTGCTTGTCGCTGTATTCAATGCGGCCCGCCAGACTTTCTCCGTAGGCATCCCGCCCCTCCCTGCCCCATGTGTAGGAGACACCCGCCCGGGCAAGGAGATCGCCCTCGTAGGAGCAATCGATAAACACGCGCGCCTTGAAGACCGCGCCATTCTCCAGCGTGAGTGCAGTGATACGCGCCCCCCCCTTCTCCACGGTGCCGAGACGGCTCCCGAAAAACAGCTCAACCCGCGCCTCGCGCAACCATCGCCGCAACACGCGCTCCGCCTGATGGGGTTCGAAATACCATGAGATCGGTTCGCCATAGTGCGCGCCGAGCTCCTCGTAGAAATCGCGGGCCATCCCACCGATGACCTGCTTTCGGCCGAAGTCCGTCGCGCCGAGGCCGCCGCTGGTCATGCCGCCCACATGGTGACGAGGCTCGATGAGCGCGACGGAGACACCTTCGCCGGCGGCAGCCACCGCCGCCGTCACGCCCCCGGCGGTTGCGCCATAGACCACAAGGTCGTACTCGCGCGAAGGCGGCTCGGCAAGAACAGACAAGGCCGGGAGGAGAGCCGCTAGACCAATAAGCATGAGGGGAGATTTCATTGCTTCACTTCCATTCACGGCACCGAGGCGCAAGATCTCAAGCTTTCGAAACACGACGAACAAATCGAACAAATACGCTTTAGTTCTATCTGTGTGCATCTGAGTCCATCTGTGGGAAAATCTCTATTGGTCGTGACCAGAGCCTGCCCAGTTGTGCCATGGTCAAATCTACTTTCACCGGCCATGCGGTGGCGCGCTCGGAAATCCATCACTCCTTCGGCAGCCACTGCACGGCATCGGCCACGATGAAACCGCCTGCGTCCACGCCACCCTGGATTTCCACATAGCCCTGTTTGCCCTTCTTGAAGGCAAAAGTGCCCAGTGAAATGAAGGGCGAGAGAGGCCCCTGCTCCTTCTGCTGGTTCACGAACTGGATTTCCTGACCCTCCGCCGTCTGAATGACCACCCTGACCTGTTGCGCGCGGAACCTCTCGGCGGTGTAGGACATGCGCACTTCATACCGCCCATCCTTTGGCAGTTCCGGGGTGTAGCGCACCCGCGAGTCGGGGGTATTGGCTACTTTTTCGTGCAGATATTCATAGCCCACGTAGGGCGGCACGCCCCGGGAAGTGCCCCACTCGCCCTGCGTCTCCGCAGCGTCTTCATCCAGCACGATGCCGGGCAAATCTCGCACATCGAAATACGGGGGCTTGGCGTCCTCTCGCCGCAGGATCCCGCCGTGGGCATGGAGCTTGTCCTGCAATGATTTGATGTCGATATCCTGCACAGCCGCCTCTGCCGCGATAGCCATCGAAGCCGCGATACCCGCCGCCTCGCCGATGATCATGTACTGGGGCTCCATTCGCATGCTGGAGTATGCCACATGCGACGCGGAGAAGACCGAGCCCACGAGGAGGTTGGTGCATTCTTCTTTCTTCGGGACGAAGGAACGGTAGGGCATTTCGTAAGACTTTACCGGAACCTGAACGTCCCCCTCGTTGAGCAACGACGGCGTACCTTTCTCCCACAAGGGCGACTGATCCACAACGAAACGCTGCACGTGATGGGAATCGGAGTTGTAGGAGCCCATGCCGATGGTGTCGGGCTTGGTACGCTCGTCCTGCATGTCTTTCTGTCGCATGACATAGGCGCCGATCATGCGGCGCGCTTCGCGCACGTAGAGCTGGTGCGGCCAGTGGCCCGTGTCGGCAAATTCATCCTTCGCCAGGCCCCATCCATTGATTTCATCCTGCAGCGCCTTTGGTACGGAAGGGTCATTCGAGAGGAAATAGAAGAAGCCCTTGACGTAGTCCTCGTGCTCCTTCCAGATGCGCGCCTGTTCCTCATAGCTCGCCTCGGGATAGTCCCAGCTTCCGCCGAGAAAATCCGTGGAGACCGGCCCACGATTGTTGACGTCCGTCTTGTTGTTGGGCATGGGCGAGACAATCATGATGTCGTCCATGATCAAGCCGGGGCGCGCGGCGAGATAGCGTCGCAGAATCTCCCATCGCGCCGGATCGTAGCCGTCGGGCTTCGGGAAGGGCACCTGATTTTCTTTGTCGCTGGACAGGCACATGCGGAAGTTGTAAGCCTGAACCTTCTTGTCTCCGTCCCCCGGTTTCAGCCCATCGTCTCCCTGAATCAACGGCAGGAGCGCGCCGCCTTCGCCGTAGGGATTGATAGGCACGTCGAACTGATGCTTGGGGCAATAGTCCACCTTGCCCGCCAGCGATTCGCCGTATTCGTCGCGACCTTCGCGCCCCCAGGTGTAGGTGATGCCTGCGGGCAGCAGCAGATCGCCCTCGTAGGAGCAATCGATGAAGACGGCACCGGTGTAGGTTTCCTCATTCAACAGCGTGATGGAAGTAATCTTGCCATCATTCTTCTCCAGCGACTTCAGGCGACTGCCAAAGACCACCGTGACGCCCGCCGCATCGAGCCACTCCCGAAGGACGCGCTCCGCCTGGTGGGGCTCGAAATACCACGAGACCGATTCACCATAGTGCTTCCCGAGGCGAACATAGAACTCTTTCGAGCGTCCGCCGATAACCGACATGTCCCCGAAATCCGTCCGACCCAGTCCGCCCGACGTCATGCCACCGATGTGGGCGCGGGGCTCGATGAGCACGGTCTTTCGCCCTTCCTCCGACGCCGCCACGGCGGCAATGGCGCCGCCGGCGGTGCCGCCGTAGACCACTACGTCGAAATCGTGGATACCCGCTCGGGCGGGCTGAATTGCGGAAAGCAGCAGGACAATTACGAGGGCGGGAAAGGCAACTCTGGACACGGCTCGTCTCCTTAAGGTTCGACTTCCAAGAATAGCGGAGTCCCGTCGGGCATGCAACCCCACGCGCTGGACCATCCGCCCACGCCGCAAGTACAACACCGCCCCCGAATCGGGGCGGTGTGAATGACATCACTGAATCCGATATCAGCGCTGAGGGTCTCAGGCGCCCATCGTCGTGAACCGGCCCCACAAGCCGAAGGCTGCCAGACTGAGGGCGCCGATGATCCACTCGCTCAGACTTTCTTCGAAGGATCCGGTGCCAGCTTTCGAGCCCGCGCAACCACCGCCGCCACCGGTAACTTGCAGGAGCTCGGCCTCAGTCAGCGTGTCGCTGTTGTTGCGGTCCATGATATTGAACTGCGCCTGAGTCAGACCGGGCACCTGCGAGCGGGCCTCGGCGAAACTGAGTCCACCGTCGTTATTGGCGTCGGCATCATCGAAGGTGTCGATCAGTGTTTCCGCAGCAACCTGAAGTGTGACGGGTTCACCTTCACCTTCACCTTCACCTTCACCTTCACCTTCACCTTCACCTTCGCCTTCGCCTTCGCCTTCGCCTTCACCTTCGCCTTCGCCTTCTCCTTCTCCTTCTCCCTCACCTTCTCCTTCTCCTTCTCCTTCTCCTTCTCCTTCTCCTTCTCCTTCTCCTTCTCCTTCTCCTTCACCTTCTCCTTCTCCTTCACCGGAACCTCGAGGCAACTCCAGGGCCAGGCCTTCCTCCGCCTCATCCAACTGAATTACACCACTCGTGGTCTTATAGCCGACGGCCGATGCGGTGACGGTGTAGGTCCCGAGGGGCAGGTTGGAAAACGTATAAATCCCCTCGTCGTTCTCTGTTTGAGCGGGCGCCTCATCGGGACTCAACGATACGGTGGCGTTTTCGATGGGCAAGCTCGTCGAGAGATCGGTTACTTCAACCTGCAGATTCGAGAGCAACTCCCCTTCGCCCTCGCCCTCTCCTTCCCCCTCACCCTCGGCCACATCGACCACGTCAATGGCGATGACCTCGTACGACTTGGACATCACTTCTTCGCCCACCTTGAAATTGTCAATGGTAACGGCGAACACCACGTCGGGTCCCGGCGAGCCCTGGGCGACTACCGGGTCCCACACGATGGTGTTATCCCCAAAACCATTCTGCGGGGTAAAGGGGATGATGTCCTGCTCCACGCCGTTGACGGCAAAGGTGACGGTCGCGGCGGAAAAGTCGGCGCCGGGGTGGGAGTAGGACCATCGGCCCACGATCAGGGGCTTGGGGAAAAAACCATCGTTGGGCCAGGCTGCCGGTTGGGAAACACCGCTCGGCGCCCCGCCCCCGATGACCCAGAGCGCGTTCGCCGCCTTGTTGGGGCCATTCGCCGGAACGTTTCCGCTGCCCATTACCGTCTGGCGCGGATAAAGTATCCAGCGCCGGTGACCGGCCATCTTATTGCCCAGGCCGAAGTCTTCCATGTATACATCGATTGCCTCAGGGCCCGCCTCGCCCAGCGTCAGGTTGGACTTGCCCGCCGCCGTATCGCCATCTTCGGTGTAACAGGCAAAGGAAGGATTGGGGCTGTGGTTGAGTGCGTCTTCGGCGGACATCATGAGGGCCGCGTCCTGGCACTGGGCGTTCAGCGTGTCGTCAAACGTGATATTCCCCGGCACCCCCGCCATGGCGCGGTAATAGTTGATGCGATCCACCGTCGCCTGGTGGTACAGGGCGCTGTTCGTGCCCGCAGTGCACGAGCTGCTGTTTCCGGTCCACCCCATACCTAGCAGTTCACCGGGAAGGTAGACGGTCTGGTACAGGGCCACCACCGCCGCGCGGCTGAAGCGATCCACGCTGACGGCTTTCGCGGGCGAAGGGAACTTGACCTCGGTCTTTCCCTCCACATCGGTCGGTGGGTCGCCGAGTTCTGCGGCCCGGGCCACACCCCCGCCCGAAAGTCCCGCCAGAACGCTGCCCGCAATTGTCAACGGTAAGATAAATTTCCACATGTCCAACACACTCCTTTGACCGCCGTGCGGCCAGAAGCACCTTGAATCTCCCCGAGAATGCCGACGCCATAACGCCTGAAATATCGGCCCACGCCATTACCTGCCTGACCTATTATGGCTAGCCAGGCCCCGAACTGACAAGGTAAATCTGATCCGCCGATCAACCCTGTGTGGGACGCCCCGGTTCCCGCCAGACGCTCAGGCCGACCAAAGCCACGATCAGCAAGAACCAGTCGCCCAAATAGCGTCCGATTCCACCGGTGTCCACTGAATTTTTGGCACACTGGCATCCTCCTTCGCCTTCGCCTTCTCCTTCTCCTTCTCCTTCTCCTTCTCCTTCTCCTTCTCCTTCTCCTTCTCCTTCTCCTTCTC